>JANOFJ010000129.1:0-6892 GCA_031413595.1 Novosphingobium sp.
CCTGCCGGTGCTGCGCAAGGATTTCATGGTCGATCCCTGGCAAGTGGCCGAGACCCGCGCGATCGGGGCCGATGCGGTGCTGATCATCGTCGCCGCGCTGGACGTTAAGGTCATGGCCGAGATTGAGGCGGCAGCGCTGGAGCGCGGAATGGACGTGCTGGTCGAAGTTCACAATGAAGCCGAGATGGAGCGAGCAAGTATCTTGAAATCAAGGCTTATCGGCGTCAACAACCGCGATCTGAAGCGCTTCGTTACCGACCTCGCCACCACCGAACGCCTCGCCCCGCTGGCGCCTGAAGGGACGCTGCTGGTCAGCGAGAGCGGGATCAATTCGCACGCCGACCTGCTGCGGCTGCAGCAGTGCGGCGTTCGAACTTTCCTTGTCGGCGAGAGCCTGATGCGGCAAACCGATGTCGCAGTTGCGACCCGGAGCCTGCTCAATGGCTGAACTCACTCACCTCGACCCAGCCGGCAAGGCGCGGATGGTCGATGTCGGCGGCAAGGCCGAGACGCGCCGGGTGGCGGTGGCTTCCGGGCGGATTGCGATGTCGGCAGAGGCTCTGGCGGCAATCCGCGATGGCGCGGTGCCCAAGGGCGATGTCCTGGCGGCGGCGCGGATCGCCGGGATCATGGCCGCCAAGAAGACTGCCGAGCTGATCCCGCTGTGCCATCCGCTCGCGCTCGATGCGGTGACGGTCGATTTCGTGATCGAAGACAGCGCCGTGCGGGCCACCGCCAGCGCCACGCTCACCGGCCGAACTGGGGTGGAAATGGAAGCCTTGACAGCTGCTTCGGTGGCACTCCTGACAATCTACGATATGGCCAAGGCGCTCGACAAGGGCATGGTCATTTCCGATCTGCGGTTGATCGAGAAGCGCGGCGGCAAGTCGGGCTACTGGAGTGCCCCCGTCTGATGGCGCTGTTGCCGCTTGCCGAAGCCCAGGCTCGCCTGCTGGCACTTGCCAAACCGCTGCCGATCGAGCGTGTGCCGGTGGCTGACGCGCTCGGCCGCTACCTCGCCGAACCACTGACCGCGCGGCGGACCCAGCCCCCGGCCGATCTCTCGGCAATGGACGGCTATGCCCTGCGCGCGGCCGATTTGCCAGGGCCGTGGCGGGTGATCGGCGAGAGCGCCTGCGGGCACCCGTTCGGCGGGTCACTTGGCATGGCCGAGGCGGTACGGATCGCCACCGGGGCGCTGCTTCCAGCCAACGCCGACATGGTGCTGATGCAGGAAGATGCGGCGCGCGATGGCGATTTTCTGATGCTAACCGGCACTCCGCCCGAGCCTGCTGCCAGACATGTTCGTCGCACGGGCATGGACTTCACCGCAGGGGCGGAACTGCTCGGCGTCGGTGCGCGGGTCGGTCCTGCGCAACTCGCCCTGGCGCTCGGCGCCGGCCATAGCCATGTCGCGGTGCGGCGCCTTCCCCGGATCGCGATCATTGACAGCGGTGATGAACTTTCGAGCGATCCGACCGACTGCGCGGTCCATCAGATTCCGGCAAGCAATGGAGCGATGATCACCGCCATGGCGGTTTCGACATTGCCTTGCCAGGTCGAACGAATCGGCCCGGTTGCCGACGATCTAGCTGCCTTGGTCGCCGCCCTGAAACGGGCTGAGGGCACCGACGTAGTGGTGACCAGCGGCGGCGCTTCGGTTGGCGATCACGACCTGATCCGCCCGGCGCTTGAGGCCTGGGGGGCGCAGCTCGATTTCTGGAAAGTGGCGGTCAAACCCGGCAAACCGATCATGGTGGCGAGCCGGGGAAGCCAGCTGGTGGTTGGCCTGCCCGGGAACCCGGTGTCCAGCCATGTTACTGCCTACCACTTCCTGCTGCCGCTGCTCCGGGCCTTGGCCGGGGCAACCCATCCCCTGCCCCGGCCGATGATGGCGCCGGTGGCCGAACCTCTGCCCTGCGGTGGCGAGCGGCAGGAGTTCCTGCGCGCGCATTGGGACGGGCAGCAGGTCTCAGTGCGGATCAACCAGGACAGCGGCGCGCTGGCTACGCTGGCGGCGAGCAATGCCCTGATCAACCGGCCCGCCAATGCCGGCGCGGCGGCTGTCGGTGATGCAGTTCCGGTCTATCTGCTCGATAATGGCGGTATGGCTTGACTCAGGTTCCGATGTTGCTTAACTGTTCCGCATTCGTTCACTGAACGGCGCTGGAACATTCCTCTGGCGCTCCGTTCGCAGGGAGAGTGCCCATGCTGACCCGCAAACAGCACGAATTGATCCGTTTCATCCAGACCCGGCTTGAAGAAAGCGGCGTCTCGCCTTCGTTTGAGGAAATGAAGGAGGCGCTTGATCTCAAGTCGAAATCGGGAGTGCACCGCCTGATCTCGGCGCTTGAGGAACGCGGCTTTATCCGCCGCTTGCCTAACCGGGCGCGGGCGCTGGAAGTGCTGAAACAGCCTGAAGACGTGACCAGCAAGGCGCCCGTGCGCAGTGCTGACAATGTCGTTGCGCTCAAGCGGCCCGAACCGGCGCGCCCCGCCCCGGCCAACGACGTGATCGAGATCCCGCTGCACGGCAAGATCGCCGCAGGCATGCCGATCGAGGCAATGGAAACTTCGACCATGCTTCCGGTTCCCGCCGCGCTGCTGGGTGCGGGCGAACATTTTGCGCTCGAGGTTTCGGGCGATTCGATGATCGAGGCGGGGATTTTCGACGGCGACTATGCGCTGATCCGCAAGACCGACGTCGCCCGCGACGGGGAAATCGTAGTCGCACTGGTCCGCGGCGAGGAAGCGACGCTCAAGTATCTGCAGCGTGAAAACGGCCGGATCCGGCTCGATCCCGCCAATGCCGCCTACGAAGCGCAGGTCTATGATCCGCGCGAAGTGCTGATCCAGGGCAAGCTTGCCGGGCTGCTGCGGCGCTATCACTGAGACTGCGGCGGCCCGGCGGGCAATACCGGGGCGGCAGTCGCTGGCGGTTGGTAGCGGGCGCGAACCGTGGGTTGCCACCAGCCGTGGGTGCCTTGGTGGCCGGCCACGGTCTCGATCCGGCCTCGTGAAAGGTCGAGCGTGAGCCCGCCGGTACGGTCGAGCAGCGCGCGGTCTGCCTTGAGCCAGCGCGGGCGGCAAGCGCCAGGCAAACGGCGGTCGGCGATCACCACGTCGGCGCGGTCGCAAGCGGCAACCAGGGCGCGGGTCGGCACGTAGTCGTTGCCGCGGGCGATGAGGAGCTGCCAGGAGCGCCCACCGCGTTCGAGCTGCACCGCGCAAAAGTCAGCATTGCAGCGCGCGCCGGGCCAGTCGCTGAGCGGCCGGGTCTCGCCCGCCATCCCGGCGATCTCGGTCAGGTTTTCGCGGACATAGTCGCTTTTGCTTGCTCGGAGGACCAGCAGCTCCGGCCCTATTCCGGTGATCCCGACATGGCGGCCGTCGCCCGAGACCAGCACATCGGGCGGACGCAGCGATGCGAGCAAGATCAGGCCCAGAGCTGCCGGGGCCAGGCCGAGCAGGCGCACCCTGCCGCGCCACAAGGCCAGCCACAGCCCCCCGGCAACGAACAGCGCGAAAGCCCCGCGTCCCATTGCCGGCAGCGTAGTGACCGCGCCTGGCACCGCAGCTGTCCCGTGCGCCAGCGCCAGCAACAGATCGAGCGACTTGCCCGCCAGCCACCAGAACGGGGCGCCAAGGCCGACCAGGTCGAACAGCAGCGCCAACGCTATCAACGGCATCGAGACGAAAGTGGTCAGCGGTTCATGGTCATGCCGGTCGGTGCGCCAACCCTGGCAGAGGCGGTTCGCTGGGGTTCGGAAATCTTCCACACCCTCAAGAAGGGCCTCCATGAAAAAGGCCTGGCGACGGCGGTGGGCGATGAAGGCGGCTTTGCCCCCAACCTGGCCAGCACCCGTGCTGCGCTCGATTTCATCATGGCCTCGATCGAGAAGGCCGGGTTCAAACCGGGCGTCGATGTGACGCTGGCGCTAGATTGCGCCGCGACCGAGTTCTTCAAGGCCGGCAAATATGAGATCAGCGGCGAAGGGCTCTCGCTCAGCCCGGTCCAGATGTCGGATTACCTCGCCAAGCTGTGCGATGATTATCCGATCCGCTCAATCGAGGATGGCATGGGCGAGGATGACTTCGAAGGCTGGGCGGCGCTAACGGCCCAGATCGGCGACAAAATCCAGCTGGTGGGCGATGATCTATTCGTCACCAATCCCAAGCGGCTGACCATGGGCATCGGCAAGGGCCTGGCCAATTCGCTGCTGGTCAAGGTCAACCAGATCGGCACGCTCAGCGAAACGCTGGAAGCGGTCAGCATCGCCCAGCGCAATGGCTATACCGCGGTGATGTCGCATCGTTCGGGTGAGACCGAGGACGCAACCATCGCTGACCTTGCGGTTGCCACCAACTGCGGCCAGATCAAGACCGGCAGCCTGGCCCGCTCTGACCGGCTTGCCAAATACAACCAGCTCATCCGGATCGAGGCAGAACTGGGCGATGCCGCCCATTACGCCGGCGAAGGAGCGTTTGGGCGGCTTTCGGCCTGATCCCTTCCACCAACGGCGTTATTCCCTCGACCAACGCGGATTGCTGTCACGGCGCGCTGGCCCTAAGGTTTTGGGCAGAAAACAGCGCTGCAGGCGCTTTTGAAGGAACCAATTGATGCGCAATCGCAAGCTCGTTGCTGCCCTGTTGCTGGGCGCGGCCACCATCAGCGCGGGTCCGATCGCATGCAAGATGGCTGGAACAGAAACCAGCATTACAGCCGGGACCAACGCTGGCATCGATCCCGCAGCGATGGACAAGTCGGTCAAGGCAGGCGACGACTTTTATAATTTTGCCAATGGCGGTTGGATGAAGACCACCGAGATTCCGGCCGATCGCTCCAGCATCGGCGGCTTCTATATCGCCGATCAGAAGACCGAAAAGCAGCTTGGCGAATTGATTGCCGACATCGCGAAGTCCGACGCCGCTGCAGACAGCGAAAAAGGCAAGATCCGCAACCTCTATTCCGCCTTTCTGAATGTCGCCGCGATCGACAAGGCTGGACTGGCCCCGGCCAAGGCCGATCTTGACCGGATTGCGGCGGCCGCTGACCTGAAGGGCCTCTCGCGCGTGTTGGGCGAACAGATCCGGGCCGACGTCGATCCGCTAAATTCGACCAATTTCCAGACCGATAATCTGTTTGGCGTGTTCGTCACCCAGGCGCTCGCCGGGGGTGAAGTTGTGCCATACCTGCTGCAAGGCGGGCTGGGTATGCCGGAGCGCGAATACTACCTTTCGGCTGACCCGAAGATGGCTGAACTGCGCGGGAAGTATCGCGCCTATATAGCCCAGCTGCTGACCGAAGCCGGAAGCCCGGATGCGGCGGCCAAGGCGCAGCGGATCTTTGATCTGGAGTTGAAGATCGCGCAGGCCCACGCAACGCGCGCGGAAAGCGAAGACTTCCAGAAGTCGGCTGCGGAATGGACCCAGGCCGATTTCGCGACCAAGGCCCCGGGGATCGATTGGGACGCGTTTTTCATTGGGGCACAGCTGGCCGGCCAGCAGAAATTCGGCGCTTATCATGCTGGCTCGATTCCCAAATTATCGGCGTTGGTAGCTTCCGAGCCGCTGGATGCCTGGAAGGACTGGCTGACTTTCCACCTGATCAGCACCAACGCCGATGTGCTGGGCTCAAAACTGTACGCCGCCCAGTTCGGCTTCTACGGGACCGCGCTGTCTGGCACGGCCGAGCCGAGGTCGCGTGAAAAGCGGAGCCTCGCTGCCGTGAACGCCTCGATGGGTGATGCGCTGGGCAAGCTGTATGTCGAGAAATACTTCCCTGCTGCGGCCAAGGTCGAAGTTCAGGCGATGGTCGAAGATATCAAGACCGCCTTCGCCAAGCGGGTTGAATCACTGGATTGGATGGCACCCGCCACCAAGAAGGAAGCGCTGCAAAAGGTTCGCACGATCGAAGTGGGGGTCGGTTATCCCGATAGCTGGAAAGATTACGCCAACCTGACCATTACACCCGGCAATGCCTATGCCAACAAGCAGGCCGGGGCGAAGCTGCGCTATTCCCAGCAGCTCGCCAAGATCGGCAAGCCGCTCGACAAGCGCGAATGGTGGATGAACGCGCAGCTGGTCAATGCGGTTAATTTGCCGGTGCAGAATGCGCTGAATTTCCCGGCAGCAATCCTCCAGCGGCCATTTTTCGATCCTGCCGCCGATCCGGCCTTCAACTATGGCGCGATCGGCGCGGTTATCGGCCATGAGATCAGCCACAGCTTTGACAACAATGGCGCCGCCTTCGACAGCACCGGCAAGCTGCGCAACTGGTGGACGGCCGCTGACCTGGCCAAATTCAACCAATCGGGCAAGGCGCTGGCTGCGCAATATGACCAGTATGAGCCGTTTCCCGGGCTCCACGTCAACGGCACGCTGACGCTTGGCGAGAACATCGCCGACGTTGCCGGGCTGTCCGCTGCCTATGACGCCTATCGCGCTTCGCTCGGCGGAAAGGAGGCGCCGGTGATCGACGGCTATACCGGCGATCAGCGGTTCTTCATCGCCTATGGCCAGGCCTGGGCTAGCAAGATGCGCGATGAGGCGCTGCGCGGGCGGATTGTTACCGACGGCCATGCGCCGGGGATGTACCGGGCTTTGACTGTCCGCAATCTCGACGCCTGGTACAAGGCTTTCGACGTCCAGCCGGGCGACAAGCTTTACCTGCCGCCCGAGCAGCGTGTCAAAGTCTGGTAGAAGTTGCCACGCCTGACCCGCTCGTTTAGCGGATTATTTGGAGCTTGATGACCCTAGATTGCGGCAGTCAGCTCGGCGATCTGTGCCGGGGTGAGTTCGGTTTCCATCGCTTCAACCAGATCGTCAACCTGATCGGCCGTGGTTGCGCTGGCGACCGGGGCGGCCACACCGGGCTGGGTCAGCAGCCATG
>JANOFJ010000130.1:0-7389 GCA_031413595.1 Novosphingobium sp.
CGGCCCAGATCGACCCAGCCATGCGCCGCCTGAAAGCGCGCCAGGGCTTCCACCTCGATCGGTGTGTGGCTGACCACCTTGAGCAGCGACTTGTGGTTCCACACATCGCTTTCGAGCGGGGCAATGTTGAAATCGCCGACGATCAGGCTTGGCCGGTCGATCTTGTCGGCCCACTGCGTCTTCCGCTCAAGGAAATCGAGCTTCTGGCCGAAGTTGGGGTTAACCGCCCGGTCTGGCTCGTCGCCGCCGGCCGGAACATAGACGTTTTCGAGGATCAGGCCCTGAGCGCCACCAGCTCCGGCACCCAGCAGCTCGACGCCGACATGGCGTGCCTCGCCATTGTCCTGCCAGTCATGGCGGGTAATCTCGCGCAGCGGGATCCGGCTGACTGTGGCAACGCCGTGATAGCCCTTTTGCCCGTGGACCGCGTGATGGACATAGCCCAGCGCGGCAAAGGCCTCGTAAGGAAAAGTCTCCGCAACCGTCTTGATTTCCTGCAGGCACAGCACATCGGGCGCGTGTTCGGCAAGGAAGCGTGCAACCTGCGGCATACGCAGGCGGACGGAGTTGATATTCCAGGTGGCGATGGTGACCATGGATACGGCGTTAGAGCATCGCGCCAAAAAGTGGGAACCGGTTTTTTGCATCAAGCGTTGCGACAGCAAATTCGAGCCTGTCTTCGCGCACAAAAGCCTGCCGCGCGCACAAAAAAACCCTCGTCCCGGGGGCATTGGGACGAGGGTTCCTTTTTGCGTTCGTCACGCTTCGGCGGAACGATTATATTGAGGCAGGGCAACAGGGGGGAAACCCGCCTCAAATCGTGCCGTCGGAAACAGTTTTACGCGATTTTTGCTTGCTGGCCTATGAACAATCGCACCGAAATTGTCGCAGTTTGTCGCATCGTCGGCACGGCTTGCGATGATGCGTGGCCAGCTATCGACGAGCGGCCAGGCCCCTAGCGCCGCCCTGGGCGACGGGGATCGTTGAAGCGGAACGTATTGTCCGGCACGGCCTGGCCATATTGGTGATTCGACAGCCGCACGGTGGTCCGCGCGTTTTGCGAATCGAGCGACACCCAGCTTGCCAGCTCAAACCCGCCGGGCGCTGCCGCCTTGCGCACGAATACCAGCGTGATCACCCCATATTCGGGATGCCCCGGATCGCGCACCTCAAGGCTGAGGACATTCGGATCGCCAGTCGGCTGGAGCCGGCCATAGCGCATGACATCGCGATTCGGATCGAGCAGGGCGCCCAGCGGGCTGTTCTTGATTGGCCAGCGCTGAACCTGACGGACCTCGTAGTCGACGAGTGTAAGCGCGGCGCCGTCCGAAACGATCAGCAGCGGGACACCCGGCGCATACTGGAACCGGATCCGGCCCGGACGCTTGAGCGTCAGCGTCCCTTTAAGGCGCTGGCCATTGCGATCGGTCTGGGTGAAATCGGCCCGCATCGTCGAAATAGCGCGCAGCGCGGTGACCGCTGCGGAAAGCTGGGCGCTGGCGGCGGGTGCCTGGGCCGCAGCCGGGGCAATCAGGGTGAGCGGAGCCGCAACGACAAGCGCCGCCGAGGCGGCGGCGGCGGCGGCGAGACGATGGGAGATCTTGATCAAGTGGTTCATGCCTATCTCCGTTAAGGTTGCAGGCTTGAACTGTGAATGAACCCAAAAGGTCCTTACTTGATTTTGGCTTCCTTGAACTCGACGTGCTTGCGCACCACCGGATCATACTTGCGGAAGGTCATCTTCTCGGTCGTGTTGCGCGGATTCTTCTTGGTCACATAGAAGAAACCGGTTTCGGCGGTGGAGACCAGCCGGATTTTGACGGTTGCGGGCTTCGCCATGGCGCTTGTCCTGAAACTTTGAAATGATTCGAGCGGCACGTACCCCGCGCCGCCCTTGCAAGGGTGGGCCATTGGTCGAAGCGCAGGGCAAAGTCAAGAAGGAGCGGCCTCGATCAGTCCTTGAATGGCGGAATCGGCTTGAGTGCGCCATAGCTTTCGGACAGCGGTTCATGACCGAGCGGCTTCAATACCAGTTCGGCTGCATCAACTTGCGTGTCGGGAAGCCGATCAAGCAGATCACGGATCAAAGACAACCGGCCGAGTTTTTGATCGTTGAAATCCACCAGAGTCCATGGTGCGTGCTTGGTATGTGTGGCTTTGAGCATCGCCTCGCGCGCCGCGGTATATTCGGCATACTTCTCGCGCGCAGACAGATCGATTGGTGAGAGCTTCCAGCGCTTGAGCGGATCTGCGAGCCGCTCGGCAATGCGTTCCTCCTGCAGCGCCTGATCGGTGGTCAGCCAGTATTTGAACAGCAATATGCCATCATCGACCAACTGCTTCTCAAAATCAGGAGCGGCTTTGAGAAAGGCCGCGACCTGCGCCTCGCTGGCAAAGCCCATCACTTTTTCGACCCCGGCCCGGTTGTACCAGCTGCGATCGAACAACACGATTTCACCCTTGCCGGGCAAATGGGCGGCATAGCGCTGGAAATACCACTGGCCCTGTTCGGCCTCGCTGGGCTTGGACAGCGCAACGACGCGGCACTGGCGCGGGTTGATCGGCCCGGCCAGCGCCTTGATCGCGCCGCCCTTCCCGGCCGTATCGCGGCCTTCAAACAGCACCACCACCCGCGCGCCGGTGGCCGCGGTCCAGCGGGCCATGGCGACCAGCTCTTCCTCCATTGGCTCATAGAGCTCGTCGAATTTCTTGCGCTTGAGCTTGCCCATTGCGATTCCTTTTGGCTGATCACCAGCTTGCGCGATCCGGGCAGGCAGCGCAAGATTTGCTCCTGCACCCGGTTTGCTTCATTCAAGGCGCGGTGATAGAAGTTGCAATCGTAACTATGTCAGACATCCTCGCCCTTGATCCCGATTACACCCGCCTCCCCGAGATGGGCGTCGATGTGTTCAGCGCGCCGCTCAGGCGCCCGGCCCAGGTCGGCACGGACTGGCTGGAGCCGCAGCAACGGCGCTATAGCCCGGATGAGCATGCGATCTGGGACGATCTCTATGCCCGCCAACTCGATATCCTGCCCGGCCGCGCTGCCAGCGCGTTTATGGCGGGCCTGCAAAAACTCGGGCTGGGGCGCGGCGGCGTGCCCGATTTCGCGCGGCTCTCGCACGAACTCGGCGCATTGACCGGGTGGAGCGTCGTGCCGGTACCGATGCTGATCCCCGACCATGTGTTTTTCTGGCATCTGGCCAATCGCCGCTTCCCGGCAGGCAATTTCATCCGCACCCGCGAAACGTTTGATTACATCCAGGAACCCGATGTGTTCCATGATGTGTTCGGCCATGTCCCGATGCTGGCCGATCCGGTATTTGCCGATTACATGCAGGAATATGGCCGCGCCGGGTGGAAGGCGATGCGCTATAATCGCTTGAAATCGCTGGGTGCGCTCTATTGGTACACGGTCGAATTCGGGCTGGTGATGGAGGGCGACGGTCTGCGCGCCTATGGTGCCGGGATCCTCTCTGGCCCGACTGAGGCAGTCTATGCGGTCGAAGCGCAGTCACCCAACCGGATCTTCCTCAATGTCGATCGGGTGATGCGGACCGATTATGTGATCGACGATCTGCAGCCGACTTACTTCGTGATCGAAAGCTTCACCGATCTCTATCGCCAGACCGTGGAACGCGATTTCGACCGGCTTTACCGCAGCCTCGGCCCCGGCTTCACCTATGCCAATTCCGCAGTGATCGATGTCGACAATGTGCTCCACCGCGGCACCCAGGAATATCTGCTGCGCGGCGGACGGGGATCGGGCGCCCAGCCAGTCTGAAAACGGCCGCTCCAGACACAAAGAGACCGGCAAACCCGAGGGACTGCCGGCCTCTTCGCCGTTCAACTGCTTAATTCTTTTTCGCAAGATTTACCGAGCTATCAGCCCGGGATCTTGTCGGCCTTGTCTTCCATGGCGTCGGCTTTGACTTCGCCCTTTTCGCGCACGGTAGCAGCCTTGCTTTCCATGGCGTTTTCAGCCGGTGTGTCCATGCCGTCGGTCTTGGTGTCCATCGCGTCGGCCTTGTTTTCCATCTTGTCGGCCAGCGCGTCGGCGCTGTCACGAACAGCTTCGGCGTTTTCTTCGGCCTTGTTTTCGGCAGTGCTGTCGCACGCCGCCAGGCTTAGGCCCATGGCCGCAACCGAGGCGATCATCGTGCTTTTGAAAAATGTCTTCATAAAATGCGTCCTGTGTTGAGAAGAGATGAAATCAGGTGGATGGTATTTGTTGATCCTCAGCGCATCGAACCGCGGCGGAACAGGTTGACGATTGCCAGCAGGACGACTGCACCCAACAGCGAAACCAGCAGCGAACTGCCGCTGTAATCGCCGTTCATGATGTTTCCGCCGCCGATCATCGGGTTGATGATGAAGCCGGCGACAAACGCGCCAACCACACCGACAACTACATTAAGGATCATGCCTTGCTGGCCATCGGTGCGCATGATGAGACTGGCCAGCCAGCCCAGAATGCCGCCGATCAGGATAAGAATGATAATGCCCATGAGTGAGTTCCCTTGATTGAGGTGCAAGGGAAAATTCTCATCGGGCCATTTTGTTCCGCGATTGCGCCTGGCCGCGTGACGTCAGATGACTGTCAACGCGACAGCAGCCAGATTGCGGCGATCCCCGCAACAATCCGGTACCACGCAAACGGGGCGAACCCGGCACGGCTGACATAGGCAACGAAGGCTTTGATGACCGCCAGCGCGACGACGAACGATACGACGAAGCCCACCGCGATCTCGCTCCAGCCGACCGGACCGCTGCCGGCCATCAGACCCGCACGGTTATCCCACAGCTCCAGCGTGGTCGCGCCCATCATGGTCGGAATGGCCAGGAAGAAGCTGAATTCAGCGGCCGTGCGCCGCTCGATCCCCATCGCCAGCGCGCCCATGATCGTCGCGCCCGAACGGCTGATCCCCGGAATCATCGAGATGCACTGGAACAGCCCGACGCCGAGCGCCTGCTTTGCGGGCAGCTGGGCGACCCCGCTGGCTGGGCCGGGCTTGGCCCAGCGCTCGACCGCGAGGATTGCAATTCCGCCCGCCAGCAAGGCCCAGCCGACCACTATCGGGCTGCCGAGCATAACGTCGATCTGGTCCTTGAGTGCCAGCCCCAACACGGCGGACGGCAGGAAGGCCAGCAGGACATTGCGCACAAAGGCAATGCTCATCGGATCGAGCCGGAGCAGCCCTCTGCCGACCGCCCAGAAAGTCCGCCAATACTGCACCACCACCGCGAGGATCGCGCCGAGCTGGATCACGACGTTGAACACCTTCCAGGTCTCGGCATCATAGCCGAAGATCTCGGACGCGAGGATCAGGTGCCCGGTCGAGGAAACGGGAATGAATTCGGTAAGTCCCTCGACAATGCCGAGCAGGATTGCGGTGAACGTCAGATCCATCAGCTGACCTCGGCCGGTGCGGCGGCGCGGTCGTCGAATTGCAGCGCCGCAAGCCGCGAATAGAGTCCGCCCGCACGGCTCAGCGCATCATGGGTCCCGGTCTCGACGATCCGGCCCTTGTCCAGCACCACGATCCGATCGGCTTGCCGGACAGTGGCAAGGCGGTGGGCGATCACCAATGTGGTCTTGCTGGCCATCAGCCGGTCGAGCGCATCCTGGACCAGCCGTTCGCTTTCAGCATCGAGCGCGCTGGTCGCTTCATCCAGCAGCAGGATCGGTGCATCGCGAAGCAATGCCCTTGCAATGGCGATGCGTTGCCGTTGCCCGCCGGACAGCCGCGCGCCGCTTTCACCGAGGAAAGTGTCGAGGCCTTGCGGCAGATCGCGGAGGAAATCCTCGGCATTGGCGTCGCGCGCGGCTTGCCAGATCGCCTCATCCGAGGCGTCCCAGTTGCCATAGCGCAGATTGTCGCGGGCATCGGCGGCGAACAGAATGCCCTCCTGCGGGACTAGCGCCATCCGGCGGCGGATTTCGGCGGGATCGGCCGAAGTGAGCGGCACGCCGTCAAGCTTGATCGTGCCCGACTGGGGATCGTAAAACCGCTCAGCCAGCTGGAACAGCGTGGATTTTCCGGCCCCCGAAGGGCCGACGATCGCCACCGTCTCACCCGGCTCCACGGTCAGCGAAAAATCGGCCAGCGCCGGGGTTTCCAGCCGGGTCGGATAGCGGAAATTGACATGATCGAAAGTGATCTGCCCGCGCGGTGGCACTGGCAACGCCAGTGGCCGGAGCGGCGGCGCAATCGCGGGCTTTTCGTTGAGCAACTCGTTCAACCGGCTCGCCGCGCCGGCCCCGCGCAGCAGATCGCCATAGACTTCTGTCAGCGCGCCAAACGCGCCTGCGACCAGCCCGCCGGTCAGCACGAACGCAGCAATGGTCCCGCCGCTGATCGTGCCCTTGGCAACCCCCAGCGCGCCTTCCCACATCAGCATGGTAATCGCACCGAATATGAGCAGAATGATGATCGCGGTCATCGCCGCGCGCAGCATGATCCGGCGCTTGGCGGTGGTGAATGTCGCTTCGACCGCGGCGGAAAAACGGCTCCCCTCACGGGTTTCCTGGTTGAATGCCTGGACGATCTTCATTGCGCCAAGCACTTCGGAAACCATCGCGCCAATGTCGGCGACCCGGTCCTGGCTGGAGCGCGACACATTGCGCAACTTGCGCCCGAACCACACAATCGGCAGCACGATCAATGGGATAGATAGCGCCAAGCCAAGCGTCAGTTTGGGAGCCAGGGTGAACAGATAGGCGAGCCCACCGATCCCCATGATGATGTTGCGCAGTGCCACAGATACGGTGGTGCCAACCACTTGTTCGATCAGCGTAGTATCGGCCGTCATCCGGCTGGAGATTTCTTTCGGGCTGTTTTCCTCGAAGAAACCCGGGGCAAGGCGCAGCAGATTATTCTGCACTTTGAGACGGATATCGGCGACAACCCGTTCACCCAACCAGGAAACGAAGTAAAACCGCAGCGCAGTGCCGATCGCCAGCACCACCACGATCATCAGCAGGAGGCGGAACCAGGGGCCGATATCATCGGGATTGCCGCCCGCCGCGAAGCCTTTGTCGATGATCATCTTGAATCCCAACGGGATCGCCAGCGTGGCCGTCGCGGTAATCAGCAATGCCACTGCGGCCATTGCCAGCTGGCCCGGATAGTCGATTGCCGCGTTCCAGATCATCCTGAGCGGGCCGAGGCCGCGGGCGGGCTTATCCAGGGCGGCGGGTTCGGCTTCGGCGGGAGCATTGCTTTGGGGGGTCGCGTTCATGGCGCGCCCCTAGCACAACCACGATGGGCATAAAGTGGCAAATACGCACCCATTGTGGAACCAAATCATTATTGCCGCATTGCAACATAGGGCAAAACCCGCCACCATGCAGGCCATTCGCAGCAGAATAGCTGCAAACAGGGGAAC
>JANOFJ010000131.1:0-12652 GCA_031413595.1 Novosphingobium sp.
GATGTCTTGCTGGCGCTGGCGGGCGTGTTCTTCATGCTGCCCAGCCTGGCCTTTGCGCTGCTCTTCCCGCAACCCGAACCCCAGCCTGGGCTGACCCCCGAGCAGACCATGGCGGTGATGGGAGAGTTTTTTCGCGGCGCCTTGCCCGCCATGCTGGTCGTGACGCTGATTCAGGGGGTCGGCACGCTTACGGTCCTGACGCTGTTTACCGACCGCGCCCGCCCGACCGTTGGAGAGGCAATCCGCCTGGGGGTCGGCGGGGTGCTGTCCTATCTGGGGGCCTACCTCCTTATCGGCATGGGTCTCGGACTAACCGGCGGACTGCTGATCGGCGGGATGGCTGCCGCCGGCGTGCCAGCTCTGGCAGCGGTGGCCGTCGTCGCGCTGCTAGTGGTCATGATCTACATCGGAGTGCGAATGTCGCTGATCGCGCCGGTCGTGGCAGTCGATCGGGTCAGAAACCCGATCGAAGCCTTGCGCCGGTCGTGGGACCTGACCCGCGGCAATGCGGGCCGAATCCTGGGGTTCTATGTGCTGCTGGGGCTGGCCTTCATCGTCGTCTTGCTGGTCCTCATGGGCCTGATCGGCGTGCTGCTGGCCGTTATCGCGGGCGGAGAAGGAGCAAAGATCGGTGCGGCGGTGATTTCGTCGTTGCTCACCGGGATCATGACGCTCTACTTCATTGCCATTATGGCTTCGATCCATCGCCAGCTATCCGGCCCAACTGCCGAAGCAGTCAGCGCAACCTTCGAATAGTCAGTCTTTCCAGCCCCAGAACAGCCGGCAGGGCAGCACGTTCCAGAATTCGAAGCCCTCGTCGATCTGGGCGAAGTGCCTGGCCATATAGTCGCGTGCCCGCTTCGAGAATTGATAGACCAGAAACGCGCCCCCCGGACGCAGCACCCGATGGGTGGCGGCGGCAATCGCCGGACCTACTCCGTCGGGCAGGGTCGAAAAGGGCAAACCCGACAGCACGTAATCGGCATGGTCATGACCATGGGCGCGGACAATATCTTCGACATCCGCTGCCGAACCCAGGACGGCAGCAAAACGGCTGTCAGCGATCGTTGCGCGCAGATAATCGATGAACAGCGGGTTGGTATCGATCACGATCAACCGCCCATCGCGCGGAAGCCGTTCAAGGACCGGTCGGCAAAAGGTTCCGACTCCGGGGCCATATTCGACAAACAGTCGGCATTCATCCCATTTTACAGGCGCCAGCATCTTGTCGATCGTGAAGCGCGACGAAGGAATGATCGATCCGACCATCACCGGGTGCTTGAGGAATCCCTCGAGGAAAACACCCCACGGGCCAAGCATCCGCATGAGCCGGCGTTTTAGCCTGCTGGGCAAGGCCGCGCGGGCGAACTGGGAAGTGGGCATGGTGCTTGGGTAACCTTACGATGAAGGACAGCCGACGGCGTTTGCAAATTTGACCCGGCTTGGCAAGCAGTGAAGCCATTGCATCGAACGGGGGACCAGCCTAGCGACTTGGGAAATGCCGATCCTCCCTTCCGATTCCGCCACCTCATCCTCATCCGGGACAGCCACGCTGCCGGGCGGGCGGCTGACGCTTTTGTTCATGGTCATGCTGGTGACAGCGGCGGGCAATACCGCAATGCAATCGGTCATGCCCTCAATCGGCACGGCGCTGAAGGTGGAGGATGTTTGGATCAGCCTCGCCTATACCTGGTCGGCGCTGTTGTGGATGATTTGCGCGCCGATGTGGGCGCGACGGTCTGACAAGCGCGGGCGCAAAGCGATGATGGCGATCGGCCTGATGGGTTTCATTGCCAGCTTTTCCCTGTGCGGAGTGGTGCTGTGGTTCGGGCTCAACGGCTGGCTCTCCTCGCTTGCCACGCTGCTGCTGTTTGCGCTGGCCCGCTCGCTTTACGGCGGCTTCGGTTCGGCTGCGCCGCCGGCGGTGCAGGCCTATGTCGCCAGTCGCACCAGCCGCGCCGAGCGGACCCAGTCGCTCTCGCTGATTTCGTCCAGCTTTGGCCTTGGCACAGTGCTCGGCCCGGCGCTGGCGCCGCTGCTGATCTTTCCGCTGCTGGGATTGGTCAGCCCGTTCCTCGCCTTTGCCCTGATCGCCGTGGCGGTGCTTGTCGCCTTGCGGTTGCGGCTGCCGAACGATGATCCGGCCTATGCCGCGCGCGGCGATGTGATGACCGCGCCGTTCAGTGCCAATTCCAATTCCCGCCCGCGCGCTGCCAGCCCCGACCACTCGATGCTGGAGGAAGAAGATGCCCCCCGCCTGGCCTGGACCGACCAGCGAATGCGCCCCTGGCTGGTGGCGGGACTGCTAGGCGGTCATGCCCAGGCGGCAGTGATGGGAATTGCCGGCTTCCTGGTGCTCGACCGGCTCGGGTTGCGCGGCGATCCCTTGGCCGGCGCGGGGCCGACCGGGCTGGTGCTGATGGCAGGCGCGATGGCCACGCTGGTTGCGCAGTGGGGGATCATCCCCAGACTCCATCTCGGGCCTCGCTCGGCAAGCCTGGGCGGGATTGTCCTGGCCGCATTGGGAATTGCCCTGCTCTCGGTGGCAATGGACCTTCACACTATCGCGCTGGGCTTCAGCCTGGCCTCGATGGGTTTTGGATTGTTCCGCCCCGGTTTTACCGCAGGGGCATCATTGGCTGTCAGCCGGGCCGAGCAAGGCCAATCGGCCGGAATCATCGCTTCGGTCAATGGCGCAGCCTATATCGTCGCGCCCGCAATCGGCGTGTGGCTTTATGGCCATTCACCGTGGATCGGCTTTACAGTAATCGAGCTGTTGTGCCTGGCGGTGCTGGTGCTGGGCATCAAGAGCATGAGCCGCGACGAGGCTTTGGTCGGTTAAAGAACTTCGGGCCGGCTAGAGAATTTCGCGCACCGCTTCCTGCGGGCGGCACAGGCGCACGCCCTTTTCAGTCTCAACCAATGGCCGCTCGATCAATTTGGGGTCGGCCACCATCGCCGCCAGGATCGTCGCCGGATCTGCGCTCGGCAGTCCGCGCTCGTCCGCATCGGTGCCGCGCAGCCGCAGCCCCTGCGCCGGGCTGATCCCGGCATCGCGATAGAGCTGGGCGAGCTTTTGGGTGGACGGCGGATCGCGCAGATATTCAACCACCGTCAGCGCGATCCCGGGTACCTCCTCAAGGATAGCGAGGGTTTTGCGCGAGGTGCCGCAGCCCGCATTATGCCAGATCGTCGCTTTCATGCCTGCATCTCCCATTTAGCACCGCGTTTACCGAACCCGATACCCATCGGCAATTTGATCCTTGTCAATGCAAACGATTCGCAATATCGGCACCGAAGCTATTGCAAATGATTATCAATAAGGACCGTCAATGATTCGTCACCAAGTCTCGTCTCTTGCGCTTTGCACCGCGGTAACCGCCGGAATTTTGGCCAATTCCGTGCCAGCCCGGGCCGAGGCAGGCGAAGCCTTCGGGGAGGCGCCGGAGAATCAGATCGTCGTCACTGGTCATTCAGATGGTTATCGCGCCACCGATTCGCGAACCGCAACCAAGACCGACACCCCGCTGATCGACGTTCCGCAAAGCATCCAGGTCGTCACCCGTGAAAAGCTTAACGATCAGGCCCAGCACAGCTTGGCCGACGTCTTGCGCTATGTCCCGGGGACCACCGTCGGCCAGGGCGAGGGCAACCGCGATCAGGTTACTCTGCGCGGCCAGAATACCACTGCCGACTTCTTCCTCGATGGCGTTCGCGATGACGTCCAATACTATCGCGGGCTCTACAACATCGAACGGGTGGAAATCCTCAAGGGCCCCTACGCGCTGATTTTCGGCCGCGGCGGCGGCGGCGGGATCATCAACCGCGTGCAGAAGACGCCAACGGCAGGCGATGTTGTTGCCAGCGCGGCCGCCAGTATCTCCAGCTTTGGCAGTTGGAATGTTGCGGGCGACCTGAACCTGCCGATCGGCGGCGCGGCCGCGCTTCGCGTCAACGCCGAATATGAGGCGCTGGATAGCTTTCGCGACCATGTCGACGGCGAGCGATTTGCGGTCAACCCCTACCTCGCGGTTGATCTGGGCGGGGGCTGGAAGGCCGGGCTTTCCTATGAATATGTCAATGACGATCGCGTCACCGATCGCGGCATCCCCTCGCTGGCCTGCACTGCGCCGTGCCAGCCCGGGCCGCTTCCCGGCCACCGGGATACATTCTTCGGGGTTCCCGGCGTCAATCGCACCGGAATTGAAGCGCACATCGTCAAGGCCCGCATCGACGGGCAGCTAACCGAAAACCTCAGCTGGTCATCGACGGTGCTGTATGGCGATTATGACAAATACTATACCAACGTCTACGCCGATGGCCCAGCCAGCGCGGTAAGCGGAACCGTGAAACTGGCGGCCTATACCGATCCCACCAAGCGCCAGAATCTGATCGCCCAGTCCAATCTGGTTTGGGACTTCGATGTGGGCGGAGTATCGAACAAGGTGCTGTTCGGACTGGAATATGGCAATCAGGATTCGGCCAACCAGCGCCGCCCTGGCGTGCTTTCATCGCCCACGCTGAACCTTGCCGCCATCGTCTATCCCACCGTCAGCTTCACAGCGCCGATCCGCAATACAGTTTCACAGGTCGAGTTTGTCTCCGCCTATATGCAGGATCAGCTCAGTCTGGGTGAGCATATCGAACTGGTGGTCGGTTTGCGCCATGACCGGTTCCGGATCACCGGCACAGATCTGATCCCGGCCACGCCGCGGGCCTTTGCGCGCGATGACAACCGCACCAGCCCGCGCTTTGGCCTGATCTTCAAGCCCCAGGAAAACGCCTCGATCTATGCCAGTTACAGCGAATCCTTCCTGCCCCGTTCCGGCGACCAGTTTCTGACGCTGGGCACCAGTCAGCAGGCTCTGGCGCCTGAGAAGTTCACCAATTACGAGGTCGGCGCCAAGTGGGACATTCGGTCCAATCTCAGCATCACCGCAGCACTGTTTCAGCTTGATCGCAGCAATGCCACCACCCGCAATCCAGTAAAACCCGCGGAGGAAATTTTTGTCGGCAAGACAAGGACCAAGGGCGCCGAAATCGCAGTCAATGGACGGATCCTGCCTGGCTGGCAGATCAGCGGAGGCTATAGCTATCAGGACGCCAAGGTGATCGGCTCCGATCTCGTCCGCCTGCCGCAGGTCCCCCGCCATCAGCTTGCATTGTGGAACCGGTATGACACTTCCGATCGCCTTGGCCTGGGACTGGGCATTGTCCACCAGTCAAGCCAGCTTGCCGCGATCCGCACCTCGCTGACCGCACTTCCCACCCAGCTCCCGGCCTTTACCCGGGTGGATGCCGCCGTGTTCTATAAAGTCACCGACGCTCTCCAGCTCCAGCTCAATGTCGAAAACCTGTTCGACCAGACCTATTTTGCCGATGCGCATAACAACAACAACATCAGCCCCGGCGCGCCGATCAACGCCCGGCTGACTGCGCGGATGAAGTTCTAGGGCTTGCCGGTCACGACGGCACCAGCCCATTCCCCCCGCCGCGCTTTGAGCCACGCCTTTTGGGTGCGCTCAACCTCGAGCAGCGACGCAAACACGCTCTTGGCCGGATCGGTCTGACCGGTCCGGCCAAGCGCATAGATCTGGCTGTAGTACCAGAATTGCACTGCAAAGCTGCTGATTGCCCGCAGCGGTTTGATCCGGGTCAGAAACGACAGGGCAGGCGGGAACAACGCCAGAGACTTTTCCGAGCGCGGCAGTTGAGCGGCTCCAGCCAGCAATTGCGCGGCGCCATCGGGAGCTGCACACAGCGGCCGGGCCAGCCCGATGACATCGGCAGCGCCCTGCGCCAGCGCCTCTTCCATCGCGGCGCGGCTGCGGAAGCCGCCCGTGACCATCAGCGGCACTGTGATCGTTTTCTTCATCGCCCGCGCAAAATCGACGAAGTAGGCTTCGCGGGCAAGCGTTGAAGCGGCAACGCTCTGTTCCTCGGCCGGCTCCATTCCTTCAAGGCCCAGCAAGCGCGGCTGCTCGTAAGTGCCGCCCGAAATCTCGATCAGATCAACGCCGGCATCCTCGAGCCAGCGCGCAACCTGCAGGCTGTCCTCGAACGCGAAACCGCCGCGCTGGAAGTCGGCGCTGTTGAGTTTGACAGTGACTGCGATCTTGGTGCCCACCGCCGCGCGAGTTGCTTTGACCACCTCCAGCAGGAACCGCGCCCGGTTTTCCAGCGAACCGCCCCACTGGTCGCTGCGCAGGTTGGAACGCGGGCTCAGGAATTGCGAGATAAGGTAGCCGTGCGCGGCGTGGACCTGCACCCCGTCAAACCCGGCTTCGGCGCATATCCCCGCAGCCTGGGTAAAGCGCCGGATCAGTTCCGCGATCTCAGGCTCGGTCAGCGCCACCGGCTCGCCAAACTGACCGCCCGGCAGACCCAGCTTGACCGGTGACGGCGCCTTGGGATGGGGATTGACGGGCTTCATTGTCTGGCGGCCAGCGTGGCTGATCTGCGCCCAGAATTGTGCGCCGCCCTGTTTTGCTGCGGAAGTCCATCGGCGCAGCGCATCCATCATTGCCTTATCGGCGGGCCGATCGAGGATGATATTTCCTGGCCGCTCAAGGTGATCGCCATCGATCTGGATATTGCCGCTCAGCAGCAGCCCCGCCCCGCCAGCGCCCCAGATTGCATAGAGCCGCTCAAGCTCGGGCGTTGGCCGTCCCTGCGGATCGGCCAGTCCTTCGGTCATCGCCGCCTTGGCCAGACGATTGGGCAGGCACGCGCCGCACGGCAGCGTCAATGGTTTCTCGATCAAATTAAGTCCCCCGCACTGGATGCCTTCCCGCTACTCGGACTTCAGGGCCGGAACCGCGCGGGCCGCGTCCCGGCTTGAGATGCCGGGTGCCGGCGCGGCGCTGATTGTTTCAAGTCGCCGCGTCACGCGCCCGGCTCGCTGGATCGCTCGAACTAGGCGCGGATAGACCCCGCAGCGGCACAGGTTGGGTATTGCAGCCTTGATCTCGTCCTCGGATGGATCGGCATTGCGGGCCAGCAGCGCGGCGGCGCTGATCGCGATGCCGGGCGTACAAAAGCCGCATTGGATCGCCTGTTCGGCGACCAGCGCCTGTTGCACGGCATGCGAACGATCCGCTGACAGACCCTCAATCGTGGTCACGCTGCGCCCCTCGGCCTCGGCCAGCGAGATCAGGCATGAGCGCAGCGCTTCGCCATCGACCAGCACCATGCAGGCGCCGCAATCGCCGCTGCCGCAGCCGTATTTGGTGCCGGTAAGATTGGCGGCATCACGCAGACCCCATAGCAGCGGGGTTTGTGGATCCATGTGAAATTCAACCGGACGGTCGTTTACAATCAGGCGCGGCACCGGGACTTAGTCGCGCCAGCTACGGTCGACCTTGTCGATCTTGCGGATGAAGGCGGCAAAGTCTGGCGCGCCGGGGCCGCCGGGCAGCTGGACCTGACCCAGATCGCGCTGGTGCACGGCAACCACCTCGTCCGGCACCAGTATCGGCTGGCCCATCGACATGGTTGCCACCTGGATCTCGCAGGCGCGCTGCAAGGCCCAGTGCTGGAGGAACATCTCCTGCAGCGTCCGGCCCATCACCACCGGGCCATGGTTCCTGAGCATCAGGATGTGCTTGTCACCCAGATTGGCAAGCAGCCGCTCGCCCTCTTCGCCGCGGACGGTCACGCCCTCAAAATCGTGATAGGCCAGCTTGCCGATAAAGTTGCAGGCGTAGAAGTTGGTCGGCTGGAGCCCGCCTTCCAGGCTGCACACCGCCATCGATGCGGTGGTATGGGTGTGGCAGATGGCATGGGCCCGTTCGAGATGCCGGTGGAAGTAAGCGTGCTGGGTGAAACCCGCCTTGTTGACCGGATAGCTGCTGCCATCCAGCGTGTTCCCGTCAATATCGATCTTGACGAGGTTGGATGCGCAAACCTCCGAATAAAGCAGCCCGAACGGATTGATCAGGAAGGCGTCTTCCTCGTCCGGGACCTTGACCGAGATATGGTTGTAGATCGATTCGCCCCAGCCGAGCATGTCGAAAATCCGGTAGCAGGCCGCCAGTTCCTGCCGCGCCTGCCACTCGGCTTCGCTGCAATCGAGGTTACGCTTCAACTGGGTTGCCATCACTATCGCTCCGTTCGCCTTGGTCGACTGGTATAGGCCAATCAATGACCGATGGAAATCCGCAAACCGGCCCACAGGGTGCGGGGGATGCCAAGGTCAATCGAACCGGCCTGGTTGCGGGTAATGACCTCTTCCCCGGTCAGGTTTTCGCCGCGCAGGACCAGCGCGAAGGGGCCGCCCAGCGGCACTTTCGCGAAGGCATCGAGCGTGGTTGCGGCGGGAAGTAGGTCGGTTTCGAGATCATCCTCATACTGCGCGCCAGTGTGGTGCAAGGTGGCGGAAAACTGCCAACCCTCTGATGGCCGCCAACCCAGAGTGGCGCTGGCGGCCAGCTTGGGAGTTTGCGCCGGGCGCTTGCCATCGAGCGCCAGCGACGCGCCGCTCGCCTCGACAAAGGCGTCCGTCCACGCCAGCGAGCCATCGAGACTGACGCTACCGAACCGCAATCCTGCGCCGAGTTCCAGCCCGCGCGCGCGCACTGCATCGACATTGCGACGCTCCCGCAAGTTGGTTGCAATGGTGACATTGGCGATCGCGCCCTTGACCCGGTTGTCGAACGCGGTGAGCGACAGCTGAACCGCGTCGGTCGGCGCAAAATCCAGTCCCGCTTCGAACCCGCGCAGCTTCTCATTGGCAAGCGCCGCATTGGCACGGGTGGTGACCGGAAAGACCACGAACGGACGGTAAAGCTCGTTGAGGGTAGGCAGGCGTAGCCCGCTGTAGGCCGACCCTCTGAGCGAAAGTCCCCCTCCCAGCCCCAGCACCGCCCCGCCGCGCAGCGAGGTGCTCCAGCCTGACCGGTCGGCGAACAGCGTATTGACTGTGGTGACGCCCGCCGCATTGGCCTCGCGGAAATAGCCGTCCCTGATGGTCCAGCGATCGGCCCGCGCTCCGGCGGTCAGCACCAGCGCGCCTAGCGTCAAATCATCCTCGATGAACAAGCCCAGATCGCTGTTCCGCCCGCCCGCCCGGCGCCGCGCGGTGACCAAGCCGGTGACACCGCTATAGGCTTCCTCCTGCAATCCGCCGCTGGCGATCCGCCAATCGGTGCCGAGCCTCAGCACATGGCCCGCCCCGACCGGCGGGCGCAATTCGAGCTTGCCGCCGATCCCGGTCGAGGGCGTGCGGCGCTGGTCGAGCGTTTTACGGAAGCTGGTTGCACTGATCACGATGTTCGAGAAGTCGCGCGCCTGCACATAGGCCAGAGCATCGAACTGCCAGCGTCCCCGACCGACCAGACGCAGGCTTGCGTCCTGCCCGCTGCTGGTGCTGTCCGCGCCCTTGAACCGCAACGTGCGGGCATCATTAAACGCCAGCCCCCGGAATTGCAGCTCTACATTAGGGACAAGCGGCGCGACGCCGCGCACGCTGGCCGACCAGCTTTCATAGGCCGCCCGCGCGCTGGCGGGCCTGCGCTGGGCGGTCGGCGTGGTCCAGAAGCCCTGCCCCCGATCCCACCGCCCGCTGACTACGGCAAAGCCGCTGCCAAGTTTTGGGGCGAGCGTGGCGGAAAGCTCGGTTTCGCCGCGATCATTGCCGAGCAGCGCGCCCGAAAACAGCCCGAGCGCATCGGCATCGGCGCTGGCCAGCTCAATCGTTCCGGCCACCGCGCCCGCGCCAAACGCCCCCGCCCCGCCGCCGCGCGTGACTTTGGCAGAGGCCAGCCGCTCCGGCGCAATCGCCGAGAACGGAATATAGCCGAAGAACGGATCGGCCATCGGCACCCCATCGAGCAGCACCAACGAACGCGAGGTGGCATTGCCGCCCAGCGCGCGCAGCGTCACGCCCTGGGCCGAAGGATTGGCCGAGCGGCTGTCCGAGCGGCGGAATTGCTGGAAGCCCGCGATCGAGGACAGCGCCTCCTCGATCCGGCCCGAGGCGCTGGAGTTCAGCCGCTCGGCGCTGATTGTATGGACATCGTAGGCCGGACTGGCCGGCGGATCGGCCAGACCCCGCCCGGTGACGAGGATTTCCCCCGCTGGCGCTTCGTCAGCCGCAAGGGCGGGCTGGGCAGCAAGTGCCATGGCGACTGCAATAAGGGATGCGCGACAGGTCAATCTGGTCATGCCCCGCGCGGTGTTACAGAATCCCCGGCAAGTCCAGCCCTTGTTCGCGGGCGCAATCTCTGGCGATTTCATAGCCCGCATCGGCATGACGCATCACGCCGGTGGCCGGATCATTCCACAACACCCGTTCCAGCCGCCGGGCCGCATCGTCGGTGCCGTCGGCCACGATCACCATCCCCGAATGCTGCGAATAGCCCATACCTACCCCGCCGCCGTGATGGAGCGAAACCCAGGTCGCGCCGCTGGCGGTGTTCAGCAGCGCATTGAGCAAGGGCCAATCCGACACCGCATCCGATCCGTCGAGCATCGCCTCGGTCTCGCGATTGGGACTGGCGACCGAGCCCGAATCAAGATGATCGCGGCCGATCACCACCGGGGCCTTAAGCTCGCCCGATCGCACCATCTCGTTGAAGGCAAGGCCGAGCCTGTGGCGCTGGCCAAGGCCGACCCAGCAAATCCGCGCAGGCAATCCCTGAAAGCTGATCCGCTCGCGCGCCATGTCGAGCCAGTTGTGGAGGTGCGGATCATCGGGGATCAACTCCTTCACCTTGGCATCGGTCTTGTAGATATCCTCCGGGTCGCCCGACAGCGCCGCCCAGCGGAACGGGCCGACACCGCGGCAGAACAGCGGACGGATATAGGCGGGGACGAAGCCGGGGAAATCGAACGCATTGGCAACGCCCTCATCCTTGGCGACCTGGCGGATGTTGTTGCCATAATCGAACGTTGGCACGCCCGCTGCGGCGAAATCGAGCATGGCCCGGACATGGACCGCCATCGAGGCCTTGGCAGCCTTGGCAACGCTGGCTGGATCGCGTTCGCGCGCGGCGAACCACTGATCGAGCGTCCAGCCCTGTGGCAGGTAACCGTTGACCGGATCATGGGCCGAAGTCTGATCGGTAACGGCATCGGGCCGCACCCCGCGCCGGTAGATCTCGGGGAAGACATCGGCGGCATTGCCGAGCAGCCCGACCGAGATCGGGGTCTTGGCGTCAGCCATGATCGCCAGCGCCTCGTCCAGGCTATCGGTATGCCGATCGATATAGCCGGTGCGCAACCGCATCTCGATCCGGCTGGGCTGGCATTCGACCGCAAGGCAGCTTGCCCCCGCCATCGTCGCCGCCAGCGGCTGCGCCCCGCCCATTCCGCCCAGCCCGCCGGTCAGGATCCACTTGCCCGCCAGATCGCCGCCATAGTGCTGGCGGCCCATCTCGACGAAAGTCTCGTAAGTGCCTTGGACGATGCCTTGTGAACCGATGTAGATCCACGATCCGGCAGTCATCTGGCCGTACATCATCAGCCCGGCGCGATCGAGTTCGTGAAAATGCTCCCATGTCGCCCAGTGCGGCACGAGGTTGGAATTGGCGAGCAGCACGCGCGGCGCATCTTTATGGGTGCGGAACACGCCGACCGGCTTGCCCGATTGCACCAGCAGCGTCTGATCATCCTCCAGCCGGGTGAGCGCAGCCACGATCTGGTCATAGCATTCCCAATTGCGCGCCGCCCGGCCAATCCCGCCATAGACCACCAGCTCCTTAGGGTTTTCAGCAACATCGGGATCAAGGTTGTTCATCAGCATCCGCAGCGCCGCTTCGGTGAGCCAGCTTTTCGCGCTGAGCTCGGTGCCGTGGGCAGCGCGGATGACGCGGGAATTATCGAGGCGGGTCATGTCTGGTCCTTCGCAAAGCTGAGACAGGCGGTGAGGATCTGGCGCAAGATGGGCTGCAAGGCGCTGGCCCGGGCGGCATCCCAGATGGGCGGCCAATCGCCTGCCTCATCCAGATAGCCGCGCATGGCGAGTTCCATCTGGATCGCATGGACACCGCCTGCCGGATTGCCATAGTGACGGGTAATCCAGCCGCCCTTGAAACGGCCATTGACGATGTGGGAGTGGCCCGCGCATTGTGTCGCGACTGCCTGAGTCAGCGCGGGCGCACAGCTCGCCCCGCCGAAACTGCCGATATTGAACTGCGGCAATTCGCCCTCGAACAGGCGCGGGACATGGCTGCGGATCGAATGGGCATCATACAATACCACCGCCGGTTGGAGGCTGCGCAGCCGGGCGATCTGGGCCTTGAGCGCGGCGTGATAGGGATCGAAGTAATGCGTCCGGCGGCGGGTGATTTCTTCCCCATCCGGTTCTTGTCCGTCGCTGTAGAGCGGCGCGCCAGCGAAGGTTTCAACCGGACACAGCCCGGTGGTCACCTGCCCCGGATAAAGCGATGCGCCCGAGGGATCACGATTAACGTCAATCACGCTGCGCGAAACGTCGGTTTCGATGATGGTCGCGCCCATTTCGCGGGCCAAGGCGTAGAGCTTTCCGACATGGTGATCGGCATCGTGACGGGCCAGCGACAGCAGTCCGGTAATTTCGCCCGGAATGTCGGTTCCGGCGTGCGGCACGCTGACGATCAGTGGGGCAGTGCCCTCAGTCACATGGAGCCAGTCGGTCACACTACACCCGGGAGGCCAGCCAGTTCGGTCAATG
>JANOFJ010000132.1:0-3582 GCA_031413595.1 Novosphingobium sp.
AGCTTTGGGGTTATGGGATCAGCTCGATCAGGATTGGGTCGAGTGGCTGCTGCTGCCGGGTCTGGCCTTCGCCGCGCTGGCTGTGATCGCCTTGCTTGGCGATCGCCGCAGGTTGCGCCGGAGCAACCCAGATGCAGTGGGCTTCATGCCGTGGACGACGGTGTTCTTCTGGAGCTTTGCTGCGGCCTGTGTATTTATGGTGCTGGCGGC
Organism: Novosphingobium sp.; assembly: GCA_031413595.1. GTDB lineage: Bacteria > Pseudomonadota > Alphaproteobacteria > Sphingomonadales > Sphingomonadaceae > Novosphingobium. The sequence continues at coordinate 211 of JANOFJ010000132.1, forward strand.
GCGGAGCAGGTTCGGAGCTTAGAGACAGGCCTCGAGATAGGCTTGATCGAACCCGTACATCCGGGCTTTTTCAAGCGTATAGGGGCGCAGGCCCGAGGGTCGGAACTCGCCGATGATCTTGCCATCGTCGGTCTCGTCAAGATACTCGAACTTGAACAGCTCTTGCGTGACGATCACATCGCCTTCCATCCCGATCACCTCGGTGATGCCGGTGGTGCGGCGTGAACCGTCGCGCAGGCGCTTGACCTGTACGATCAGATCGACCGATTCGGCGATCTGGCGCGAGATGGCTTCCTTGGGGATCTTGATATCGCCCATCAGGATCATGTTTTCCATACGGCCAAGGCATTCGCGCGCCGAGTTGGCGTGGAGCGTACACATCGAACCATCGTGACCGGTGTTCATCGCTGCGAGCAGATCGAAACATTCCGCGCCGCGGATTTCGCCGAGAATGATCCGATCAGGGCGCATACGCAGCGCATTTCGAACCAGATCGCCGATTGTGATCGCGCCCTGGCCTTCAAGATTGGGCGGGCGGGTTTCGAGCGGCAGCCAATGGGGCTGCTGCAGACGAAGTTCGGCCGCATCCTCGATGGTCAGCACGCGTTCGCCCGGATCGATCATTTTCGACAAGGCGTTGAGCATGGTGGTCTTGCCCGAACCGGTACCGCCAGAAATGACGATATTCATCCGGCAGGCACCTGCGATTTTCAGCGCAGTTGCCATCTTGTCGCTCATCGAGCCGAAGTCTTTCAGCATATCGATGGTGATCGGCTTTTCTGAAAACTTTCGAATCGAGATCGCTGTGCCGCGCAGCGAGAGCGGCGGCACGATGACGTTCACACGGCTGCCGTCCTTGAGACGGGCGTCGGCCAGCGGCGTGGTCTGGTCAACGCGGCGGCCCACCTGGTTGACGATCCGCTGGGCGATCTGGAACAGATGCTGTTCGTCGCGGAAATGGATATGGGCGAGCTGAAGCTGACCCTTCTTTTCGATGTAGGTCTGGTTCGGGCCATTGACCATGATGTCGGAAATGTCCGGATCGGCCAGCAGCTCTTCCAGCGGACCGAAGCCCAGCAGTTCGTCGATCAGCACCTTTTCCAACGCGAATTGCTCGCGGCGGTTGAGAGTGACCTTGAGTTCCGACAGCACCTCGAGGATGATCGGGCGGAACTCTTCGCTGAGCTCGTCCTTGGTCAGCGTTGCAGCGGCTTCCGGATCGACCCGTTCGAGCAGGCGCGGCAGCACTTGTTCCTTGATCTTGTGAACCGAGGCTTCGAAGCCTTCGGCTTGATACGGGGCATCGGCCACACCGTTGATCCGGTCGGCCAGCCGGCTCATCGCATCGCCCTGGTTTGCGTTGCCGCCGCCGCCCGATGCGGGCGGTGCGTCTTCAGCGGGGAGCGGCGGGAACTGGTCACCGCCCGGGTTGGCAGCGCCGTTGGATTTGGCAGGGTCTGAGCCGCCCTTCATTGGGCGTGCAACGCCAAAGCTCGGCCGTGCGCCCGAACTCATCCCTGCAACACCGCTTTTCCGCCCAAATGCACTCATTGCACCACAATCCCGTCAGAAATTCGCAAGTTCCAATGAAACTCAGCTAGGCTTGTCATTGAACAATAAGGTTGAGATTTCGATAATTTTGGACCGGATCATTGCTGGAACCGATGATCCGCAGTCACTGATCAGTTGACCAATGTTGCCGCTGAAAGGCAGAAAAACTCACGGAAATACGCTGTTTTTGGAACATTGGGAGCGCTTTGGCGGGTTGATTTTCGGGCTGGGCCAGCCGAACCTGCTGGGGGCGAGGAGGTGGTAAAAGCGGTGGGAAATCGCTCGCCCCGAAACGCTGCCGCTGGTCGGTGCATGCTGCGGGGAATGGCAGAATTAACGGATCATCGACGCACTCGATCTGCCGAATTAGGTGATGAGGACAACTAAATGGCCCGATTTTTCGTTGCATTGCCAAGCTGGTCTGGCCCGCGTTAGGATGCCTGACCTGAATTGACCAAGGAAGGGCTAGTTATGAGAGTCTTGGCAATCGCACTGTGCGTCACGCTAGCCGGGCCAGCGATGGGGGAGGAGGCGGCGCAAACTGCGTTGCCCGGCTGGCTGGCGGGGGCCTGGGAGCAGAAGGACGGCGAGACCTGGGCCGATGAATTCTGGAGCCCGCCGCGCGCCGGGATCATGATGGGTGCGGGGCGCAGCGGCAAGGCGAAGGCCCTCTCCAATTGGGAACACACCAGAATCCTGCGCAAGCCCGATGGTTCACTCAGCTTTTATGCCCAGCCGTCGGGTGTTCCAGCCAGCGAGTTTCCGATGATTGCCGGGGGGCCGCAGATGATCGAATTTGCCAATCCGGCGCATGATTACCCGCAGCGCATCCGTTATTGGCGCGAAGGCCGGTTGCTGCTGGCAGAAATCTCAAAATTGGACGGCAGCAATGCCTATCGCTGGAGCTATGCCCCGATGGGCCAGTGATGCTGATCGGAGGAGGGAAGCGGACCCCTCCGCAATATCAGCCCTCGACGTGCTCGGCCAACACGGTCAGGCCGTTCGCGCCGACTTCGGCAAAACCGCCCTGGACCATGATCTGTTCAGGGCTGGCGCCTTCGGTCTTGTAGACCATCAGCGCGCCATCTTCGCGGATCGTCGACATCACCGGGGCATGGCCCTCCAGCACGCCGAAATCACCTTCGCCGCCGGGGACGACAACCATATAGACGTCCTCGCTCCGCACGAGGCGGGCCGGGGTGACGAGTTCGAAGTGTAGGGCCATGTCGCTCTTTACGCCTCTTCAGCCAGCTTCTTGGCCTTGGCGACCGCTTCGTCGATGCCGCCGACCATGTAGAACGCCGCTTCGGGAAGGTGATCGTATTCGCCGTCGACCACTGCCTTGAACGAGGCAACGGTATCTTCGACCTGAACAAACTTGCCCGAGATGCCGGTGAAAACTTCGGCGACGTGGAACGGCTGGCTGAGGAAGCGCTGGATCTTGCGGGCGCGGGCGACGGTCAGCTTATCTTCTTCGGACAGCTCGTCCATCCCCAGAATCGCGATGATGTCTTGCAGCGACTTGTACTTCTGCAGCGTTTCCTGAACGCGGCGGGCGGTGTCGTAGTGCACCTGGCCGACAACGGCCGGGGTCAACACGCGGCTGGTCGAATCGAGCGGATCCACCGCCGGGTAGATGCCCAGCTCCGAGATTGCGCGGTTGAGCGTGGTGGTCGCGTCCAAGTGAGCAAACGATGCAGCAGGCGCGGGATCGGTAAGATCGTCGGCCGGCACATAGATCGCCTGTACCGAGGTGATCGAACCCTTGTTGGTCGAGGTGATCCGTTCCTGCAGCGCGCCCATGTCGGTCGCCAGTGTCGG
>JANOFJ010000133.1:0-7014 GCA_031413595.1 Novosphingobium sp.
CGGCATGCTGATCGACGATCACCAGTCCGTCCGCCGCTTCGGCAATGATGTAAGTCATGGCGACCTGCCCGCGCGCGACGCCCAGCGGATAGTCGGCAGTATCGGCAGTTGCTTCCTCGGCCCTTGCGGATGGCGGAGCCATGATCGCGGCTTCATAGCCGCGCCACGCCGGTCCGGCTTCGGCAACCCGCGATGTTGGCGCCGAATACTCTCGCGCGAACAGGGCTCCCAATGACGACTGTGCCGGGGCAATCGGCTCTGCCTGCCAATTACCCATTGCTGCCGCGGAAGGCGCCTGCGCGCTGCGCTGCCCCGCCCCTTCAAGCGCATGGCGCAAACCGCTGACGAGGAAACCCCGGATGAAGGCCGGGTCGCGAAAACGCACCTCGGTTTTGGCGGGATGGACATTCACATCGACTTCGCCAGGCGGCACCTCGAGGAACAGTGCCAGCACCGCGAGGCGATCCCGGGCCAGCATATCGGAATAGGCACCGCGTACCGCCCCGATGAGCAAACGATCCTTCACCGGGCGGCCGTTGACGAACAGATACTGGTGATCGGCGACGCCGCGATTGTAGGTTGGCAGGCCCGCCACTCCGGTCAATCGCGCAAACCCGCCGCCGATCTCGCGCTGGACGTCGATTGCCACGCCGTCGCTGGCCAGCTCGCGCGCGACAATCAGCGCGACCCGCTCGGCCAATTCCTCGCCCGGCTGGACCGCCAGCACCCGCCGCCCATCATGCTCGAGTGTGAAACCAACTTCGGGCCGGGCCATGGCAAGCCGGCGCACGACATCAAGGCAAGCAGCATATTCGCTGCGCGCCGAGCGCAGGAACTTGCGCCGCACCGGCACTTTGCCAAACAATTGCTCGACCCGGATCCGGGTGCCCGGCGGCAGCGCGGCAGGACCATCATCCACCAGCTCGCCATGATCGACGACGCGCCGCCAACCTTCCGGACTCCGCTCATCCTGAGCCTGTCGAAGGACACGCGGGCGGCTTTCGACAGTGAGCAACGAAACGCTTGCAATCGAGGGCAAGGCCTCGCCCCGGAACCCGAGCGTGGCGACCAGTTCGATCGCCTCATCGGGCAGTTTGGATGTGGCATGCCGCTCAAGCGCCAGTGCGATTTCAGCAGGGTCCATCCCGCAGCCATCATCGGTTACTTCGATCAGATCGAGCCCACCACTGTTGAGCTTGACTGCGACAGAGCTCGCTCCGGCGTCGATCGAGTTTTCGACCAGTTCCTTGAGCGCCGCCGCCGGCCGCTCAACCACTTCGCCCGCAGCAATACGGTTGACGAGAGCTTCCGGGAGACGGCGAATACTTGGCATGGCCTCACTCTAGCGATGAAGTGCAGGGAATTCGAGACAGGCAGAAGGACTTATACAATCATTCGGCACAAATTTTTGGCCTTTGCACAAGCCATGGGTTAAGGACGCGGCATTCTCGCCCAACTACCGGCCGAACGCTGCCGCGGAATTTCGCGGTAAGTGGCTGACAAGTTTATGGAAATTTTGATGGCTTCCTTCCTGTCTCGATTCTTGAAATTCGGCGCCCAGAATATGGCAATCGATCTGGGGACCGCCAATACGCTGGTCTATGTCCAGGATCGCGGGATCGTCCTGAATGAGCCTTCGGTGGTCGCCATCGAAACCATCAACGGGATCAAGCGGGTCAAGGCCGTGGGCGATGAGGCCAAGATGATGATGGGCAAGACGCCTGACAGCATCGAAGCCATCCGCCCGCTGCGCGACGGGGTCATCGCCGATATCGAAGTCGCAGAAGAGATGATCAAATACTTCATCCGCAAGGTTCACGGCGGCAAGCGCAGCCTGTTTCGCTACCCTGAAATCGTCATCTGCGTTCCCTCGGGTTCGACCTCGGTTGAACGCCGGGCGATCCGCGATGCTGCATCCAATGCCGGGGCAAGCCAGGTTTACCTGATCCTCGAGCCGATGGCGGCTGCAATCGGCGCCGATATGCCGGTGACCGAACCAGTCGGATCGATGGTTGTCGATATTGGCGGCGGCACTACCGAAGTCGCGGTGCTCTCGCTCCGCGGCCTTGCCTACACCACCTCGGTCCGGGTCGGCGGTGACAAGATGGACGAAGCGATCGTCAGCTACGTCCGCCGCCACCACAATCTGCTGATCGGCGAAGCCACCGCCGAACGGATCAAGAAGGACTATGGTGTCGCTACTGTCCCAGCCGACGGGATCGGCGAATCGATCCAGATCAAAGGCCGCGATCTGGTCAACGGTGTGCCCAAGGAAATCACCATCACCCAAGCGAACATCGCCGAAGCGCTGTCGGAACCGATCGGCGCGATCGTTGAGGGCGTGCGCATCGCGCTGGAAAACACCGCGCCGGAACTGGCCGCGGATATTGTCGATCAGGGAATTGTCCTGACCGGGGGCGGCGCGCTGATCAAGGGATTGGACGAATACCTGCGCGAAGAAACCGGCCTGCCTGTCAGCGTCGCGGAAGATCCGCTTTCCTGCGTCGCACTTGGCACCGGCCGGGCGATGGAAGATCCGATCTATCGCGGCGTATTGATGACGGCCTGAACGCGTCCGAGCAAGGAGAGCGCATAACATGGCGCCGCCGACCAACCGGCGCTCTGGACATTCCCGCAGGGCGCAATATTCCAATTTTGTCGGTTATGTGATCGCGATTGCGGGGGCGCTGGTCGGCGTCGTGCTGCTGCTGGTCTCGATCAACAATGCCAATGCCTTTTCCGGCTTGCGCACCGCCGCGCAGGACGCTGCCACGCCGCCGGCGCAGTTGGCAGCCACGACCCGTACTTCCTCGCAAGGGCTATGGGCCACGCTGACGGGATATTTCGTCTCCGGACGCGAAAACGCGCTCCTTCGCCGCGAGGTGACTGAAGCCCGTGTACGCTTGGTGGAGGCTGCCGCGCTCAAGGATGAAAACGCCCGTCTTAAGGCCACGCTGGGATTGACTGAGGCGGAGCCCAAGCCGGTAACTGTGGCCCGGCTGATTGGCTCAACCTCGTCGAGTACCCGCCGGTTCGCGATACTGGGGGCCGGAACGCGTGACGGCGTCGCAATCGGGATGCCGGTGCGTTCCGCACTTGGCGTGGTCGGCCGAGTGCTGGAAGTGGGCACCAAATCAGCCCGGGTGCTACTGATCACCGATACCGAAAGCGTTGTTCCAGTGCGCCGCGCAAGCGACGGCGTGGCTGCCTTTGCCACGGGCCGCGCCGATGGCACTGTTCAACTGCGCTTGATCAGCCTCGGCTTGAATCCACTGAAGCGCGGTGACGCTTTCGTAACTTCGGGTTCTGGCGGCCTTTATCGCCCCGGTGTTGCCATAGCGGTGGTTACCAGTCTCACGGCCGATGGCGCAATTGCCCGCCCGCTCAGTGATCCCGGGACGACCGAATTCGTGGTGGTAGATCCGATTTGGGAAGAGGCCAACAAGGGCGCCGAGCTGCCGCCACCGCCAGGCGACCCGAAGGCCAAGTCCTAGTGCCTGCCCAGCTTCCAATCCCCTTGCCCAGGCAGCTCCGCGATGCGACGCGCAAGAAGATAAACCGCGCGCCCTCACCGGGCTTTGCGCTGACTGTTCCATGGCTACTGGTCATGCTCGGCAGCCTCAGCCCGACCTGGCCAATCATCGCCTCGGCTCCGGTCCTTCCGCCGTTCGGTTTCCTGTTCCTGATTGCCTGGCAGCAGCTGCGGCCGGGCCTTTTTCCGATCTGGGCGGGTCTGCCGCTGGGGATGTTCGATGATCTGTTCAGCGGGCAGCCGTTTGGCTCGGCTGTTCTGCTGTGGTCGCTTACGATGATCGCCATCGATCTCATCGAAACCCGGTTTCCGTGGCGCGGATTTGCGCAGGACTGGCTGGCCGCAACCGCGATCATAACGGTCGGGCTGATCCTCGCCCTGGCGCTGGCCAACGCTGGCGGCGGGGCAACTCCGCTTGCTGTAATAGCTCCGCAGCTGATCGTCACGATCATGGTGTATCCGGTGACCGGCCGGGTAACCTGGCTGGCGGATCGCTTTCGGCTGTTGCCGATCCGGGAGCTGTGATGATCAAGGGCGGCGTGCAGCATGTCAGTTCGGGCACGCTGAAGAACAGCTTTGATCGCCGCACTGTTGTGATCGGCGCAATACAGGGCGGACTGGGTGTGTTGCTGGCCGCCCGAGTGGCGTGGATCGGGGTTGCCCAGAACGAAAAATACAAGCTTGAGTCCGAAAGCAACCGCGTAAATCTCGCGCTCTCCCCGCCCCGGCGCGGGTGGATTCTCGATCGCAACGGCGCTCCGCTGGCCTCCAATCGCGCCGATTTCCGGGTTGATCTGATCCCGGACCGGGTGGTTGATGTCGATCGTACCGTGAATGAGCTGGGCCGGCTGCTGCGCCTGACCGCGGTCGATATCCGCGATCTGAAGGACAAGCTGGACAAGGCGCATGGCTTTCAGCCGGTTGAGGTCGCCTCGGGACTCGATTGGGACAGCTTCGCCGCCGTCAGTGTTCGCTTGCCTGATCTCCCCGGGGTGGTGCCGCAGCGCGGTTTCTCGCGCTTTTACCCGACCGGGCCTTCGGTCGGCCATCTGATCGGCTATGTCGGCGTCGCTTCGGCCGAAGATTACGAGAAGGATCGCAACCCGCTGTTGATCACCCCCGGTTTCAAGATCGGCAAAGACGGGCTGGAGAAATACTACGAAACCAAGCTGCGCGGGGTGCCCGGCGCCCGCCGGGTCGAGGTTACCGCCAGCGGCAAGATCGTCCGCGATCTCGACACCCGCGAAGATGTTCCCGGCAAGCCGATCAAACTGACAATCAATGGTCCGCTGCAGGACTATGCCGCGCGGCGGATCGGTCTGGAATCAGGCGCGGTCGTCGTGATGGACTGTGCGACCGGCGACATCCTGACGATGGCTTCGATGCCCAGCTTCGATCCCAACAGCTTTTCGGACGGCATTGGCCGGATCGAATGGAAGATGCTGTCTGACGACGATCATGTGCCTTTACGCAACAAAGTGCTGCGCGGGCTATATCCGCCCGGATCGACCGTCAAACCGATGGTCGCGCTGTCCTTTCTCGAAGCCGGGCTTGATCCTGCTGAAAGCGTCTCCTGCAACGGCGGCCTGCGTGTCGGAAACCGGGTCTTCCATTGCTGGAACCGCCGCGGCCATGGGACGGTAGATATGGCCAAGGCCATCTATCAAAGCTGCGACGTCTATTTCTATCACTTCGCCCAGCGGATCGGAATGGACCGTATCGCAGCGATGGCGCGGAGATTGGGGTTAGGGGCAGAGTTCCCACTGCCCGTAGCCGGGCAATCCTATGGCACGGTACCCGATCCGGCGTGGAAAAAGCGCAAATACGGCAAGGACTGGGCGATTTTCGACACGGTCAATGCCACTATTGGCCAAGGTTACATGCTAGTGAACCCCCTGCAACAGGCCGTGATGACGGCGCGAATTGCCAGCGGAAATGAGCTGATGCCAAGGCTGCTGTTCGATAACAAGCCGCCGCCGGTCAAGTCGCTGGGACTCAATGCCGAACACCTCCAGATTGTGCATGCCGCGATGAGCGAGGTGGTCAATGGGCGCGGCACAGCCGGACGGGCCAAGCTGCCCATTCCAGACGTTCTGATGGCCGGAAAGACTGGAACTGCGCAAGTCGTCGGACTCAATATCAGCAGTGGCAAGGGCGGGCTGTGGAAATACCGCGATCATGGCCATTTCGTTGCCTTCGCCCCGGCCGACAAGCCGCGCTATGCCTGCGCTGTCGTTGCAGAACACGTCGGCGGGTCGGGCGCGGCCTATCCAATCGCCCGCGACGTCATGACTTTCCTGTTCGATCCGGCCAAGGCGATGGAAGTGCTGACCGGCATGGAAGCCGGCTGGGGCGGCACTCCGCAGCAGCGCATGGCAGGCAAATTCCGCTTCTACGAATCGAAATACGGCACCAGCGCGCCCAAGCCTGCCGATGAAGCAGCGCTGGAAGAGGAACAAGCCCGCCGCAGCGGCGTCGGCGCGCCCGCTCAACCGGTCCAGACCGGCGCAGCCCAGCCCGCGCCCGAACCCGCTGCCAGCGAAAGCGCGGCACCTGCATCCGGAGTTCGTCCCATGCCCGCCCCGATGCCGAGCACGCCGCGATGACGATGGGCCTCGTCCCGGAACCGATCGCACGGCAGCCGTGGCAGGTGATCCTGCCGCTGTTCGCGCTGGTGCTGTTTGGCGCGACCGTGCTTTATTCAGCCGCCGGGGGTAACCTCGAGCCCTGGGCGCTCAAGCATGTCCTGCGCTTCATTATGTTTCTGGCAATGGCGCTGGCCATTTCAAGGATCCCCCGCGACCTGTTTAAGCTGGCGGCATATCCGGGATATGCCGCCCTGCTGGTGCTGCTGGTGCTGGTCGATCTGATTGGAGGAATTGGCGGCGGAAGTCAGCGTTGGCTCAACCTTGGTTTCATGACCCTGCAACCCTCCGAACTGATGAAGCCGGGGATCGTGCTGGTCCTGGCGCGGTTCTATGACACGCTGCCGCCGGCCATGACCAGGAGCTGGCGAACCCTAATTCCAGCTGCCGCGTTGCTGGGTGCGCCGGCCTTTTTGGTCATGATCCAGCCTGACCTTGGCACTGCCCTGGCGATCTGCTTCGGCGCGGCGGTGGTTATCTTCCTGGCCGGATTGCCAATCAGCTGGTTCGTAGGCGCGGGCGCGGCCGGAGCAGTGATCGCACCCATCGCGTTCTTCACGCTGCTGCACGATTACCAGCGCAACCGTGTGCTGGTGTTCCTGAATCCCGAGGGCGACCCGCTGGGCACCGGCTACCACATCACCCAGTCGAAGATCGCAATCGGCTCGGGAGGAGTGTTCGGCAAGGGCTTCGGCAATGGATCGCAGAGCCATCTTGATTATCTGCCTGAATCGCACACCGATTTCTTTTTTGCGACCATGTAGGAGGAATGGGGCCTGTTGGGTGCCTTGTTTTTGCTGTCCATATTCGCCCTGATCCTGCGCTGGGGGCTGACTG
>JANOFJ010000134.1:0-1912 GCA_031413595.1 Novosphingobium sp.
TACCGCCGCCAGGTAGAGGCCGAGTTTGCCCATCTCCTCACCCAGAACATCGAACCGCCGCTGGCCGAGCTGGAGCGGATCAAAGCCCATTTCATCGATCCAGCGTTTGAAGTTGGGGCACCGGAAGCAGTGGACCGCTCCGACCCCGACTTCGCCCTGTGGCTGGACCGCAACACCCATCCGCACAAGCAGCCGGGCTACGCCATCGCCACCATCAGCCTGAAACCGGTTGGCGGCATCCCGGGCGATGCCACCGCCGATCAGATCCGCCTGATGGCCGACCTTGCGCTCACATACAGCTTCGACGAGCTGCGCGTCACCCACGCCCAGAACATCGTGCTGCCGCATGTCCGCAAGGCCGATCTTTATACCCTGTGGCAGGCGCTGGATGCGGCGGGGCTTGGCACGCCAAACCTTGATGCGATCGACGATATCATCGCCTGCCCGGGCCTCGATTATTGCAGCCTGGCCAATGCCCGCTCGATCCCGATCGCGCAGAAACTGTCCGAGCGGTTTGCGCCGAAGCGCGAGGAAATCGGCGAGCTCAAGATCAAGATCTCGGGCTGCATCAACGCCTGCGGCCATCACCACGCCGGCCACATCGGCATCCTTGGCGTCGACAAGAAGGGCGTTGAAAATTACCAGCTCTCGCTTGGCGGCTCGGAAGCGGCGGATACCTCGCTCGGCAAGATCACCGGACCGGGCTTTGACGAAGACGGGATCGTCGATGCAGTCGAAAAGGCCACCGAGCTCTACCTCGCCACCCGCAATGAGGGTGAGCGCTTCCTCGATACCTATCGCCGGATCGGCATGGAACCTTTCAAGGAGGCGATTTATGGTTGAGTCCCTGCGTTTCCGCACCGACGAGCCGGTTGCCGATCCCGCTGTCACGGTGAACAGCTTCGGCGAACAGACCAATGCCGCCGCCGTGCGGCTTGAAGCAGGCGACGATGCCCGCGAACTGCTGCCCCATCTTGAGCGGCTGAGGCTGGTCGAGGTCAACTTCCCCAGCTTCGGCGACGGGCGTGGTTATTCGGCCGCGCGGATCCTGCGCGAAGCGGGCTATCAGGGCGAACTCCGCGCGGTCGGCGATGTACTGGTGGACCAGATCGCCTTCATGCGCCGCTGCGGGTTTGACAGTTTCGCCCCCGAAGTGCCGCTCGATCCGGCCGATACCCAAAACGCCTTTGACCGGTGGCCCGACGTCTACCAGCCGACCGCCGATGGCCGCCAGCCGATCTGGGCGAAAAGACACCCGGAAGTCACCAATGGCTGAGGCTGCGCGCCTCAGAACCATTGATCGGCTCGATACCGGCCCGCGCTTCACCGCGGCGGATGTGGCAGCGCTCAACGCGCGCTTCGCTGGCGCCCCCACGCGCAATATGCTTGCTGCTGTGTTGCGCGAAGGACTTGCAGGACGGATTGCCGTCGTTTCAAGCTTCGGCGCAGAGAGCGCGGTGCTGCTCCACCTGATCGCCAGCGTCGATCCATCGGTGCCGGTGCTGTTCCTCGAGACCGGCAAGCATTTCCCCGAAACGCTCGCCTACCGTGATGAACTGGCGGCGCGTCTAGGGCTTACCGACCTGCGCAGCCTCACCCCTGACGCGGAACTGCTGGCGGCGCGCGACGCGACCGGGCTGCGCTGGTCGTATGATCCCGACGGCTGCTGCGAAATCCGCAAGGTCCAGCCGCTGGCCCGCGCGCTGGGCACCTTCGACGCTAGCTTCACCGGCCGCAAAGGCTTCCAGAGCGCCACCCGCGCCGGCATGCCGACGTTCGAACTTGACACCAGTGATGCCGCCGGCCGCCTCAAGGTCAATCCGCTGGCCGACTGGAGCAGCGACCAGATCGCCAGCTATTTCGCCGCCTCCGGCCTGCCCGCCCACCCGCTGGTCGCGCAAGGCTACCCCTC
>JANOFJ010000135.1:0-45876 GCA_031413595.1 Novosphingobium sp.
GTGTAGAGGAAGAATTTGTAGCTCGCATAAATCCGGTCTGCCCCGCCCCAGACGCCGATGATCAGATACATCGGGATCAGCCCGGCCTCGAAGAAGATGTAGAACAGGAACAGATCCTGCGCGGTGAATACGCCGATCATCAGCGTTTCCATCAGCAAGAACGCTGCCATATATTCGCCGACCCGCTTGTCGATCGAGAGCCATGAGGCACCGATACAGATCGGCATCAGGAACACCGAAAGCATGATCAGCATCAGCGCGATGCCATCGATCCCCAGCGCCCAGTTGAACCCGGCGAACAGCGGCAGATGTTCGGTAAATTGCCATTGCGCGCCGCCGATGTCGTAATTCGCCCACAGCAATATGCCGAGCGCGAAATCGGCCAGTGTTGTCGCAAGCGCAATCATCCGCGCCGCTTTTGCTTCAGCGAACAGGCAGAAAACCGCGCCGATCAGCGGCACGACGAGCATCAACGAGAGGATGGGAAAGCCGTCCATACTAGCGCACCATCACCCAACTGATTGCCGCGACCAGGCCGAGCAGCATGAACAGCGCATAGCTGTAGAGATAGCCTGACTGGACCTTCTGCGCATAGCCGGAGCCAAGCGCCACCAATCTGGCCGCACCGTCGGGGCCAAACCGGTCAATGATCCCGACATCGCCGCGCTTCCAGAACAGGCGCCCGATCCAGAATGCCGGACGGACGAAGATCAGGTCATAGAGTTCGTCGAAATACCATTTGTTGTAGACGAAACGGTGTAGCACCGTGAATTGCTCGACAAACATCGCCGGGAAGCGAGGGTTGCGGATATAGGCATACCAAGCAATACCCACCCCGGTCAGCATCACCGCAAATGGAGACCATTTCACCCACAGCGGCACTTCATGCATCGCGTGAATCAAGTGTTCGGTGAAGGCAATACTGCCCTTCCAGAACTCGCCATCGCCCGCACTGATAAAACTGTGGTGGAACAAGAAACCAGCAAACACCGCCCCCAGGCTGAGCACACCTAGCGGGATCAGCATGGTGAGCGGGCTTTCATGGGGGTGATACCCAGCGGTCCCGTCGTCATGCCCGTGATCGCGGTGGCCATGATGATCATCATGAACCGCGTGCTGAATGTGCTCGGACGAGGTCCAGCGCGGTTTGCCCCAAAAGGTCAGGAACATCAGCCGCCAGCTATAGAAGCTGGTCAGGAGCGCCGCAAAAATGCCGACATAGAAGGCGAACATGCCCATCTCGGTCCCGCCAGCATAGGCGGCCTCAAGCACCGAATCCTTCGAATAGAACCCGGCAAACCCGAACACTCCAACAATCCCGACCCCTGTAATCGCCAGCGTTCCTGCCATCATCGCCCAGAAAGTGAACGGGATCTGCTTACGCAAGCCGCCATAGTACCGCATGTCCTGCTCGTGGTGCATGGCATGGATCACCGAACCCGCGCCCAAGAACAGCAGCGCCTTGAAAAAGGCATGGGTGAACAGGTGGAACATCGCCGCGCCGTAGGCGCCAACGCCGGCGGCAAAGAACATATAGCCGAGCTGCGAACAGGTGGAATAGGCGATCACGCGCTTGATATCCCACTGCGAGGTGCCAACCGTTGCGGCAAAGAAGCAGGTCGCAGCACCGATGAATGTCACCACGGCCATCGCCGTCGGGCTGGTCTGGAACATTGGTGATAGGCGGCAGACCATGAACACACCCGCCGTCACCATCGTCGCGGCATGGATAAGCGCGGAAACCGGCGTCGGCCCTTCCATCGCGTCGGGCAGCCAGGTGTGGAGACCAAGCTGCGCCGATTTGCCCATCGCGCCGATGAACAGCAGGATGCAAAGTATGGTCATCGTGTCGAAGCGATAGCCGATGAAGCCGATGGTCGATCCTGCCATGCCGGGCGCGGCCTCCAGGATTTCCGGGATCGAGACGGTGCCGAACACCAGATAAGTCCCAAAAATTCCCAGCATGAAGCCAAGATCACCCACCCGGTTGACCACGAAGGCCTTGATCGCGGCGGCGCTTGCAGTGGGCTTCCTGAACCAGAAACCGATCAGCAGATAGGACGCGAGGCCCACCCCTTCCCAACCAAAGAACATCTGGACGAGGTTGTCGGCCGTCACCAGCATCAGCATGGCGAAGGTGAACAGACTGAGGTAAGCGAAGAACCGCGGCTGATCCGGGTCTTCCTCCATATAGCCCCAGCTATAAAGGTGAACGAGCGCCGATACGGTAGTGACCACCACCAGCATCACCGATGTCAGCGCATCAACGCTCAGCGCCCAATCGAACGTCAAATCGCCCGAATGCACCCAGTGCAGTACCGGAGTGACGCTCGGCTGCGCAGTGCCGGCCACGAATGCCAGGAAGATCGGCCAGCTCAATCCGCATGCGATGAACAGCGCGCCAGTGGTCAGCAGCTTGACCACGGTATTGCCGAGCATCCGATTGCCCAGACCGCCGATGATCGCAGCAGCGAGCGGCAGGAATACGATGAAAAGGATCGAGTTCAAAAGACTTATCCCTTCATCCGGTTGACATCATCAACCGCAATTGTGCCGCGGCCGCGGAAATAGATCACCAGGATCGCCAGGCCGATTGCCGCCTCGGCTGCTGCTACAGTCAGCACGAACATGGCGAATATCTGCCCGGTCAGATCGCCCAGGAAAGCACTGAACGCGACAAGGTTTATATTCACCGCCAGCAGGATAAGCTCGATCGCCATCAGGATAATGATGACATTCTTGCGGTTGAGGAAGATCCCAAGCACGCCCAGCACGAACAGGATCGAGCTGACAACCACATAGTGTTCGATGCCGATCATAGCTGGACCCCCTTGCCCACTTCTGGCTTCACATTGCGCGTTGCATCCTGGGGCCGGCGCTGGACCTGCGCCGAGATATTCTGGCCGCGCGTTCCGCTGCGCTCGCGGTGGGTCAGCACGATCGCCCCGATCATTGCCACCAGCAGGATGATCCCTGCCGCCTCGAACAGGAACAGATAGCGGCCATAAAGCAGTGCGCCGATGGCTTCGGTGTTGCTGGCGCCGGCTGCAGTTACCGCAGTTCCGTCGGGCGTCCCGAGTTTGAGGGCGCCCACTTGCTGTGCACCGATGCCGAACACCAGCTCACCCAGCAAAACCAGAGCCAGCAAAATGCCCAGCGGGAAGTTCTTGACGAACCCGGCGCGCAGTTCGGCAAAATCGATGTCGAGCATCATCACCACAAACAGGAACAGCACCGCGACCGCGCCGACATAGACGATCACCAGCAGCATCGCGATGAACTCTGCGCCGACCAGCACCATCAGCCCCGCTGCATTGAAGAACGCCATGATCAGCCACAGCACCGAATGAACCGGATTGCGCGACATGATGGTGAGCACCGCCGAGGCGATCACCAGCGCAGCGAACAGGTAAAAGGCGAAGACCTGAATCATGATACTTGACCTAAGCCCGTTCGTGTCGAGCCCCTCGACTTCGCTCGGGATAAACTTCGGCCAAACGGACGAAGTCGAGACATGTCGCGCGACGTGGCTCGACTTCGCTCGACACGAACGGGTGTTGTTTTCTTACGCATTACGCCGGCCCCCTAGCGATATGGCGCATCGGCTTCAAGGTTAGCGGCCAGTGCCCGCTCCCACTTGTCCCCGTTCGCCAGCAGCTTGGCCTTGTCATACAGCAGTTCTTCGCGCGTTTCGGTGGCGTACTCAAAGTTCGGCCCCTCGACGATCGCATCGACCGGGCAGGCTTCCTGGCAGAAACCGCAATAGATGCATTTGGTCATGTCGATGTCATAGCGGGTGGTCCGGCGGCTGCCGTCCTCACGCGGTTCCGCCTCGATGGTGATCGCCTGCGCCGGGCACACCGCCTCGCACAGCTTGCAGGCAATGCAGCGTTCCTCGCCATTGGCATAACGCCGCAGCGCATGTTCCCCGCGAAACCGGGGCGACAGCGGGTTCTTCTCGAACGGATAGTTGATCGTCGCCTTGGGCTTGAAGAAATACTGCAAGGTCAGCCAGTGCGCCTTGAGGAACTCCCACAGGGTGAAGCTCTTGATGAGGTGGGCGATGTTCATGCGAAATGTCCGGTGGCCATCAGATAGCCGCTGATGAGGAAAACAAAGAACAGCGACAGCGGCAGGAACACCTTCCAGCCCAGCCGCATCAGCTGGTCATAGCGGTAGCGCGGGACGGTCGCCTTGACCCAGCTGAAGATGAAGAAGAAGAAAAGGATCTTGCCGAACAGCCAGATCCAGCCCGGGATCCAATAGAGCGGCGCCCAGTCCAGCGGCGGCAGATAGCCGCCCCAGAACAGCGTGGCGTTGAGCGTGCACATCAGCAGCACATTGGCATATTCGCCGAGCCAATAGAGCGCGAAGCTCATCGAGGAATATTCGGTCTGGTAACCGGCGACCAGCTCGCTCTCCGCCTCTGTCAGATCGAATGGTGCGCGGGCGGTTTCGGCGAGGCTGGAGATCAGGAACATCACCCACAGCGGGAACAGCAGCGGATTGGCGACGAAGCCATTGATGATCCAGACGTGCGATTTCTGCGCCTCGACAATAGCGCCGAGGTTGAACGATCCGGCCCACAGCACCACGCAGATCAGGATGAAGCCAATCGACACTTCGTAAGAGATCATCTGAGCAGCCGCGCGCATCGCGCTAAAAAACGGGTATTTCGAATTAGACGCCCAGCCCGCAATCACCACGCCGTAAACCCCCAGCGACGAGATCGCGAGGACATAGAGCAGCCCGACATTGATATCCGCCAGCACCGCGCCCGAATTAAACGGGACCACCGCCCAGGCCATCAGCGCCACGGTAAACGTGATGATCGGCGCGATCAGGAACAGGCCCTTGTTGGCCGCGCTCGGGATGATGGTTTCCTGCAGGAACACCTTGAGACCGTCAGCAAAGCTTTGCAGCAGCCCCCATGGGCCCACCACATTCGGCCCCCGCCGCAGCGCCATCGCCGCCCAGATCTTGCGATCGGCATAAATGATCATCGCTACGCTTAGCATCAGCGGCAGCGCGATGAGGAGGATACCCGCGATGGTGGCGGTGAACCAGGCAGCTTCGTAGGTCAGGCCCCAGGATTGGAAGGTTTCGGTCACGGCCTCACAATATCCCTAGAATGTATGTTGTTAGTCCAATCAGACCTGCGAGAAAGCTCAATCCGGCGATCCAATTCCAAGGCCTTGGAAGAATCTCCACCAAGCTTTCGAAGAACATTTGTGCGGCGAGTCCCAGTTCGTGCATGGCTCATTCCGCCGACTTCCGCTGTGCTTGAAGCGTCCAGATCAGTCCCGCACCAAAAAATGGCCAGACTGCCGAGTTTAGCCCCTGATCGACTGCAACTACCAAATCACGCAAAGTGATCCCGCTGCTTCCACCATAGGCTGTGACGGGATTCCCCGCCATCAAAAGCGGCATTGCAAATCCGCCTATAAACAGCAGCACGGCTACCCAAAATAGGATTTGCGAGGCGTTCCGCATCATTCGTTCGTAAGAGCTCATTCCGCTGCCTCTGCAAACTCTTCGCCGTGGAGCAATTCGCCCGAGCAGCGCTGCATCGTCTCGCTGGCGCGGGCGATCGGGTTGGTGAGGTAGAAGTCTTTGATCGGATAGGCTTCGATGGTCCCGCTCGCCTTGGCCTTCGCAGCCTTGGGCAGAGCGCCATAATTGGCCAGACCTTCAACCCCCAGCGCCGGAACTGCCTTCTCCATCGCGCCGCGCAATTCGGCAAAGCTGTCAAACCCGACCGAAACACCCAGCGTATCCGCCAGTGCCCGCAGGATCGTCCAGTCCTCGCGCGCGTCCCCGGGTGCGAATACGGCTTGTTCGGCAAATTGCACCCGGCCTTCGGTGTTCACATAGGTTCCGGCCTTCTCGGTATAGGCGGCAGCGGGCAGAATCACGTCGGCGATATGCGCCGCCTTGTCGCCATGATGGCCGATGTAAACTACTGTGGAATCAGCAAACTTGGAATAATCCACCTCGTCCGCGCCGAGCGATAACAGCAGCTTGGGCTTGGCCTTTGCAATATCGCCAATCCCGCCCTTTTGCGCATAGCCGAGCATCAGCCCGCCCATGCGGCTCGCGGCCATATGGAGCACGTTAAAGCCGTTCCAGTCTTCTCGCACCAGCTTGAACTTGTCCGCCAGCGCCAGACATGCACCCAGCGCACCCTTGCCCAGCCCTGCTCCGCCAAGGATCAGCGCTGGGCGGTGGGCGTTCTTGAAAGCGTCGGTCAGCGCATCCGGCAAACTGTCCAGCACCGCCAGATCATTGCCGAGGAAAGTGGTCGGGAAAGTCGTCTCCCATTCCGGCCCGACCACGAACACCTTGGCCCCGCGCTTGACCGCCTTGCGCAGACGGACGTGGACCAAGGGCGCTTCCCAGCGGATATGGCTGCCGACGATCAGGATCGCATCGGCGGTTTCGATACCTGACAGCGTCGAATTGAAGTTCACTGCCGCAAGGGTCGAACAATCATAGTCCAGCCCGGTCTGGCGGCCCTCAAGCAGCTTGGAACCCAGCGCGCCGACCAATGCCTTGGCGGCAAACATCGTCTCGCAATCGAGCATATCGCCCGCAATCGCTGCAATGCTCCCCGCCGGCTTGACCTTGGCAATCGCCGCAAAGGCCTCGTCCCAGCTGGCGGGGACCAGCTTGCCGTTCTTGCGCAGCCACGGCTTGTCGAGGCGGCGGCGGGTCAGCCCATCGACCTGGTAGCGGCCCTTGTCGGACAGCCATTCCTCGTTCACGTCATCGTTGATGCGCGGCAAGATCCGCAGCGCCTCACGCCCCCGGCTGTCGATCCGGATATTGGCGCCGACGGCGTCCGAAACGTCGATCCCCAGCGTCTTCTTCAGCTCCCACGGTCGCGCTTCAAACGCATAGGGCTTCGACGTCAGCGCGCCGACCGGGCACAGATCGATCACATTGGCTGAAAGCTCGTGCTTTGCCGCGTGTTCCAGATAGGTGGTGATCTGCATATCCTCGCCGCGATACAGCGCGCCGATTTCGTCCACGCCGGCGATTTCTTCGGAGAACCGCACGCAGCGGGTGCAATGGATGCAGCGGGTCATCGTGGTCTTGATCAGCGGACCCATGTATTTCTCGGTGACGGCGCGCTTGTTCTCGTCATAGCGCGACGCGCCCCGGCCATAGGCGACCGACTGATCCTGCAGATCGCACTCGCCGCCCTGATCGCAGATCGGGCAATCGAGCGGGTGGTTGATCAGCAGAAACTCCATCACGCCTTCGCGGGCCAGCTTGACCATCGGGCTGTCGGTGCTGATGATTTGGCCCTCGGCAGCGGGCAGCGCGCAAGACGCCTGCGGCTTGGGCGGGCCTGGTTTGACCTCGACCAGACACATCCGGCAATTGCCCGCGATGGAAAGGCGCTCGTGGTAGCAGAACCGCGGGATTTCCTTGCCCGCGAGTTCGCAGGCCTGCAGGACGGTGGCGCCTGCCGGAACTTCGAGTTCGATGCCGTCTACGGTGACTTTAGGCATTACGAGCCGACTCCATTTGCTGCAGCCGTCGGTGCCTTGGCCAGACGATAATAATTGATCGCAATGCTCCCGCGCAGGACTTCCTTCGCGAAGTTCAGAGTCTTGCCGCTTGTCAGGCAATCCCCGAAGGACGGATTCAATCGGGAGATCGCTGCTGATTCCTCGCGGCTACCAGCTTTGGATACAACCCAGTCCCAAGCGCCCGACGGATTCTTGCGAACCACACATTCGCCATATACTGCAAGCCATATCTTGGCGCTTTCGGCGTTGTGCTTGGCCTCAATCCTTGCGCGCTTGCCGCCTCCCGAGGCCGAGGCGAGCCGCTGATCATAGCTTGCCTGATTCTCCGGCAACCAGTGCTGGAGCGGCGCACGGCCAGACATGTCGGTGATCGGTGCGTTCTTCAATTCTGCCGCGACCAACTCTTCCGAAAGCGCAGAACGGTACAATCCAGGCTGGAGCCGAAAGGCAATGCCGCTTCTGATCACCAGCTCCCGGCAGCCCGAAACAAAGGCCAGCGGTTCACTGACGTAGATGTCTCGGAATTCATGCTCGATCTGGTCATCGGTGGCATTCGAGAGCACCAACTCTTGTGCGCGCTTGTGATCGTAGCGCACGGTGCACTTGGCATAAGCCTGCACATACTCGACTAATTCACTGCGTGAACCGAGCATCGGCTCAGCATAAGCACTCGAGTCGAACGAAGCCACAAGACCCAGGAAAGAGGCAAAAATCGCTCGCTTCACTCCGCCGCCTCCCGCACATTCTCCGCGATCCGGCGTTCCAGCTCGGGGCGGAAATGCTTGATCAACCCCTGGATCGGCCACGCCGCCGCATCGCCCAACGCGCAGATGGTGTGGCCTTCGACCTGCTTGGTGACTTGCTGGAGCATGTCGATTTCCGACACATCGGCGTCGCCGGTGCGCAGGCGTTCCATCATCCGCCACATCCACCCGGTGCCTTCGCGACAGGGGGTGCATTGGCCGCAGCTTTCGTGCTTGTAGAAGTAGCTCAGCCGCGAAATGGCGCGGACGATGTCGGCGCTCTTGTCCATGACGATCACCGCCGCGGTGCCAAGGCCCGAGCCGACTGCCTTGAGGCCGTCAAAATCCATCGGCGCGTCCCAGATTTCGGCCGCTGGCACCAGCGGCACCGAAGAACCGCCGGGGATCACGGCGAGCAGATTATCCTTGCCCCCGGTGATCCCGCCGCAATGCTTTTCGATCAGTTCGCTGAACGGGATGCTCATCGCTTCCTCAACCACGCAGGGCTTGTTCACATGCCCGCTGATCTGGAACAGCTTGGTGCCCTTGTTGCCCTCACGCCCGAACGAGGCGAACCACGAGGCCCCGCGCCGCAGGATCGTGGGGGCAACCGCGATGCTTTCCACATTGTTGACCGTGGTCGGGCAGCCATAGAGGCCTGCACCCGCCGGGAACGGCGGCTTGAGGCGCGGCTGGCCCTTCTTGCCCTCAAGGCTTTCGATCATCGCGGTTTCTTCGCCGCAGATATAAGCCCCCGCGCCGCGATGCACGAACACATCGAAATCATAGCCCGATTTGCAGGCATTCTTGCCGATCAGTCCAGCGGCATAGGCCTCTTCCACGGCCGCAAACAACACCTCGGCCTCGCGGATATATTCGCCGCGAATGTAGATATAGGCGGCGCGCGCGCGCATCGCGTAGCCGGCCACGAGCGCGCCTTCGATCAGCTTGTGCGGATCGTGGCGGATGATCTCGCGGTCTTTGCAACTGCCCGGCTCAGATTCATCGGCATTGATGACCAGGAAGCTGGGGCGATCCTCGCGCGGCTCCTTGGGCATGAACGACCACTTCAGCCCGGTCGGGAACCCCGCCCCGCCGCGCCCGCGCAAGGCACTCGCCTTGATCTCATCAATGATCGCATCCTGCCCCTTGGCCATCAGCGCCTTGGTATTATCCCAATCGCCGCGCTTGCGCGCAGCGGCAAGCGTCCACGGCTGGTATCCATAGAGGTTGGTGAAAATGCGGTCCTTGTCGCCCAGTGACATTACATTGCCCCCCGCGAGAAGAAGTAGAGCCCGGCTACGACGATCGCCGCGATCACCGCAAGCTTGATCACTCCGGTCAGGACTTTCCATGCAATGACGATCGCGATCAAGGCGACGATAAGCGTTACTATGCTCATGCCCATTCATCCCGGTAATCGTGGTTGGCCTTGACCATCTTTTTCAAAGTGGTCGGCCCGCCTAGCGGTTCGACTGTGTGGCGGCCCTTGATCTGCGTCCCGGTTTTTGGCTGCTTGCCTGCCGCCAGATCATCGAGGATGCGGGTCATGTCGGCGGCGGTCAGGTCTTCGTAATTGTCGTCGTTGATCTGGACCATCGGGGCGGAGCTGCAATTGCCCATGCATTCAACTTCGGTGAGGGTGAACAGCCCGTCATCGGTGGTGTGGCCTTTCGCCATCCCGCGCGACTTGCAGGCGTCCATGATGTCGTCGGACCCGCGCAACATGCACGGCGTTGTCCCGCATACCTGGACGTGGAATTTGCCCACCGGAACAAGGTTATACATGAAATAGAACGTCGCGACTTCGACCACGCGGATCACCGGCATGGCGAGTTCGCGCGCGACGAATTCCATCACCGCCAGCGGCAACCAGCCCTGCGTATTGGTCTCCGCCCCGACCTGCCGCTGGGCCAGATCGAGCAGCGGCATCACTGCCGAACGCTGACGCCCCGGCGGATAACGGGCGATGATCACCTTGGCCTGCTTGGCGTTGTCCTTGGTCCAGGCGAAAGCACCCCAGCGGTCGCGCAATTCGGGAGTGTCGGGTTCGAGATGACGGTTAGCCATTACGCGAATCCATTTCCTTCATCGTCATCCCGGACTTGATCCGGGATCGCTGGCGACTTGACCCGGCCTCGCATCTTTGTGCCCAGCGGTCCCTTATAAAGTCCGGGACGACGGGGTTGTTTGCGCCGCTCACCGCACAAACTCCACGCGAGAGCATTTGTCGCCCTCAAAGCTATAGATGGACATGACTTCAAACGGCTGCGCGCTGGCCGAGTGGTAAACCTTCTCATGCAGCACGGCGAATTCGCCCAGTGCATAGCCGGTGATGATCTCGGCGCGGTTTTCCGGGAATTCGGCGAACATAGCCTTGAGGCCGGAGCGGGTGCCTTCCCTGCCCTCGCGCACGACGGCACCGCGATAGGAGGCCTCGCAGGCATCGCCCGTCATCAGCGCGACATAGGCGTCGGCATCCTGCGCGTTGTAATGCGCTATCATCTGCTCGGCTGTGGCGAGGTGGTTAGGCATTGGCGCCCTCGACTTTTGTAAGCGAAAGACGCCTGCTCTTCCAAAACCATGCCATGACAAGAAGGTAGCCAAACGTAGTCATCGCACCTTTGGGGCCAGATATCGCATAGCGAGGAAACATACCTGCAAGGATTCCTGCCAGCACCATCAAGAAGGCCATCGCCTTAAATGCGATCACATCCGAGTCACTACGGTGCCTAAACACCGCCCAAATGATCCCCAACCAAAAGAAGGCACCAATCATTCCGTTGGGTATCGCAATGAGGTCGTTGAGGCTCACCGGTCACACTCCCCGAACACGACGTCAATCGCGCCGATAATCGCGGTCACATCCGGCAGCATATGGCCCTTGGACATGAAGTCCATCGCCTGCATATGGCTGAACGCAGTCGGCCTAATCTTGCAGCGGTAGGGTTTGTTCGACCCGTCCGAGACCAGATAGTCGCCGAATTCACCCTTGGGGCTTTCGGTCGCGACATAGACCTCGCCGGCCGGAACGTGGAAGCCTTCGGTGTAGAGCTTGAAGTGGTGGATCAGCGCTTCCATCGATTGCTTCATCTCGGCGCGCTTGGGCGGGACCACTTTGCGATCATCGGACGCAATCGGGCCTTGCGGCATTTCGGCCAGGCACTGCTTCATGATCCGGGCGGACTGGCGCACTTCCTCGACGCGGACCATGAACCGATCATAGCAATCGCCGCGCGTTCCCACCGGGATCTCGAAATCCATCTTGGCATAGACATCATAGGGCTGGCTCTTGCGCAGATCCCAGGCGATTCCGCTGCCGCGGATCATCGGGCCGGAAAAGCCCCAGCGCACCGCATCGTCCTTGCTGACAATGGCGATATCGACATTGCGCTGCTTGAAAATGCGGTTGTCGACCACCAGGCTCATCGCGTCTTCGAACAGGCGCGGCAGGCGGGTGTCGAGCCATTCGCCGATATCCACCAGCAGCTTTTCGGGCACATCCTGATGGACCCCGCCGGGGCGGAACCAGGCGGCGTGCATCCGTGCGCCGGATGCGCGTTCGAAGAAGTTGAGGCAATCCTCGCGAATTTCGAACATCCACAGGTTTGGCGTCATCGCGCCAACGTCCATCACATGGCTGCCGAGGTTGAGCATGTGGTTGCAGATGCGGGTCAGCTCGGCAAACAGCACCCTGAGATACTGCGCGCGGATCGGCACCGCGAGATTGAGCAGCTTTTCGATGGCGAGAACGTATGAATGCTCCATCGCCAGCGGGCTGCAATAGTCGAGCCGGTCAAAATAGGGCAGCGCCTGCAGGTAGGTCTTGTGCTCGATCAGCTTTTCGGTGCCGCGGTGGAGCAGGCCGACATGCGGATCGATCCGCTCGATAATCTCGCCGTCCAGCTCCATCACCATCCGCAGCACGCCATGCGCGGCGGGGTGCTGGGGGCCGAAGTTGATCGTGTAGTTGGAGATCACCTCGTCGCCGGTGGTGGGCGAATGCTCAAGCTGGACGCTCATGCCTTGTCCCCCTTCGGCTTGGCGGCGCGGGCGCGTTTGGGCTTGGCGACGGTCTCGGTGTGCTGGCCTTCCTTGGAGCGCGGCTTGCGCCCGGGGCGGCTTTCGGTCGGGTCTGGCGCGCCGGGCTCGTCCTGCTTGCTGACGGCTTGCGCGGGCGATCCGGCGGAGCGATGCTTGGCCGCAGCCATGTTGGCTGCTTTGCCAGCACCAGTTTGCGCCGGACTCTCGGTGGTCTTGGGAGTTGGCGCGGTGGCTACCGGAGGGGGCGGAGGCGGCGGGGCAGCAGGCGTCGCCGCCTTTTCATCACCCGGCAGCACATAATCGGCGCCTTCCCACGGGCTCCTAAAATCGAACTGGCGCAGATCCTGGGCGAGCTGCACCGGCTCATACACCACGCGCTGGTCTTCTTCAGAATAGCGCAGCTCGACATAGCCGGTGAGCGGGAAATCCTTGCGGAAGGGATGCCCTTCAAAGCCATAATCGGTAAGAATCCGGCGCAAATCCGGGTTGCCTTCGAATATCACACCGAACATGTCGAACACTTCACGCTCAAGCCAGCCCGCGACCGGCCACAGCGTCGTGACGGTTGGCACCGGAGTATCCTCGGCGGCGTTCACCTTGATCATGATACGGCGGTTTTTGGTCAGCGAGAGCAGGCAATAGACCACTTCGAACCGCTCGGCCCGATCGGGGTAATCGACGCCGGCGATTTCCATCAGCTGCTGGTATTCGTGATCATCACGCAGCAGCCGCAGCGAGTTCTCTATCTCGCCGCGTGCGACGGTCAGCGAAATTTCGCCATGCTCTTGCCTGGCTGAAATCAGCTTGTCGCCTAGCGCGTCCGACAACGCAGCAAGTACGCCTTCGTTCGAGCTGATCTTCGGGGCCGAGTGAAACACCGCGCTCACCGCTCAATCGTCCCCACCCGGCGGATTTTCCGCTGCAATTGCATCACGCCATAGAGCAACGCTTCGGCAGTCGGCGGGCAACCGGGGATATAGATATCGACCGGCACGATCCGGTCACAGCCGCGCACAACGCTGTAGCTATAGTGATAATAGCCGCCGCCATTGGCGCAGCTGCCCATCGAGATGACGTATTTGGGGTTCGACATCTGGTCGTAAACCTTGCGCAGTGCCGGGGCCATCTTGTTGCACAGGGTTCCGGCCACGATCATCACGTCCGACTGGCGCGGGGAAGCGCGCGGGGCTACGCCGAAACGCTCCATATCATAGCGCGGCATGCTGACATGGATCATCTCCACCGCGCAGCACGCCAGGCCAAAGGTCATCCACCAAAGCGAGCCGGTGCGGGCCCATTGGAACAGATCCTCAGTGCTGGCGACCAGGAAGCCCTTATCATGCACTTCGGCATTCAAATCGTTGAAAAACCCTTGGTCGGGGGCTTTCATCGCCGTGCCGTCGGCATTCACGAGTGCCGGAGTTGGTTCTACTCCCATTCGAGCGCTCCCTTTTTCCAGGCGTAGATGAAGCCGATGATCAGCTCGAGCAGAAACACCATCATGGTGATCCAGCCGGCCCAGCCGGTTTCACCCAGGCTAACCGCCCAGGGAAACAGGAAGGCCGCCTCAAGATCGAAGATGATGAACAGGATCGCGACCAGATAGAACCGCACGTCAAACTGACTGCGCGGGTCTTCAAACGCCGGAAAGCCGCATTCATACTCGCTGTTCTTCTCGGCATTGGGGCTATGCGCGCCGGTCAGCCGCGACACCCCCATCGGCAGGAAGACAAACGCCGTCGACAGCCCCAGCGCAATCGCCAGAAAGATCAGGATCGGCAAATATTGTGACAGGTCGACCAAGGCGCTGACTCAGCATTACAAATGGATGCCCGCGCCCTAGTCCGGCCTTGAGCGAGGCGCAAGTAGGACAATCGTGTCATCCCCGGCTCGACCGGGGATCGCTGGCCGCCAGATACGACCTTGATGCCAGCGGTCCCCGATCAAGCCGGGGACGACGAAAGCACTTACTTCTTCAGTTCACGGGCCAGCGTGCTGCGGGTCGCTTTGCCGTAGGGCGGCTTCAGGCCGGAAAGCTTGGCGATATCCATACCGGACTGGCGATAGACGGCGCGGGCGTGGCTGAAGGTCCTGAAGCCATCAGCCCCGTGATAATTGCCCATGCCTGATGGGCCGACCCCGCCGAACGGCAAGTCTTCCATCGCATTGTGGAACACCACATCATTAACCGTCACGCCGCCCGAAATCGTCTTGGTCAGGACTTTCTGTTCCTCGGCTTTGTCGCTGCCGAAGTAATAGAGGCCAAGCGGGCGATCATGGGCGTTCACATAATCAAGCGCGTCTTCCATCTTGGCATAGGTCTTGACCGGCAGGATCGGGCCGAAAATCTCCTCCTGCATCACCTTCATGTCGTCGGTGACGTTGCGCAGGATCGTCAGCGGCATCTTGTTGCCGTTGGAGGCACTGAAATCTTCGCCCGCCGGATTGACTTCGATCAGCTCGGCACCCTTTTCCTTCGCATCGGCAAGATAGCCTTGCAGCCGTTCAAAATTACGGCCGTTGACCACCGAGGTGTAGTCATCGTTCTGGAGCAGCGTCGGGTACATTGCCGAGACGCCGGCAACGACGCTCTGGATTACTTCGCTTTCCTGCTCTTCGGCGACCAGCAGATAATCGGGGGCGAGGCAGATCTGCCCGGCGTTCATCATCTTGCCCAGGGCGACACGCTCGCCCACCTTCTTCTTGTCGGCGCTGCGCCCGATGATGGTGGGTGACTTTCCGCCCAGTTCCAGCGTGACGGGAACGAGGTTATCGGCCGCCGCGCGCATGATATGTTTGCCCACGCTGGTTGCACCGGTGAAAATCATGTGATCGAACGCCAGTTTGGAAAACGCGGTTCCGACGTCGACCCCGCCCGTGAAAACCGCGATTTCATCCTCGGCGAAATACTTGGGCACGGCCTCGGCGAAGACCTGCGCCACCCGTTCGGTGAATTCGGACGGTTTGATCATGGCTCGGTTGCCGGCAGCGAGGATGCCCGCCATCGGCACCATCACCATGCCAACCGGGAAGTTCCACGGTGCGATAATGCCCACGACACCCTTGGGCTGATAAACCACCTCGGCCTTGGCGCCCAGCAAACCGAGCGGGAACATCGCCTTGCGCCGCTCGTTGCGCGCCCAGCTCTCAAAATGTTTGCGCGCATGTTTGAGCGCGCCAACCGAGGGCATGATATCGGTCATCAGGGTCTGCTCGGTGCTGCGATGGCCGAAATCGGCCGAAACGGCTTTGGCGAACTCGTCCTTGTAGTCGATCAGCAACGCGATCGCCCGGTCGATCCGGTCACGCCGTACAGACATGGGTTCGGGCAAAGCCGCGGTAAATGCGGTGCGCTGGCTGGCAAGGACATTGTCCATTCGCGCGAGTTCGGTGGTGGACATGATGCTCTCCCGTATCGATTTGCCACTCTCTTTCCCCAGCGCGCGACAATTGGCAAGGTTCCATGCTAACCTATGCAGGATTGCCAATGCCGCAGCGCAACATTAAGCGGCACGGGTAACACCTAATCCACCTCAGAAAGGCGCGACGCCATGGCCCAGCTTTCCGCAAATGATCCGATTGTCATCCTCTCCTATGCCCGCACTCCGATGGGCGGGATGCAGGGCGTGCTGTCCGATGTTTCGGCGACCGATCTGGGTGCTACTGCAATCCGGGGTGCAGTGGCGCGCGCCGGGATCGACGGCGCGGACGTTGAACGGGTTTATATGGGCTGCGTGCTTCCGGCCGGGCTTGGCCAGGCCCCTGCCCGCCAGGCGACGATCAAGGCGGGCCTGCCCAAATCAGTTCAGGCCACCACGGTCAACAAGGTTTGCGGTTCGGGCATGCAGACCGTGATCATGGGCGCGGAGGCGCTGGCTTGCGGTTCGGTTGACATGGTAGTGGCGGGCGGGATGGAAAGCATGACCAACGCGCCATATATCCTCAAGAAGCATCGCTCGGGCGCGCGGATCGGGCATGATACTGCCTATGACCATATGTTCCTCGATGGGCTGGAAGACGCCTATGAGGCGGGCCGGGCGATGGGCACCTTCGCGCAAGATACCGCCAATGATTATCAGCTGACCCGCGAAGCACAGGACAGCTATTCGATCGAATCGCTACGCCGGGCCCAGGCCGCCATCAGCGAGGGTGCGTTCGTTGATGAAATCGTCGCCGTCACCGTGGTCAGTCGTGCAGGCGAGAGCATTGTCGATACCGACGAACAGCCCGGCAAGGGCCGTCCGGACAAGATCCCCACTCTAAAGCCCGCCTTCGCAAAGGACGGCACGATCACTGCTGCCACATCCAGCTCGATCTCGGATGGGGCAGCTGCGCTGGTCCTGACCCGCGCCAGCGTTGCAGCGGCCAAGGGCATGACCCCGGTTGCAAGGATTATCGCCGTTGCCGCCCATGCGCAGGAACCCAAGGATTTCACCACCGCCCCAGTCGGCGCGATTAACAGCGTGCTGGCCAAGGCTGGCTGGGCGATCGGCGATGTCGATCTGTTCGAAGTCAACGAAGCCTTCGCCTGCGTCGCCATGTTCGCGATGCATGATCTGGGCATTGCCCATGACAAGATCAACGTCCACGGCGGCGCCACCGCGCTGGGCCATCCGATCGGCGCTTCGGGCGCGCGGATCATCACCACGCTGATCGCGGCGCTGAAACGTCATGGTAAAACCAGGGGCGTTGCCAGCCTTTGTATTGGCGGCGGTGAGGCTACGGCGCTGGCAATCGAGCTGGTTTGAGGGCAGCGTTAGCGCGCGTCCTTTGGCAAGCTCAGGGCTCCCCCGCGCCCCACAACCGGGCCTGGCGAACATAGCCGCGGCGATCACCGATGGAGAGCTGGCACCAATCCCCGCTGCAATCACCCAGCAGGCCGACCACGCCGGGCTCAACCCGCCACAATAGCCTTGCTCCAGCCTCGCCCTCGTCGCGCATATCGGTAAGCCCTTTGCCGTTCACCACAGCACCACGCTCCCGCGTGAGGAAGCGTGACATCATCCAGCCCTGGTTGCCGACCGAATCCTGCACCAGCCGCCAGCCATCCTTGAGGCGGATGACCTTGAGCGGCAGATGCTGGCGATGATAAACCCACATGATCCGGTAATCCTCGCCCGGCCCAACCCGCAGATTAACCTCGTCCGACCGGATTGATGCCCAATAGGGTGTTTTGGTATTATCAGCCGCAATCGGGACGACCGCTCCCAAACCGATGCTGCAGAAGATCAGGAAATGTCGTATTTTCATGGCTTGCCGATAGCGGCATTTGCCCATGGGGTTCAAGGCCGCTTGACCAGCTGCCCACACGCGGCCTAGCGATTGTCCATGACGGTAGTATCTGACAGCAACCTGACTCGCCGCGTCACCGGCATTCCGCGCGTGATTGTCACGCGCCGCCTTATGCCCACGGTCGAAGCCCGCATGGCTGAACTGTTCGAAGTTGTGCCGAGCAGCGATGACCATCCGATGGACCGTGACGAATTGATCCAGGCGATGCGCGATGCCGATGTGCTTGTCCCCACGGTGACTGACAGGATCGACCGGGCCATGATTGAAGCGGCCGGAGCGCGAATTGGCCTGATCGCGAATTTCGGCGCGGGGATCGAGCATATCGATCTGGCCGCAGCCCGCGCGGCCAAGATCATCGTCACCAATACCCCGGGAGTATTCACCGACGATACGGCGGACCTGACCATGACGTTGATCCTATCGGTGCCGCGCCGGGTGGTTGAGGGCGTGCGATTGGTGCGGCGGGGTGAATGGACCGGCTGGGCACCATCAGCAATGCTCGGCCACCGGATCGGCGGCAAGCGGCTTGCGATCATCGGCATGGGCCGGATCGGTCAGGCAGTTGCACACCGCGCCCGGGCCTTTGGGCTCGACATCGCCTATCACAGCCGTCACCGCTTGCCCGCTGCGCTTGAAAACATGCTGGGGGCGCGGTTCGAGGAAAATTTCGACCAGCTGGTGGCCGAGGCCGACATTTTGACACTGCATTGCCCCGCCAGCCCCGAAACGCACCATATCATCAATGCCGCCCGGATCGCGATGATGAAACCCACCGCCTATCTGATCAACACTGCGCGCGGCGATCTGATTGACGAGGAAGCACTGATCGCTGCGCTTGAGGCAGGCAAGCTCGGCGGTGCCGGGCTGGATGTTTATGCGCGGGAACCCATGATCGATCCGCGCCTGCTGGCGCTGCCTAACGTAATCACCCTGCCCCATCTCGGCAGCGCTACTGTCGAAGGACGCGAGGCTTCGGGCGAACGGGTGATCGCCAATATCCGGTTCTGGGCCGACGGGCACCGTCCTCCCGATCAGGTGCTGGAAGGTTGGGTATAAGCCGCGATCCGCGCAATATCCTGACACAACCTCGCTTGCCCACGGTATGATCATTGCTTTAGAGCCTCCGGCGAGGAATCAGGCTGCGCGCAATGCAGCCCTCGGGGGAGAAGCACTATGCGCCGTTTATCAGCCACCTGCCTTGCGGCCGCAGCGGCGCTGGTGCCAATGGCCGCGCAGGCTCAGGAACAGCTGATCGACGCGGCTGATAGCGGCGACACTGCCTGGATCCTGATTTCTGCCGCGCTGGTGCTGTTGATGACCATGCCGGGGCTGACCCTGTTTTACGGTGGGCTGGTGCGGGCCAAGAACTTCCTTTCGGTGCTGGTGCAGGTTGGCGCGATTACGGCGGTTGCATCAATGCTGTGGATCATAGTGGGCTACACGATGGCGTTCGGCCCGGTTACGAGCGGCTGGCTCGGCGGGTTTGGCGCGGCGATGCTCGGTAGCCTCGGCAATGTCCGCGAAGGCTATGCGGTTCCGGAGAGCGCCTTCGCCCTGTTCCAGATGACTTTTGCGGCAATCACCCCGGCGCTGATGGTCGGCGCATGGGTAGATCGGGCGCGGTTTGGCTGGGTGATCGGTTTCTGCGCGCTGTGGGGCCTGATTGTTTACGCGCCCGTCGCGCACTGGGTATGGGGCGGCGGCTGGCTCTCCTCTCGGCTTGGAACACTAGATTTTGCGGGCGGGATTGTGGTCCACACCACGGCGGGGGTTTCCGCGCTGGTCGTCGCCTTGCTGCTAGGTCAACGCAAGGGTTTCCCCAAAACGCTGATGCTGCCGCATAGCCCCTCGCTGACGATGGCCGGCGCGGCGCTGCTGTGGGTCGGCTGGTTCGGCTTCAACGGCGGCTCGGCCTTGGCGGCGAATGACGATGCCGCCAGCGCGATCATCAATACCCATATGGCCGCCTGCGCTGCGGCGATGATGTGGCTGCTGGTTGAGAAGTTCACTGTCGGCAAGCCGACCAGCGTCGGCTTTGCCACCGGGGCGATTGCTGGCCTCGCCACTGTCACCCCGGCGGCCGGTTTCATTTCTCCCGGGGCGGCGATCCTGTTCGGCGTGATCGCCACGGGCGTGTGTTATCCGATGATCCAACTGGTCAAAAAGCGGCTCAAGATCGACGATTCGCTCGATGTGTTCGCGGTTCACGGTGTCGGCGGGATCACCGGATCGCTGCTGCTGGCAGTATTCCTATCCCCCAGCTTGGGCGGCACCGGCTATGCCGAAGGTCAGACGATGTTGGGCCAGCTTGGCGCACAAGGTATCGGCGTTGGCGTGGTAGCACTGTGGTCTGCGTTCGCAACCGCAGTAATCGCGGTGCTGGTCTCGCTGATCTGGCCAATGCGGGTCAGCGAGGACACCGAACGCGAGGGACTGGATCTTGCCAGCCATGGTGAACGGGCGTGGGAGTTCGATTGAGGTTTGGATGAAATCCAAACCTCAATCCCCCGTCAAAATCCGTTCAACCAACTGTTTCACACTCGGAGTGAAGTTGTTCGAATAAAACGGATCCTGCTGGAACCGGTACGCCGCGTGCCCGGCAAACATCAGATTTTCGTCGATCGGGCCGCCGTGGGCGATGTCTTGCAGGGTTTTCTGGATGCAAAAGCTGCGCGGATCGGCGAGGCGCCCGGTGGTGTAGTCGTCATGGTCCTTCCATGACGAAAAACCGCAGTGCGAGAGGCAGCCCATGCAGTCTTTCTGGTCCTGCTGGATCATCCCGCGCTCAGCCGGTGCGACGAAGATGATAGTGTCGTCGGGGGTACGCAGACCATCGGTGTGGCCATCGAGCACCCAGCCGCGCGCGCGCTGGAGATCGCGCGGAGTAACCCAGAAATTCTTGCCCTTGACCCCGACGTCGAGCCGCACGGTATGATCACCGGCTTCGACCTTTGAGTAAGGGATCTGACGCTCACTGCGTGCCTCAAGACTGCGCAGGAACGGATTGCGGACCGCCGAGGAATAGAACCCCGTTGGCGAAAAGCGGTGGAGCAGCACATCCCCGGGCTTGATCTCACGCAGGGCATCTTTCCAGCCCTGCGGGATCGGGCTTTCCTCGGTCAGCAAGGGGCGGGTGCCGAACTGGAAGGCGATGCTGCCAAGCTCGGGATTATCAACCCAATTGTCCCATTCGCGCAGAAACCAGACGCCGCCGGCCATGATGATCGGCACGCTTTCCGCCACGCCTTCGGCGCGCATGGTTTCGCGCAGCGCCTTGACGCGGGGATAGGGATCCTCGGGCTTCAGGGGATCTTCGGCGTTGGACAGGCCATTGTGGCCGCCCGCCAGCCACGGGTCTTCATAAACCACCGCGCCCAAAAGCTGGGGAACCTTGTGGTAGGCGCGTTTCCACAGCGCGCGGAAGGCGCGGGCCGAGCTGATGATCGGCAGATAATTGACGTTGAAGCGCTCAGCGATTTCCGAGAGCTTGTAGGGCATCCCGGCCCCGCAGGTGACGCCGGCGATCATGCCCTGGGTTTGTTCGAGCACGCCTTCAAGGATTTCCTGCGCGCCGCCCATTTCCCACAGCACGTTGATGTTTATCGCACCCTTGCCGCCGGACAATTCGAAGGCGCGCTTGACCTGTTCGACCGCGCCATCGATCCCAAAGCGGATCAGCTGTTCGTGGCGCTCCTTGCGGGTCAGCGCGTCATAGATCTGGGGGACAATCTTGCCCTCGGCGTCGTAGCTATCAGCATTGACCGCGCTGACCGTGCCAATCCCGCCCGCAGCAGCCCAGGCACCCGAGCTGGCGTGGTTGGTTGCCGATACTCCCTTGCCGCCCTCAATCAGCGGCCATACTTCGCGTCCAGCATAAAGAATGGGCTTCAAGCCCTTAAAACTTGCCGCAGAACTGCCTACCAAATTCATCGCGTCCCTGTCTTTCCATTGGCCGTCCGGCACGGTTTTATCGCACCTGGAGCCGGCCGCTCTCCGACCGCTTCAAATTGGGCATAATAGCCTCTTAATTCGGGCTTACGGACAAATTCCACCAAGCGAAAGCCCACCGCTCCGAATTCACAGAACAGCAATCCGGGAGGTATGCCATGCTCGCCAGTCGGTCGATCGATGTCGACCACGATCACCTGCCCGCCGCTCCGCAAAGCCGGACGCATTCGCCACAGGAATGCGTAGGGTTCGCTCACTTCATGATACATATGAACGAGAAAAATGCGATCAAAACTTGCATCCGGCAGCTTTGGATCATCCGCCGCGCCCAGCCTGATGAAGACATTGTCGAGCCGTTCGCGCTCAACCCGCTGGCCAAGCCGCTGTATCGCGAGTTCGTCGATATCCTGCGCCAGCACCCGGCCCTTGGCGCCGACCCGAGTGGCCAAACGCACGGTGTAATAACCGTCGCCCGCGCCAATATCGGCCACGGTAGTGCCATCCTTGATCGCGGCGAGGTCCATCACGACTTGCGCCTCGCCTACACTATCGCGCAAGTCCTCGGTCGAAAAGCTGTTGCCCCCCAAGGCTGACACCGGACGATAGGCCCGCGGAAACTCGATGGCGGTGACGGGGCGGTCACTATCTGACGCCGTCGGGTTGCAGCCCGCAATGGCAAAGAACGCCAGCAATGCAGCCCCGCGCAATCTCAATCGACGTCCTCCACGGTCACCTTCTCGCCAGACACCCGCTGCGATAGCGCCGCTGCCATGAAGGGATCAAGCGCGCCATCAAGCACATCATCTGGTGCGGTGGAGGTTACGCCGGTCCGCAAATCCTTGACCAGCTGGTAGGGCTGCAATACGTAAGAGCGGATCTGGTGACCCCAGCCAATTTCGGTTTTGGCCTGATATTCGCCCGAAGCAACCGCTTCGCGCTTGGCCAGCTCGGCTTCATACATCCGGGCCTTGAGCATATTCATCGCAGTCGCACGGTTCTTGTGCTGCGAACGGTCATTCTGGCTGGCGACGATGATTCCGCTGGGAATGTGGGTGATGCGCACTGCAGAATCGGTCGTATTAACGTGCTGGCCGCCCGCGCCCGAAGCCCGGTAGGTATCGATCCTGAGGTCGCTTTCCTTGATCTCGATGTCGATATCATCGTCGATCACCGGATAGACCCAGACCGAACTGAAACTGGTGTGACGCCGCGCGGCGCTGTCATAGGGGCTGATCCGGACCAGCCGGTGGACACCGCTTTCGGTCTTGGCATAGCCATAGGCGTTCTCGCCCTTGATCAGCAGCGTCGCGGATTTGATCCCGGCCTGCTCGCCGGCATGGTAATCGACCAGTTCAACCTTGAAACCATGGCGATCAGCCCAGCGGCTGTACATCCGCTGGAGCATTTCGGCCCAGTCCTGGCTTTCGGTGCCGCCCGCCCCTGCGTGGACTTCAAGATAGGCGTCGTTGCCGTCCGCCTCACCGGCCAGCAGCGCCTGCACCTTGTCGGCATCAGCGCGATCCGCCAGCGCGGCAAGGCTGATCAGACCATCCTTGACGATATCATCGTCGCCCTCGGCGTCGCCCATTTCGATAAATTCGATCGCATCGGCCATTTCCTGGCCGATATGGCGAACCGTCCCGACCGCCGCGTCCAACCGCCGCCGCTCGCGCATCACCGCTTCGGCGTCCTTGGGATTATCCCACAACTTGGGATCCTCGACGCGCGCATTAAGCTCGTCAAGGCGCCGCAGGGCGCGGTCCCAGTCAAGGGATTTGCGAACGAGGGCGAGCGCCGCTTCGATCCGCTCGATAAAGGCCTGCCCCTCGGCACGCATGGTATTTACTCTCCGAAATTGAGCCGCTTCGCTTAGCGCAAGGCTTTTGAATGTAAAGCGCGGCGCGATTGCATAGCTAGAGTTCTAGCTCCGGCGAGCCGCCTTCAAGGCACGGACCGCTTCCAGTGTGAGCCGGACGTGCTCGGCATAATTCATGTTGGTATAGACCATGCGGATCCGCCCATCACGGCCGATCACATAGCTGGTGCGGCTGGCAAGCCCGGTCGCAGTGCCATCGGGCTGCTTGAGAGAAACGTCATAGGCCGCGATGATCTGCGGCGTGGCGCTGGCGACGGCAAATTTGTCGCGGCATGCCTCGGTTGAGAAGCGCTGCAAGGTTGGCACATCATCAGCCGACATTCCGACAACAATTGCCCCTGCAGCCCGGAAATCGGCACTTGCCGCTGCAAATGCACGCGCCTCGAGCGTGCAGCCCTGGGTAAAGGCCTTGGGATAGAAATACAGCACGACCGGCCCGCGCCGCAGTGCGCTCTGCAGATTGAAGGCGAAGGGTTTGCCCGCCAGCGCGCCCCGGGTGGCAAAGTTGGGCGCACGGGCTCCTTGCGGCAGATCGGCTTGCGAGGCAGCGGGAAGGCTCAGCGCGGCGAGCGCGGCAACGACGGCGATGATGCGGTTTTTCATGAACCGGGTTCTGCGCCGAACTGCCCGGCAAGTCCAGACCGGCTATTCAGTTGCCAGACTTGTTTCATCAACAACCACCGCAGCTTGGCTCGGCGCGGCGGCGGCAGCCGGAGCTGCGGTGCGGGCCCTGGCTTGGCTGCCCTTGCGGATCGCAGCGATCAACGCCTCGCGCTGCGCGGCGAGTTCATCTTGCCGGGTCGTCCGGAGCGGCTCGGTATCGGCCTTGAATGCTTCCCAGATCACCGCCGCCTTGGGCTCGGTCCCAGGCTCGGCATCGAACACGCGCTTGCCGCTGACCCGGTCGATCCTGACCATCCGCACTTCCGCCGGGGCCATGAACGGACGGTGACTCCAGCGGCTTCGTGTTTGCTGGACGAACTGTTTGAAGATCGGCGCTGCAAAGGTGCTGCCCTGGGCGTAGCCGCCAAGCGAGCGCGGCTGGTCAAACCCGATATAGACCCCGCCGACGATATCCTGTGAACCGCCGACGAACCAAACGTTGGTCGGCCCGGTGGTTGTCCCGGTCTTGCCAAACAGCGGCAGACCCAGATCGGCGAGTGACGCGGCGGTTCCGCGCTGCACTACGCCTTCGAGCATATGGACGGTCTGATAAGCGGTGCGGGGGTCCATCACCTGCTTGCCCCGCGGTTTGAGGCGCGGCATCGGCTTGCCGTCCCATTGCGCCATATTGCAGAGCTGGCAGCGCCGTGGATCGGCTCGCCAGATCACTTTCCCGCTGCGATCTTGAACAAAATCGATCAGGGTCGGCTCATGCTGGAAACCATTGTTGGCCAGCGCCGCATAGGCATTGACCATCTGCAACACGGTTGTGTCCCCGGCGCCCAGCGCAAAGGAGAGAAACGGCTGATACTTGCCGATGCCGACGCGGTCGATTGTCTTCACGACATTGTCCATGCCGGCGTCATTGGCGATCCGCACCGTCATCAAATTGCGTGACTGTTCCAGCCCCCAGCGCATCGTATGGGTTCCGCCCGCGCCACGCATATCGAAATTCTTGAAGCACTTCTCACCCAGCTGCGCGCCCTGGTAGACGCAGAACGTGCCATCCAGCACCATGCTGGCCGGGGTCATCCCGAAATCAAGGCCAGTGGCGTAAACGAACGGCTTGATCGTGGAGCCCGGCTGGCGCTGGGCCTGGGTCGCCCGATTGAACGAGCCGAGCCCGGCATCGAAGCCGCCTTGCAACGCAAGAACGCGGCCATTGTAGGGGTTTTCGACCACCATTCCGCCGGAAACTTCAGGGACTATGCGAACCCCATAGCTGCCGTTGCCGGTCGGGGCGGCTGCAATCACATCGCCTGTTCGAAGCGGGTCGGGCAGACCGGTCAGCGCTGCTGTAGATCCGTCAGCAAAGCCGATCCGCGCGCTCGCACCGCTGCGTTTGATTACCACACCAACCCGCCAGTTCATGTAGTTGACCGACTTATTGAGCGCGAGCAGCTGGTTTTGCCAACCGTCAGGATCAAGCTTTATCCGCTCCAGCGGTCCGCGCCAGCCTTTGCCCGAATGATAGCGCATCAAGCCTGCACGAAGCGCATCCAGCGCCGATTTTTGAAGTTGCGGATCAAACGAGGTACGGATCCACAAGCCGCCCGCATAGACGCTGTGCGGCCCGTCCTCAGCCTTTTCGCCGTAGCGGACGAGCAGTCGCTGGCGCACTTCCTCCATGAAATAGCCGGCGTCGGCGTTGTAGTTGTCCGCGCGGCGGGGGATCACACCAAGCGGCTGCGACTTGGCCAAGGCCGCCTGTTCAGGGGTGGCCCATTCGTTATCGACCATCTGATCGAGCACGTAGTTGCGGCGCGCGATTGCCTGCCCGGCATATTTGGCGCGGCCGTATCGCTCCGGCGCCTTGGGCAGGATTGAGAGGAACGCTGCTTCGTGGAGCCCCAACTCGCCCACATCCTTGCCGAAATAGGCCCGTGAAGCGGCCTGCACCCCAAAGCTTTGCCGTCCGAGCGGGATCTCGTTGAGATAAAGCTCAAGGATTTGCTGCTTGGAGAGCACCCCCTCGATCCGCCGCGCCAGGATCATTTCCTTGAGCTTGCGGGTGACCGAATATTCGTCGCCGATCAGGATGTTCTTGGCAACCTGCTGGGTAATGGTCGAGCCGCCCTTGGCGCGCTCGCCCGAACCAAACTTGGTAGCATAATCCAGCACAGCACCGGCCAGCCCGGTGTAATCGACCCCTCCATGACTCCAGAAGGTCTTGTCCTCGGCTGACAGATAGGCGTTAACCAGCGGCCTGGGGAAATCGACATAGCG
Source organism: Novosphingobium sp. (assembly GCA_031413595.1). GTDB lineage: Bacteria > Pseudomonadota > Alphaproteobacteria > Sphingomonadales > Sphingomonadaceae > Novosphingobium. Next base: position 26,331 of record JANOFJ010000135.1, read on the forward strand.
CAGCTGGACCCGCCGTTCGCGCGCATAGCTATAGACAATCTCGCCATCCACGCCGCGCACCATGCTGGGCAACGGCGGCTGATAATCGAGCAAGGTATCGGCCGAAGGCAAGTTGCGCGATACAGTCAGCCAGACCAGAAAATAGAGGCCAAGCAGGCCCCCCAGCACATAGCCACCGATCCGGAACCAGCGCTTTTCGCGCCAGTTTTCGCGAAACCAGTCCGAAACCGGATGCTCGCGTAGCCTGCTCAGCCGACCCCACACAGGCTGTTCACGCAGCCAGCTGATCAAGCCGCCGGCCTCGCGGCGGATGCGATAGCGAATGGATTCGGGCGCAGGTGCGGGAGAGTCTGGCATTGCGGCAGGGCTCTAGCATGGTGAACCGGCGAATTGCCAGCGGCTTCCTAAGCGCCCGACAAGCGGGCGAAGAATACCCGGATTGCGCTGGCGTTGACCTGGGCAAAGGTGTCGCGCCCGGCGGTGGACGTCAACCGGGCCGCATCCTCTGGATTGTTGATATAACCGACTTCGAACAGGACCGAGGGCATATCGGGGGCTTTCAGCACTACAAAAGCTCCCGATTGTTCTGATCGCTCGCGGAACAGCAACCGCCCTTGCCCTTCGCGAAGGATAAGTCTCGCGAACTCTTCGGACCGCGCGAGAGTTTCGCGCTGCGACAGATCGACAAGGATCGAGCTGACCAGATTGCTTTGTTCACGCAGTTTCACCCCGTTGATGGTGTCCGCCGCGTTTTCGCGGGCTGCAATCCGTTCGGCCGCTTGATTGCTGCCCTTGTCGGACAGAGTGTAGATCGTTGCGCCGTTGGCCGAGCCATCTCCATCGGTGCTGTCAGCGTGGATCGAGACAAACAGATCCGCGCCAAGCCGGCGCGCGATCGCGGAACGCTCTTCAAGAATCACATATGTGTCCCCCTCGCGCGTCAGGGCCACCCGGATCCCGCCCCGCTTCAGCAGTTCGTCACGCAGAGCCAGCGCAAGTGCCAGCGTGATCGCTTTCTCCCTGAGCTGACCTGCGCCCGCGCCAGGATCCTTTCCGCCGTGTCCGGGATCTATCACCACCAATGGCCGACTGGGATCGGCAGGCCCCAGGATGTCAGGCAGGCCGGTCTGCTGATCGACCGGCGGCAGCTCAAAGCGAATGACATAACCATGGCGATGGCCTGGTCCACCAAAGGCCCGGTCGGCGCCTACCATGGCGGCAAAAACCGCCAGAGGGGCGACCAGAACGAGCAAAAACTGCAAGCGACGTGGCATGGTGACGCCTGACTATGTCGCCAATGTGCATTGCGCAATCGTGAGAGGGGCTTTGCGCGCAACAAACTTGCCGTGCCGCCCAAGCGGTGCTAGTCACCTCGTACCGGGATAAGCCAGCCCCGATCCTCTTGCACCGAAGCCCGATATTGCGGTTAACCGGTGTGTGATACAGGATCGGCCAAAGCTGCACCCCGGATGAGAATTTCGGGTCCATTACCCGAATCCACAGGTTGATGCTGGAATGAAAAGCCTTTCACCGTTTTGTCTGCCGCAGCCCAACCGGGCGCTGGCGGTATCGACGGCCAAAAGGACAGCCAATTGTGCGCGTGCTAACTCGCCGCGCCTTTCCATCCCCGCAGACACGAAACCGACTGCCGGAGCGCTGGGTCGCGCCGGCTCCCCCCATACAGGCGTTCGTCAAATCGGGACCATCGTCCCGCAGAACGCCCGTTTCATACAGACACGCAGCCGCCTGCCGGGTTCGCTTCTTTCGAGGATCGTCCCGCCGCAGCGCGCACGGAGAATTTATAATGACTACGCGCATGCTAATCGACGCGCGCCACCAGGAAGAAACCCGGGTGGCTGTGCTCAAGGGAAATCGGATTGAGGAATTCGACTTTGAATCTGCAGATCACAAACAGATCAAGGGCAACATCTACCTCGCCAAAGTAACCAGAGTCGAACCGTCGCTTCAAGCGGCGTTCGTGGACTTCGGCGGCAATCGCCACGGTTTTCTGGCGTTCAGCGAAATCCACCCGGATTATTACCAGATTCCCAAGGAAGACCGCGAGGCCTTGCTGGCCGAAGAGGCGGCGCATCTTGAAGAAGAAGCAGCACTGCGCGGCGACGATGACGACGACGACTACGAAAATGACAACGGCGACGACGATATCGACGATCAGGGCGTAACCGAGATCGACACCTCCGAAAAGGATGAGGTGGCAACGATCGAAGACGGCCACGTCGAAAACGGCTTTGATCACGGTGCTGACGATTCCGACGCCGACGAACCCGAAAGCGCGGCAGGCGAAGACACGCGTTCCGATGAGGAGGGTTCCGAAGAAGGCGAAGACTCGGCCGGCGCTGGCCGTGGCCGTGGTCGCCGCCGTCAGAGCGGGCGCGGTCAGGCCAAGACCCGCGAAGCAGATGAGCTCCGCGCCAAGCGCATGGCGCTGCGACGCCGATACAAAATCCAGGACGTGATCCAGCGCCGTCAGGTGCTGCTGGTCCAGGTCGTCAAGGAAGAACGCGGCAACAAGGGCGCGGCGCTCACCACCTACCTCAGCCTGGCCGGCCGCTATTGCGTGCTGATGCCAAACTCCAGCAGCGGCGGCGGCATCAGCCGCAAGATCAGCTCGGCCGCCGATCGCAAGCGGCTCAAGTCGATCATTTCGGAAATGACCCTGCCCAAGTCGATGGGCTGCATCGTCCGCACCGCAGGCCTTTCGCGCACCAAGCCAGAAATCAAGCGCGATTTCGATTATCTTGCCCGTCTGTGGGACGAGATCCGCGAGCGGACCCTGGGTTCGGTTGCACCGGCTATGATCCATTCCGACAGCGACCTGATCAAGCGGGCGATCCGCGACATCTACAACAAAGACATCGAAGATGTCGTGGTTGAGGGGGAAGCCGGCTACCGTGCCGCGCGTGACTTCATGAAGCTTTTGATGCCGAGCCACGCGAAGCGGGTGAAGGCCTATGTCGATCCGGTGCCGCTGTTCCAGCGTTATGGCGCCGAAGACCAACTAACCGCGATGTATGATCCCGAAGTCCAGCTCAAGTCTGGCGGCTATCTCGTGATCAACCCGACCGAAGCACTGGTTTCGATCGACATTAACTCGGGCCGCTCGACCAAGGAGCACGGGATTGAGGCCACCGCGGTTTCGACCAACCTTGAAGCGGCGCGCGAGATCGCCCGCCAATTGCGGCTGCGCGATATGGCCGGCCTCGTCGTCATCGATTTTATCGACATGGAATATGGCTCGAACGTCCGCAAGGTCGAGAAGGCGATGAAGGATGCGCTGAGGAACGACCGCGCCCGGATCCAGGTTGGCCGCATTTCCAGTTTCGGCCTGATGGAAATGAGCCGTCAGCGCCTGCGCACCGGCGTGCTCGAAGCCACCACGCGCGGCTGCCCGCATTGCGATGGCACTGGCCTCGTCCGCACCGCCTCCAGCGCCGGGCTTTCCGCGCTGCGCCTGATCGAGGAAGAAGCCGCCAAGGGCAAGGGCAGCGTCATCTCGCTCTATGCCAGCACCGAAGCGGCAGTATACTTGCTTAATGCCAAGCGCGCCGATCTCCATGAGATCGAGGAACGCTATGGTGTGGCTGTGCAAGTGTTGCCTGAGGGTGAGAACGAGGGCGCCAAAATGCGCGTTGCCTCGGCCGGGCCGCGCCCCGAATTCGCCCCCAAGTTCGAACCGATCATGATCGAGCCGGACGACGAGGACGAGATCGACGAGGCCTATGAGGACGAGGACGGCGAAGAGGAAGAAGTCCGCCGTGACCGTGGCCGCGGAGATGGCGAACGCAGCGAAAGTGATCGCGGGGAAGGCCGGGGCGGCAAGCGCCGCAAACGCCGCCGGGGTCGTGGCCGTGACCGTGAGGACGGCGAAAGCAGCGAAGCGGGCGAACCCGCCCGGGCTGCCAACGATGATGCCGCTGATCGTGCCGATGATGACGACAGCGACGAAGATGGCGCGGGCGCACCCCAATCAAACGAGCCTGGTGAAGACGGCGAAGGCCCGCGCAAGCGGCGCCGGCGTGGTCGTCGTCGGCGCGGTGGCCGAGCCCGCGGTGAAGGCGGCGAAGGCGAAAGCCAGACCGGCGAAAATGGCGATGATGAGGCCGCTGAAGCTGCTGACGAAGTTGAAGCCGTGGCAGCCGAGCCTGCTCCTGCCAAACCCCGGCGCAGCCGCCGCAAGCCCGCTGACGTAACTGCGGAAGCTGAGGCTGAGGCGCCTGCGGCGATCGAGGCTGAGGTGGCCCCGCCCACCGAGGCGGCGAGCGAGGAAGCCCCCGCCAAGCCCAAGCGCAGCCGCCGCAAGAAGGCTGACGAGGTCGAAGCAATCGCTGAGATGCCGGCAGCAACGGTCGCCGAAGAACCCATCGCCCCTTCCGTGGAAGACGAGGCTCCGGCCAAGCCAAAGCGCTCGCGTGCCAAGAAGGCGGCTCCGCAAGCTCAGGCTACCGAAGTTGGCGAAGCGGAAACTGCAGATGCTGGCGCAGAAGAAGACGGCCAGCGTCGCAGCGGCTGGTGGCAGCGTACGTTTGGCAATTGAGTTGAACTGAACACCCCCTCCCTGTCCCGCGCTGCGGGATGGGGAGGATCAGTCTACCAGGCCTTAACCCCCTCGCCCCATTCCATCCAGCCAGCAAAGCGCGGTGTTTTGGGAAGGTAACGCTGGCCCAGCGGCGTCACTGACAATCCCGCTCCCGCCACTGCCGAACTGATCGGCCGGGTCAGATGGCACCCACCGGAAACCCGCTTCCACACCGGCTCGATCCGGTCCTGCCATTTCGCCACCCCTGCATCAGGCGCGCGGCCATGTTCGAGGAACAGCAACCGCCCGCCGGGTTTGAGGATCCGGCGCAGCTCGGCCAGAACCTGTGCCTGATCGGTGACCGAGCACAGCGTATAGGTGCAAACCACCGTATCAAAGCTGTCAGCAGCAAACGGGATGTCTTCTCCCAACCCTTGCCGGATATCGGCGTTCCAGCCTTTTTTCGCGGCTTCCTCGCGCGCGTAGTCCAAACCCTTTCCGGAAGGGTCGATCCCGGCATAGCTGCTGATTTGTGCAGCCTGATAAAACCGCTGGTTGATCCCCCCGCCGCAGCCGATCTCGAACACTTTGCCCTGCGCCCGCGGGATCAATTGCGCCCGCAGTTCCATGATCCCCGGCGCGCTACAAGCGCATTTGATAAAGCGCGGGACGATGTGATCGTCATACCAGCTGGCGATGCTCATGCTTGCTCCTACAAGACGGCTTGTTGCGACAGCTTTAGGTTGCGAATTGGAATTCACCAGCCATGATGCGCTATGGGCCGTCAGGGGGACATCGCGATGAAAATCTACCGCACACCCGAACACCGCTTTGCCAACTTGCCCGATTTCCCGTTCGCCCCGCATTATCACCACGTAGCGCCCGAGCTTCGACTGCATTATATCGACGAAGGTCCGCGCGATGGGCGCATCGTTCTGATGCTGCATGGCGAGCCTACCTGGTCCTACCTCTACCGCCATATGATCGGCCCGCTAGCCGCAGCCGGTTTTCGCGTGTTGGCGCCTGACCTGATTGGCTTTGGAAAGTCCGACAAGCCCGCCCTTGCCAAGGACTACAGCTATGCCGGACAAGTCGCCTGGATCCGCCATTGGATCGAGGCACTCGGCCTGACGGGCATCATCCTCGCCTGCCAGGATTGGGGATCGTTGATCGGGCTGCGGCTGGTCGCTGAAATGCCCGACCGTTTTGCCGGGGTCGCATTGTCCAATGGCGGCTTGCCGGCCGGTCAGAAAGCGCCGCGTGCATTCGCGATTTGGCGCGCCTTCGCTAAATACAGCCCGGTCTTTCCGATCGGTAAAATCGTCAAGACCGGAACCCGGCGCGTACTTTCGGCAGACGAGATTGCTGCCTACGATGCCCCCTTCCCCACTCGCGCCAGCAAGGCCGCCGCGCGGGCCTATCCACCGCTGGTGCCGCTGGGAGATAATGTTGCAGTACCCGACCAGCTTCGCGCCTGGGAAGCCCTCGAACGCTTCACCAAGCCCTTTGTCTGTTGTTTCAGCGATCACGATCCGATCACACGGGGCGGTGATGCGCTGTTCATTGGCCGGGTTCCGGGCACCAAGGGTCAACCGCATCGAACACTGAAGGGCGGGCACTTCATCCAGGAGGATGATCCTGCCGGTTTCATCGAGGTTCTGATCGACCTTGCCGGGCGAGCAGTCTGAACTTCCCTTTTGTGCCCCTTGCCCCGTCCGTCTGAATCGCTAGAGATGATCGTGAAGGCGGCTTGCGAGGCCGTGTAACAGGATCTGATATGGCGAGCCTTACCCTCCCCAAGAACAGCAAAGTAAACGGCGCAGGCCGGCACCATAAGGCGGAGGGCGCGGACCGGGTGAAGAAGTTCACCGTCTATCGCTATGATCCCGACAGCGGCAAAAACCCGCACTACGATACGTTCGAAATCGATCTCGACAAATGCGGCCCGATGGTACTCGACGCGCTGATCAAGATGAAGGCGGAAGCCGACCCGAGCCTCACGTTCCGCCGCTCGTGCCGCGAAGGCATCTGCGGCTCCTGCGCGATGAACATCAATGGCCGCAATGGCCTCGCCTGCACCACTTCAATCGAGGATCTTGCGGGCGAAATCCGCATCACGCCGCTGCCGGCGATGGAAGTGATCAAGGATCTGGTTCCCGATTTCACCCATTTCTACGCTCAGTACGCCTCGATCAAACCGTGGTTGCAAACCGTCAGCACCACGCCTTCGGGTAAGGAACGCCTGCAATCGCCCGAACAGCGTGAGAAGCTCGACGGACTGTATGAATGCATCCTGTGCGCTTGCTGCTCCACATCATGCCCCAGCTATTGGTGGAATTCGGACAAGTTCCTTGGCCCCGCGATCCTGCTCCAGGCCTATCGCTGGTTGGCTGACAGCCGTGATGAGATGACCGGTGAGCGGCTTGACGAGCTGGAAGATCCCTTTCGGCTCTATCGCTGTCACACGATCATGAATTGCGCCAATGTCTGCCCCAAGGGGTTGTCGCCGGCCCGCGCGATTGCCGAGATCAAGAAGATGCAGGCGGAACGGCACGTCTGAACGTGAACGATTCTAACGATTTTCTGTACCAGCCAGACCCGGATCATCCAGGCTGGCACAGCTGGAACCTAGCCGACGACACGCGGTTCAACGCGCAGACCATGGGCCACATGCTGGTCCGGCGCGAGGGCGACAGCTTGTGCAGGGTCCGGATGTTTCCCGAACGCCGCCACACCAATCTGCTCGATATGGTCCACGGAGCGGTCACACTGGCGCTGATGGACGTTGCGCTGTTTGCGGCGATGCGGACCTTGCTTACCAGCGACGCCGCAGGATCGGTTACGCTTGAGCTGTCCAGCCAGTTCATTGGCGCTGGCCGGCCGGATGTGCCGCTTGATGCGGTGGTCGAAGTGATGCGCGAAACGCGGCGGCTGGCCTTCCTGCGCGGCACGGTGGTTCAGGGCGAAACCGATGAAACGCTGGTCGCGTCGTTCTCCGGAATTGTCCGCAAGCCTTCGGGCAAATGACCAGCGTTCTCGCGCGTTATGAGGCGCTGGTCGCTGCTGGTGAGCTCAGGCCCGACGGCGAACAGCAAGCAGCCGCGATCCGGCTGGCCAGGCTTCAGGCAGAACTTGAAGCAACCCCGGCGCGAGGAAGCCTGCTCTGGCGGTTGGCCGGACGCAAGCCCGATCCGGTGTGCGGAGTATACCTGTGGGGCGGGGTTGGGCGCGGCAAGTCGATGCTGATGGACCTGTTCCATGATTGCCTCGCGATCCCGGAAAAACGCCGCGTGCACTTTCACGCGTTCATGATGGAAGTCCACGCACTGCTTCGTGAAGAGCGCACGAAGGAAGCGGGCGATCCGATCCTGCCGGTCGCCGCTTCAATCGCGCAGGATCTGCGCTGCCTCGCGTTTGACGAGATGGTGGTGGGAAACAGTGCCGATGCGATGATAATGAGCCGTCTGTTCACTGCGCTGATTGAGGGTCACGGGGTGACTATCGTCACCACTTCAAACCGCGCGCCGGACCAGCTCTACAAGGACGGGCTCAATCGCGAGCATTTCCTGCCGTTCATCGCCCTCATCGAAACCGCGCTCGACGTCATGCCGCTGAATGGCCCGGTCGATTACCGGCTCGAACGGCTGGGCGGGATGGCAACCTGGCACGCTCCTCTAGGCGATGCCGCGACAGCGCAAGTCCGCGAGGCTTTCTTCCGCCTGACCGACTATTCACCCGAGGACAGCGCGAATGTTCCTTCGGCCGAACTGGATGTTGGCGGCGGGCGGTTGCTGCATGTCCCGAAAAGCCTGAAAGGCGTCGCGGTGTTCAGCTTCAGGAAATTATGCGCGGAAGCGCGCGGTGCCGCCGATTATCTGGCGATCGCGCGGGCCTATCACACGGTCATCGTCGTCGGCATCCCCCAGATGGGGCCAGATCAGCGCAATGAGGCTGCACGGTTCGTGACGCTGATCGACGCGCTTTATGAACACAAGGTCAAGCTGCTCGCCACCGCTGCCGCGGCGCCCGAAGCGCTGTATGACAAGGGCGACGGCAGGTTCGAATTCGAACGAACCATCAGCCGCCTGATCGAGATGCAGAGTGCCGATTACCTCGCCACCGGACACGGCGAGGACTAGAAATTGAACCGCGCACTTACCCGGAAATCGCGCCCCGCCAGCGGCGCATAGTCCTTGAGTACCGAGGCGTGGCGCCGCGCATCGACATCAAAGATATTGTTGGCCGAAAGCGCAAAACTCAGCGGCCGATCATTGCCCCAGGGCCGTAAGTTCAGTTCCGCATTGACCAGCGTATATCCTGCGGTTGTGGTTTCGAACGGTGAAACCCGGCGCTGCGGAGTCACCCGCTCCACTTCTGCGCGCACATCGAACAACTTCGACTTTGCGCCAATCCCTGCCAATATCCGCAGCGGCGGAATCCGGGGTGATGGCCCTGCCCCGGTGATGGTCGCGTGAACATAATCAACCAGCGCATCGGCCGAAACGGTGATGTTGTCCGATCGCATCAAGGTCAGCGAACCCTGCGCTTCAAATCCATAGTAGCGGGCGTTCGCCTGGCGGAACTGGTAGACAGGCAGTCCATCGATGCTCGCCCCGGTCAGGTCCTGGTAGATGAAATCCGAGAACCAGGTGTGATAGGCGGATGCCTCGAAGCTGTAATTGTCGCCGCTCCCGCGCAGGATCGCTTCTGCCCCCCACGAGCGTTCAATGCCAAAATCAGGATTGCCGATCTCGAATGCTTCGGTGCCCGCGTGCGGCCCGTTGGAGAATAGTTCCTCCGCAGAGGGCGCCCGTGCGGTTCGAGATAGGTTTGCGCCGATTCGCCAGCCATCGGCCACAGTCAGCGACCCACCGACCGAACCCGACAAAAGGTTGAAGCTTCGATTGGCTGCGACGAAGTCTGGCTGATCAGGACGCGGAGCCGACTTGACGCTGCTGTGCTCATAGCGCGCCCCAGCTTCGATCTTCAGCGAACCAAGTTCAAGCTGCTGCAATGTGAACAGGCCGAGTTGCGATGTGGAATTGGGAGGAAGGAAAGCTTCCGCGCCCTGCACATCGAAGTCACGGATGAAAAACTGGCCTCCAATTGCGCCGCTCCATGCGCCGTGGCGGGTCTGGCGCAGCTCAAGCCGGCCTTCCATCCCCTGATTGAAAAAAGCGGTGCCAACTGCGCCGTCCGCCTCAAGCTCGAAATGGCGGTAGTCACCAAAGGCATAGCGGAAGCGCGCTTTTTCAAATAGCGAACCGTTCAGATCAAGCTCGATCCGGGCGTCGATACGGTTCTGGGCAACATCCAGCCGTGGCGCTTCCTGTCCCTGCCCAGGGGCGGTCGCCAGCCGGATTGGCACACCATAAAGGCTGTCATAGCGGCTATAGGACACCCCGATCTGGCCGCGCTCGCCGATATAGGCAGCCCCGACTGCGGCGGTGGTGGTCTTGCTCGCCGTGTTGGGCAGAGTACGCCTGATCGCGGCATTGGCGGCAAGGTCAACGGGGTCCGCGACATCGGGATCCGGCGGAAGCAAGGAATTGCTCAAAGCCTCGGCCCGCTTTTCCGACGAAAGGGCATAGCCGCCGATCCGCAGATCGTCTGTCTGGGAAAAGCTGCCGTCGGCATGCACCACCCAGTGTTCGGCCACCGGCACATCGATCGATCCAGCCAGCGAGCGCTCGTTGGCCGCTGATCCATAGGTCGCAATCGCACCAATGTGGACCGCTTCGCTGGGGACTGTATTCGGAATCCGGCGATCAAGCACGTTGACCACGCCGCCAATCGCTGCCGAACCATAAAGCAACGACTGCGGGCCGCGCAGCACCTCGATCCGTTCGGCCAGCAGGGGATTGATGATCGTCGCGTGGTCGGCCGATGTATTCGAAACATCGACCGCGCCGATCCCGTCGGTCAGGACTCGCACGCGCTCACCCTGCAATCCGCGCAGCACCGGCCGCGACGCACTGGGACCAAACGAGCTGGCCGAAACACCCGGAGTGCGGGCGAGTGTATCGCCGATCGAAGGCCGGATCGACTGGGTCAATTCAGCACCTTGAAGGATTGCAACCCCCGACAAAGCGTCCAGCCTGGTGCTTGGCAAAACACCGGTTACGACAATAGCAAGATCCTTGGGCTGGTGATCGGGCTCGTGATCAGCATCGTGCCCAGCCTCGCCCGGCTCTTGCGTTGGAACGGGTGGCGGTGTTTGCTGGGCTCGCGCCATTGCGGGCGAAAGCGATGATCCACAGAGCAATGATACCAGGATCCCGGTAAAAACCCGCATCTACGTTCCCTCAAAACTGAAAAGCCAACCCACCGGTCGGCGTTGTTGGTGATGGGCATTAATCCTCATCGTCAAATGTTACAATATCTCATTACACGACTTCGTTTCAGCCCGCCGCAGCTTATGAACCGGCGGTCTTGCAACTTGACCGGCGAGGAACTGGCTGATGCAACGACGAGCCGGTCGGGACACCCGCCCTTGAAAGAACGGCGCGCATAGCCATTTTCCTATGCATGCCGGCGGCAACACCCCGCCGAAGTGGAAACTCCGATGATCGATATCAGACCCTTTGCTGGCCTTGGCCACGCCAATCACGGCTGGCTTAACGCCACCCATCATTTCAGCTTTGCCAGTTATCACGAACCAGCCCGCATGGGTTGGGGCGCGATCCGGGTGTGGAATGATGACGCCATCGCGCCTGACAGCGGTTTCCCACCTCATTCTCACAACAATATGGAAATTATCACTTTTGTCCGCAGCGGTGCGATCACCCATCAGGACAGTCTGGGCAACAAGGGCCGCACTGAAGCGGGCAACGTCCAGGTGATGAGCGCGGGTACGGGTATCGTCCATTCCGAATTCAATCATGAGGACATCGCCACGACGCTGTTCCAGATCTGGATCATGCCCGATCGCGCGGGCGCGCCGCCGAGTTGGGGGCAACGCGAATTCCCGCGCGGCAAGCGTGCCGGAAAGTGGGAAATCCTGGCGAGCGGCGAGCCCCAAGCCGATGCAGCGCTGCCAATCCGCTGCGACGCCCGGGTGCTGGCTGCGACACTCTCGGCAGGAGAGTCGGTGAGCTACGCGGCTGACCCTGCGCGCCACCAGTATCTTGTCGCGCCAAGCGGGCGGATTCGGATCAACGGCGAGGAAGCGCAGCCGCGCGACGGGGTAGCGATAACCGGACTGGATCACATCACGGTCGAAGCAATCGATGATGCCGAAATCGTGATGGTCGACGCGCGTTGAGCGAGCCGGATCAGGATCGGGGATAGATTATTGTCCGGTCGCCATTTCAGAGGCGCTGCACACCAGCCCCGCTAAAACGAGAAAAGCCCGCCCAGACAGGGACGAGCTTTTCCTTATAGCTTGGAACGAGCGAATCAATCCGATCGCTCAACAAGCCGAATCAGTTAACCATGCGACATCAACGGGTTGATCCAAAAATACGGATCAACTTGTTGAAATTTAACGCATTACCCAATTCCAGAGTCTTGAAAACATGCTCGATCTCCCCAAACGGTGGAGATCAATGGTTAAATTGCCTTTAACTGGTTAACAAGCTTTAATTCCTAGCAGATCTGGTAGCGACTGCCCCGACTTGAGACAATCCAAGAAAATCAGTTAATTGCGCGAAATCCATCGGTCGACCAATGTGGTACCCCTGAGCGAGATCGCAGCCAAGATGACCCAGTTCTTCAAGCGTCGCAGCGTCTTCGATTCCCTCAGCGACCACTTCCTGGCCCAAAGCATGCGCCAGCTTGATCACGCTATCGACAATCGTGCGTTCGCGGTGGTCGGTTGTGATGGCCTGGACAAAGCGGCGATCGAGCTTGATTTCATCGCTCGGGATCTCGGCCAGATAAGCAAGGCTGGCCTGGCCTGTGCCAAAGTCGTCGATCGATAAGCGAAAACCCATGGCGCGGAGTGCTGAGAGATTGCGTTTGGCCTCTTCGCGATTGGCCATGTTGAAGGTCTCGGTAACTTCAAACGTGATCAAAGAGCAATCGGCCCTGGTTTCGCGGACAATATCGGCCACACGCTGCACCAGCATGGGATGATCGACCAGTTGGGCCGACAGGTTTACACTGATCTGGAAGGGACTAACCCTCCGGTTCAGTTCACGCGACATGGCAATCGATTTCTCAAGCACCCAGTAAGTGATCTTCTCGATCCGCCCGGCCCGTTCAGCTTGCAAAATGAACGCATCCGGCGGAATTACCCCGCGTTCGGGGTCATCCCAGCGGATCAGCGCCTCTGCCCCGGAAATGCGGCGTGTGCGGAAATCATACTGGGGCTGCAAAGCCAGCCAGATATCTCCGTTGCGCAATCCCTCGTCGATGCGTGCGTGCAGCGACAGCTCCCATGGCGACTGAGCAAGGCGTTGCTGTCCAAACTCCTCATAAAGCTTGCCCTTGCCCTGCGCCTCGCTGGCGCTTGCCAGTGCTGACTGGATGCGGCTGATCGGCTTGCTTTCGATATTGCGATCAAGGCCAAAGTGAACATTGGTGTCGAGCACGTGGCCTTGAATGATCAGAGGCGATGAGAACAGCGCCTTGAGCCCTTCAAGGTGCTCGATCAGCCCATCGAGCGGTTTCGAATTCTCAAGCCATACAAAACTGCCATTGTCGTTGTCGAAAATTTCGTGATCACCCGCACCCAAGGATAGGCGGCGAGCAATCTGTCGAGCACACTCGCCGTGGAGTTCGCGCGGCAAGCTGGCGAGCATCTGCTCATACTGGCTGACCGAAACTGCGACGACATCTTGTGATCGGGCGATGTGTTGCGCCGCAAGCGCACCGATGTTGGGCATTCCCGATGCGGCACTGGTCAGTTGGACACGATTTCGCCATTTTTGCGAACTGCGAAGCGGCAAATAAACAAGCGCTGCAATCAGCGCCGCCCCGACATCCAAGACATACCCCTGTTCCCGGAGGATACCGGGCATGACCAACAGGCCCAGGGTCAGTGCTGAATATGTCAGCAGTTTGGCCGAACGACCGCGTAATTGCCGCCCCAAATATACCAGCGCGATGAACAACACGAGAAGCACCTGCATGCCGAGCAGTAATGTCGTCCCACGGGCAACCCCGGTGATCCCAGCGATATCCATCATCACGCCGGGAACACGGCCATGGCCGAAATATCCTACAGCTGTATCCATTTCAGGGTTGGTGTTGGTCAGGAAGAGATTGCGCTGCGCCACCAGCGTGCTCGAGACCTTTCCGGCCAGCAATTCCTTGGCATCCGTAACCGGAATTTTCTCAGGATCCATGTTGAAGGCTGGATGAATTGGCTGATCCATCCGATGGTTCGCGGTTCCAGCAATCGCCACTGACGGCAATATTTCCCCTGCAACCTCGACACCGACTGAGGAGTTGATTGCAAAGCCTTCGAAATTAACATTCCAAGCCGAAACCGCAACCGCTGTTCCGGGCGGAGACGCAAAGCGCGGTTTGGTCAACACGGAGCGATTCCAAGTAGAATCCACCTTCCCGCGATTGACCAGTGTCAACCGGACTCCGGCTGCGGAAATCGCGGCATAAAGCCGCTGGTCGCCCGCCGGGTCAATCCCGCTCACCGTTGGATAATCCAGGTAGATATGCTCTGCACCAGCAGCCAACAGTGCGTTGACCAGTTTGGCCTGCTCCCCGGTTGAACCAGCCACTGATCCAGAACTTATGGGAGCGCCGGAATCAAGCGAAATGACTGCAATGTCCGGGGGAACGGCCTCGTTATTGGGCGCGACTTTGTACCAGACATTCCAATAGCCGTGATCGAGTACCTGCGTGGCCTCCGTGACGACGCACAGAAGCACTGCCGCCAAGGCAATAAACAGAGGTGATTTCCAGATGTTGCGCATTGACCCGCTGGTGTTGGTGTAACTTATCTTCGCACCTTAGCTACCAGATGGTTAAGGATACTTGAAAATCGCGCTCAGCGCTCACCCCGACCCGCAGATTTCCGTCGGTTGTTTATCCGAATTGGACCAAATTTGCGGTTCGGGATCAGCTAATTCCCAAACTTTCCAGCGATTTGTTGAGCATTAACAATTGCCACAGCAAGCGCGAGTGATCCGACCGTCCGGAAATATGCGCCTCGGCCAGCGAAGTGAGGCGCGGGCCATCGAACCATCCGGTGCGGGCAAGCGCTGCACTGCTACCGATTTCGCGAGCCGCACCCACCAAAGGTCCCCTGAACCACTGTGCGATCGGGGTGACGAAGCCTTGTTTCTGCCGATACAGGATCTCGTCGGGCAAGTAGCGCCGCATGGTCTTCTTGAGCAGCCACTTGCCTTCCCCGCGCCGCAGCCGCAGCGATTCCGGTAACGCAGCGGCGAATTCGATCAGCCGGTGGTCAAGCAGCGGCTCACGCGCTTCGAGGCTGACTGCCATGCTCGTACGGTCAACCTTGGTAAGAATGTCGCCCGGGAGCCAGAATTTTAGATCGGCATATTGTGCCCGGTCGATGCCCGAGCGTGCCGGCGCTTTGCGCATCAGATCCGTGAAGGGCCGTTCTGCCCGGTAATCGCCGCGCAAGCGCAAAAACTCGGGCGAATACAGCGTATCGCGCAGCTCGGGCGGAACCACCGAGAGGGCACGCGCATAGCCATCCTCGCCGCTTGATCCGAGCGAAAGCAGCGTTGTTTTGGCGCGCAGTGGCCGGGGCGCCCAATCGGCCTTGGGATACATCCTGCCGAGCGAGCCGAACAGCGGCCCGCGAATGGCCTGCGGCACCAGCGATCGCATCCGCTCTTCGCCGTGCTGGAAAACATGCCGGCGGTAACCGGCGAAAGCCTCGTCCGCACCATCACCTGAAAGGGCCACGGTCACGGTTTCGCGAGCAAGCTGGCAGACCCGCCAGGTCGGCAGTGCGGAAGCATCGGCAAAGGGCTCATCGAACATCGCCGCGAGAGTGCCGGCGGCTTCGAAATCATCAGGGGAGACGCGGCGGCTCTGGTGGTCGGTCCCGAACAGCGTAGCGACCTGAGCGGCGTAGTTGGTTTCATCAAATGCGGCGACATCGAAGCCGATGCTGCAGGTTTTGACCGGATCGCGGCTGTTCTCGGCCATCAACGCGACCACGCTGGAGCTATCGACGCCGCCTGACAGAAACGCCCCTAGCGGCACATCGGCGTCCATCCGCGAAGTGACCGCCTGACGGAGCAGATGGAGCAGTTCTGCCTCAAGATCCGCGGCGTTGCCTTTGCGGCGCTGCGCAAAGGAGACATCCCACCACTGGACCGGAACCGGCTCGGGCCCGCCATGACGCAGCAGCAGCGAGTGTCCGGCAGGCAGCTTGCTGACCCCGGCAAGGATGGAGCGATGATCGGGAACATAGCCCCAGGTCAGGTAATCCTCGATCGCCAGCGGATCTATTTCGCGGCGCAGCAACGGGTGGGCGAGCAAGCCCTTCAGCTCTGATGCGAAGGCAATGCTGCCATCGCTCAACCGCGCATAGAACAGCGGCTTCACCCCCAACCGGTCACGGGCGAGGAACAACGTCCGCTCGGCAACATCATAGATCGCAAAAGCAAACATACCGTGGAGCCGTGTCACGCAATCGGGGCCCCAGCGCTGCCACGCGGCGAGAATGACTTCGCTGTCACCATCGGTATGAAAAACCGCCCCGGTGGCGCGCAATTCTTCGCGCAGCTCACGGTAATTGTAAATCTCGCCATTGAAGGTCAGTACCGCCCGGCCGTCGCTTGAGGCCATCGGCTGCGGTGATCCGGCGACATCTATGATCGACAGGCGGCGATGACCCAGCCCCACCCCGGGTCCGGTCCACACCCCTGCCCCGTCCGGCCCGCGATGCACCATGGCATCGCACATCCTCGTCACCCGCACCGGATCGACCGGCTTGGGCGTGTTCACGTGAAATATTCCGGCAATCCCGCACATGGAGGGGTCGTTAGCGGAGGTGGGCCGTGCGGTCCATCCACGCATCGATCGGACCGGTGGCTTGGCGAAAGGCGGCGAGGCTGGACTCGGGCGCGGCAAGCTTGCCCTCCTCGGCCGAGAGGATCAGCATCAATGTCGGGCGCGGGCGAAGCAGAAGCCGATCCTCGATATTGGCGAGCTTGAGGCGGATATTACTGCCGGTGAGCAGCGTTCCGGTGCGGTAATAGGTCTCAGCCAGTCGCTTGACCTTTCCTTCGGCGAGCAAACGATCGGTCTTGGCATGGGCCACCTCGGGTCCGCCCGCGCTCCATGCCCAGGGACTATCGGGCCGCAACGCGCCCTCGCCAAAGCCGCCGGCTTCGCGGCCCTCGTCCTGCGCGGCATAGAGCGCATAGAATACATCGACCTGGTGGCCGGCGGCGTCCTCGTAACGGCCCAGCAGGCGATGATCGGCGCCATTCGCACGCGGCTCCCACCAAACCTTGGGCTGATAATCAGTCCGGTGCCAGCCCGGCACCTGTGGTAAGGCAATCTGCGGCGGCACTGCGGCGCTCTGCTGATCGGCTGCGCGCGCCCAGGCTTGCCCGCCAAGCGTCAAGGCCAGCAGCCCCGCCAGTCCTGCGACCCAGCTCAGGCGGGCCGCTTCGAGCTTCGCCAGCAGCGGCGAAGCCGCCAGCGCATCGGCATCGATCATCTGATCTTCGACCGCGCGATCGAAAAACCGCCAGGACAAGGCCAGGACGATCGCGATCACGACAGCGAAGAAAATCCAGCCATAAATAATGTGATCAACCCCGCCGGCATAGGCCGCGCCTTTGTATTGCGCGACGTAGATTGTCCCCCAGGCGCGGACCCCATTGGCCAGGATCGGTGCGGCAATTGCGAGGGCGAGAAAGCCAGCCCGCCGCCGCCAGCTGGTGAAGCAGACATTGGCGACCAGCGCGCCGAGCGCGACCATCGCGATCAGAAATTTGACGCCCGAGCAGGCCTCGGCCACCTCGAACAGACCGGCGGGCGTATCGATAAACACACCGTTGACCTCAGCCGGAATTCCGCTGAGGTGGGTAAGGGCAATGGTCAGCTTGGCAGTGATCGTCTGGAGCGGCGGGATCAGCTCGTCGCCGAATGGCACGAGGAAAGCCGAGTAACCCAGCGGAAAAATCAAGCCTGCGCAGACCCGCGGCCCGAGCAAAAGCAACGCAGCGGCGGGAAGCATCGCCACCGCACCGATCTGGCGGAACAAGTTGAACCCGGCAAAGGCGCCCAGCACCCAAATGAAGCAAGCCAGCGCGGAAGCAACCAGCCCCGGCCACCAGATCGACGGAACCAATCGCCGCAATTGCGGCACCCGCATCCAGACCAACCAGCCTATGATCGGGGCAATCAGCAATATGTGGTTGTAGGTCGATGAATTCCACCACTGGTCAGCCATCGCCAGCCAATCACGGCCAAACAGCAGCAGCAACGCCAGCCATGCCGCGCCGAGCCGAAGCAATGCGGCGCGCCACTGCGCCGTGAAAGGTTCAGGCGGCATGGCGGGCTGGCTTGCCTGGCAAGGCGAGCATCTCCGAGAGCGGCGCCAGCATCGCCTGCCAGCTCTTTTCCTGAACAACAAAGCGCCGCGCATCGAGGCCCATCGATTTTGCCTTGCGCGGCTGTGACAATAGCGCTGTGCACTGTGCGGCCAGCTCCGCGTCGCCGTTTGCCACGTCGAAGTGTTTGCCCGCAACCGCCCCAATGCCCGTCGCGGCAGCGCTGCTCAGCACCACCGGCAAGCTCATTGCCATCGCCTCCAGCACCTTGTTCTGGATACCGCGCGCGATTTCGAGCGGAACCAGCGCAAGGTCAGCCGCGCGCAGCCAAGGCCGCATGTCGGCGACGCCGCCCCAGACATGGCAACCGCCCAGCCCATCATGCTTAACCAGAGTATCGGCCGGATTGCGACCGACAACGTGGAAACTTGCTGTTGGCAGCCGGGCACGGATCAGCGGCAGAATGCGAGTTGCAACTCGCAAGGCGGCCTCGACATTGGGCGCATAGTCCATCTGACCGGTGAAGATCAGCCGGGGCCCTGCGCATTCGAGCATTTGGGACTCGGGATTGACTGCTGCTGGATCAAACAGCTGGCTGTCGATCCCGTTGCCGAGCGCCCGGACATCGCATTGCGCCCGGTCAAGCGGCGAAAGCCGTGCGGAAAACAGCGCGGCCTCTGCCGCCGAAACCAGCAGGCTGATGTCGCTGCGCCGGGCCAGCCGGGCTTCCTCAGCACCAAGCAGCCGCGCTTCGCGGCCGTCCAGCCAGCTCCGAATGCCGGAGCCGCGCTGCGCGTAGGCTTCGAATTTGGCCGAATCGACGTCGACGAAATCGAATATCACCCGACCTGCAAACTCATCGGGGATGTATTGTCCCATCTGGCCGGAGAAGACATAAATCGTGTCCACTCGGTTATCGCCCAGCACCTTGCCCACGTAGCGGGCGATCTCAGGGCTGTGAAAAGCCGGAAGACTAACCGCTTCGTGGCGGAACAGCGACTGGATCCCAGCCAGAATCAATGGCTTGACCCGGCGAACCAGGCAATGGCTATGCGCAAGCGCGGCAAGCTCTGGTTCTGCGGCCAGATCGCGATCGTCATCGGCAAAGGTCGCGACATGAACCGGGGCAAGGCCCGCCAGCGCCTTGAGGATATGGTGCGAGCGGATTTTGTCCCCGCGGTCCGGCGGGAACGGCATGCGGTGCGAAAGGAACAGGATTTCGCTGCTCATGCCAGGCCCCGGGCGATCGGCGGCCCCACCCGATTGGCCACCGCCAGCGGCAACTTGCGCCACAGCGCGATCCGCGCGGCATGCTTGGCGCTGGTCGGATCGGCATCGCGCGGCTGACTGCCCGGAGCGGTCCAGCTGGCATAACCGAGTGGACGCGGCACAAAGCCCCAGTTGCGCTTGAAATCACAAGCGCCGCTGCCGGTTTTGGAGCGGCCGAAATCGAACCGGGTGCAGCCGCGCCGCGCGGCGTGGAGCATCAGTTCAAAATACATCCGGTCATTGGCGCGCAGGCCCCGTGCGGCATGGATTCCGCCGCCCCAATAGGGCA
>JANOFJ010000136.1:0-35648 GCA_031413595.1 Novosphingobium sp.
GATCGCTACCGCAAGGAGCGGTCGAGCGCGTTTGAGGCAGGCATCAAGGGCTCGCTGCTCGATAACCGGGTAACTTTCGATCTTGCCGGCTATTATACCCGCATTACCGACATGCAGTTCTTCGAATTCTTCGTCGGCAGCTTCGGCCTGCTGCGCGTTGTCTCGAACATCGACCGGGTCGATGTGAAGGGTGTGGAGTTCAACACCAGCGTCAAGATCGTCAAGGGCTGGACGCTGTTCGGCGGGGCCAACTTTACTGACAGCGAGATCAAGAAGAACAGCTCGCGGCCATACACAGTGGGCAACAAGTCGCCCTATACCGCCGATTACACGATCAATCTGGGCAGTCAGATCGATGCGCCGCTGACCGATAGCATCGATGTCGTAATGCGGGCCGATTACCGGATTACCGGGCCGACCTGGTTCCACACCGTGCAGGATCAGAACCGCCCGACCGTTTTCAGCGCGCTGCTGCCGGTCTCGCTGTTCGCGCCCTTCTTCCCCGATCCAGCGGCAGCCGGCAATGGCAGCTATGGCGCGGCCAAGCGCGATGCGTTTGGGGTCCTCAACCTGCGGTTTGGCTTTGAAGGCAAGAACTGGACCTTGACGGCCTTTGCCGAAAACGCCCTCGACCGGAAATACATCGCCGAAGCGATCCCGGCGATCGAATTTGGCGGCTCGTTCATCTCGCCCGGCGGACGCCGCCTGATCGGTGTGGAGGCCGGGTTCAAGTTCTGACGGTAACAGGCTATCGCGAAGGGCGGTCAGCGGGCAAAGCCACGCTGGCCGCCTTTGCTGTTATGGGTTTGTGACCTGGGGATCGAAAATGGGCAAGCTTTCGGGAATTACAGTTGTCGACCTGACCCAGTTTCTGCCCGGGCCGATGATGACGGGCATGATGGCCGATCAGGGTGCGCGAATAATCAAGATCGAACCGCCGGCGGGCGATCCTGCGCGCGATCAGGCCCCGTTTGAGGCGGGTCATTCGGTGTGGTTCGCCAATCTCAATCGCGGCAAGGAAAGCGTCGTCCTCGACCTCAAGGATGCGGGCGGCAAGGCTCGCTTGCGCACCCTGATCGAAACTGCAGATGTATTCGTCGAAGGCTTCCGTCCCGGCGTGATGGCGCGGCTGGGGTTTGATTACGCCAGCGTCAAGGCGGTCAATCCCGCGATTATCTATTGCTCGATCACCGCCTTTGGCCAGGAGGGCGAGTTGGCCGATCATCCGGCGCATGATCTGGCGGTGCAGGCCCTGGCAGGGTTCCTCTCGGTCAATGATGGACCGGATGGCACGCCGGTCGTCCCCGGAGCCGCGTCTGCCGATATCGCTACGGGCCTCACGGCGCTGTCAGCCGTGCTGATGGCGCTGGTCGGGCGGAACCGGACCGGGGAGGGCGACTATATCGACATTGCCATGTTTGACAGCCTGCTGCCGTGGTGCGCCCATACCGCCAGCAGCGCGATCGCCGGCGGAGCGCCGCCGCGCTCGTCCGAGCAGCGATCGCTGGGCGGGGCGGGATTTTATCAAGTTTATGCCTGCAAGGACGGCCGACACGCGGTGCTTGGCGGACGCGAGATTAAATTCGCCCGTAGTTTGCTCAGCGCGCTTGGCCGCCCCGATCTGATTGCATTGGCCGAGGCCGAGGCAGGGCCGGCGCAGGCTCCGCTGGTTGCCTTTCTGCGCGAGACTTTCGCCACTCGCACCCGGGATGAATGGGTGCAGTGGTTCGCCGATCGCGATGTCGCATTTGCGCCGGTTCTGGATTTCCGCGAGGCCTTTGATGAGTCCCATATCGCCGCGCGCGGCCTGCTGGTCCAGGCAAACGGCGCACACCATATCGCGCCCGCGATCCGGTTTGGGGGCGAACCGCCATGGCAGCCGGGCGCCGTTCCCGAATTAGAGCAGCAGCACCGCAAAGGCTAGCGCTGCACCAAAGCTGGCCAGCGTGGCGAGTACGACCGGCACCGCCGCACGCCACCCCATTTCCAGCAGCAGATCCATCCGCGATCGCATTGCCGTGGCGGTGACCGCGAGCAACAGCAGTGCTTTGGAGCTGACCAGCGCGAAATGGCTAATCTGGTCCGGTACAGCTACCATGCTGTTGAGCGTTACCGTGGCCAGAAAGGCCGTGATGAACCACGGCAGAGCGAGCCGCCGCCAGATCGGCTGGCCAGCGGCTTCGCCTGCCGGCCCGATCATCAGCGAGACCAGCGCTACCACCGGCGCAAGCAGCGCGACCCGGGCCAGCTTGACGATCGTCGCATAGCTTCCCGCTGCGTCCGAAAAGGCATAGCCGCCGCCAATTGCCTGCGCGACATCATGGATGGATGCCCCGATCAGGAAGCCAGCCTGACGATCCGACAAGGCGAACTCGCTGGCGAGGATCGGATAGACCGACATCGCGAACGCGCTGGCGAGCGAGATGCCGACCAGCGTCAACGCAAACTGGGCCTGGCTCAGCCGGTCCTTGCCGATCACGCCATAAAGCGCGAGTGCCGCGCTGGCCCCGCAGATGGCGGTCGATCCGCCCGCAAGAGTGCCGGCAAAGCTCGATTGCCCGGCAAGCCTAGCCCCCAGTACCGCCGCGCCGAACGCTGCCGCCATGACCACCAGCAGCGCTCCGAACGGTGCCGGTCCCAGCGCGCCGATCTGTGCGAAAGTTACCTGAAGGCCAAGCACGACAATCCCGAACCGCAGGCAGGTTCGCGAGGCAAAATCGAGCCCGCGATGGGTGCGCGGATCGCGGGCGATGAAATTGAGCGAGAGGCCAACGAGCAACCCCAGCAGGATGATCGGAAAGCCGTAGTGTTCCGACAGCCACGCCGCCGCCGCCGCCGCCACCCCGCAGACCGCGAGGCCCGGAAACAGCGTATCGCGCGGTTGGCCTGCTGTGGCGCTCGGCGCTGTTTCGGCAAGGTGGATCTCACCGAACAGATCGCCGCCATGCGGCAATGCATCCCAATCGATCGCGTCAATCGAGCCACTTTTCGGGGGAGTTCTGTCCGGCGGTGTCATATCCTGCTTTTCTTATCCTCGACACACGTTAGGTTGCAATGGGCGAAAAGACAAAAGACGGGAGAAGCTGGGATGATCGAGGCAAACAGGACACCGGCCGAAGCAGCGCTGCAGCGTTCGCGCAACCTGCTGATTGCGCTGCTGTTTCTTGGCACGATCATCAATTATGTCGACCGCCAGGTTCTGTCGTTGCTCAAGCCGAGCATTGAGGCGGCCTATGGTTGGGGCGACGCTGAATTCGCGCATTTCGCTTCGATGTCGCAGCTTGCGGCCGCTTTCGCGTTGCTGTTTGTCGGCTGGCTGATCGATCGGTTCGGGGTGCGGGTGGCATATGGTGCGGCGGTCGCGATCTGGAGCCTGGCCGGAATGGCACACGCCTTTGCCGCGACTGTGACAGAGTTTGTGGCCGCTCGGGTGACGCTGGTGGCGGCCGAATCGATCAACACCCCCGCTGCGGTCAAATCCGCGGCGCAATATTTGCCGATGCGGCAGCGATCGATGGCGGTCGGGATCGTCAACACTGCCCCTAACATTGGCAATATCATTGCGCCGCTCACGGTCATTCCCTTTGCTGCCGTATTTGGCTGGCAGGCCGCGTTCATTGTCACTGGCGCGCTTGGCTTTGTGTGGCTGGCGATGTGGATCGTCGGTACGCGCAAGTTGCAACCACTGCCCCGCGCCGCCGGTATTGAGCAGGCGCGACCCTCCATCCGCGAAGCGCTGCGGGACAGGCTGACCTGGGCGATCGCCGGAGCCAAGGCGATTACCGACATGTTCTGGTGGTTCTTCACGTTCTGGCTGCCTGATCTGTTCCACAAGGTGTTCAACCTCAGCCAAAACGAACTGGTCGGGCCAACTGCGCTGGCATTCACCTTGGCCGCGATTGGCGCGTTGTCCTCAGGCGCCTTGTTCCCGCGTCTGCTGGCTGGTGGGCGTTCGGTCAACAAGGCGCGCAAGACATCGATGCTGCTGTTCGCGCTGGTGGTCTTGCCGATCCCGCTGGCACTGACCGCCTCAAACGCCTGGATTGCAGCGGCCATCATCGGCATGGCGCTGTTCGCGCATCAGGGCTTTTCGACCAACATCTTCGGCTTTGCCGCCGATGCCGTGCCCTCGTCGCGGGTCGGCACGGTTATGGCGATTGGCGCGATTGCAGGGAACATCGCCGGTTTCGGAATCCAGGAGGCGACCGGCTGGCTGCTCACCAATGGCTATGGCTATGCCCCGTTATTCTATGGTGCATCGATTGCCTACCTGCTGGCGCTGGGGTGGATCCACCTGCTGGTGCCGAAGATCTTAGCCGAGGACGACTAGCGCGACCAAAGCAAAGGGGCCTTCCGCTGGTGCGGAAGGCCCCTGAGGCGACCCGTTAACCGGGACTTGAGTTAGAAGTTGAAGCGGCCAGTCACCCCGAAATAGCGATCAGCTTCGCGCGGGATCTGGATGCGGATGCTGCCGCCCGGGCCACCACTCTCCTTGTGGGCGATAAAGGCGGTGTCGAACAGGTTGCGCACCTGGAACAACAGCTTCCAGCCATCATCGCTATCGCCAATGCCAGCCGAAAGATTGACCAGCGAATATCCGTCAATCGTACCCAGCGTACGCAAGCTTGCAACAGGCGAGAAGATCGACAATTGCTTGGTTTGCGCCGAAATTTGCGATCCCAGGAAGATGTCCATATTTTCGGTCAGCCCGGTGCGGTAATCGATCCCCAGCGAACCCTTCCACTTTGGCGCGAACAACAGCGGCGTGCCATTGGGGATAATGTCCGCCGGATTTGATCCTGCCACAACCTTAAAGGCATCGACATGGGCATCCGTATAGGCCAGCCCGCCCGAAATCGACAGCCCCTTTGCCAGCGCTGCGCTGACATCAAGCTCGACCCCGCGGGTTGAAACTTCGCCCGCATTGGTAAAGCGACTGACCACAACGGTGCCGGAAAGGTCCGGGTTGTTAGCCTGGAAATTGTGGAACTTGGTCAAGAAAGCCGCAAGGTTGAACGTCACCCGGCGATCGAACAGCGTGTTCTTCAGGCCGATCTCATACGCATCGGAAGTTTCGGCTTCGACAACGCTGGTGCCTGAGGCGCCAAGGTTGAAGAAGATGTTGTAGCCCGGTCCCTTGTAGCCGCGCGTATAGGTGGCATAGCCGGTTGAATTGTCGCTGATGTCGAACTGCAACCCGGCCCGGCCCGAAAGATTGCTGGTAGAGACTTCACTGGTGAAGGGGCCGAAGTTGGTGTTGACGCCGCCGGTATTGACCGGCTGGCCCGAACCATTGAGGTCAAGACCGGTGGACGTGCGCGAATGATAGACGTTCAGATTATCATGCGTGTAGCGCAGCCCCAGGATTGCGCGGAAACGATCACTGAAGTTGACCGTTGAATTGCCGAACAGCGCAAAGTTCTTGAACACTGCGCCATGCGGGGCAACGCCGACCGGGAACCGTGAAGGCGCGGCCAGCGGGCTGGTGCAAGGCGTGGGCGTGGTTGGCGCTGCACCGATGGCCGAGCAGACGATGCTGCTGCGGGTAAACACGCGATCGTTTTCAGCGCGCGAGAAATATGCGCCCAGAACATATTCGAACATATTGCCGGTGGGTGAGGCAAGGCGCAGTTCCTGACTGAAAGTCTTGGCGCTTTGCGGCCCGGAATCATGCAGCTGGTTGAGGCCGATATAGGCCTGCGGCAACCAGTCACCATCACGGATTTCAGTGTTTTTCCAACCACGATAGGCGGTGATCGAGGTTAGCGAGTGGCTGCCCAGCTGGACATCGGCCTGAAGCGAGATGCCCCAGCTTTCTTCCTTGGTGCTGGTGACAAGGTTCTGATTAACCGTTCGCGTTTCATCTCCAAGCGGGGTCGGCAGCACTTGGAACGCCAAGCCTGTGCCAACTGTGCCGATCAGCTGAGCGCAGCAATCGTCATCTGCTTTGCGCCAGTCACCGATCAGGGTGAAGGTCACGTCAGGCGAAGCATCGGCCACGATCATGCCGCGCAGGCCATAGTGTTTGTAGCCATTGACCTTGGAATTCACATTCGGCGCGATATTATCGATATTGCCGTCATATTCGCTGTAGAAGCCAACGAAGCGGCTGCGAATTGATTCAGACAGCGGCAGATCGAAGCCTAGCTTGCCACGGAATTCCGATTCGGTGAAAAAGCTCGCTTCAGCAAAGCCGCCAACGACTTTGCCGGGGCGCTTGGTGACGATGTTGATCGCACCTGCACTGGCATTTTTGCCAAACAGCGTGCCTTGCGGGCCGCGCAGAACTTCCATGCGGTCAATATCTACCAGATCCGAGAAGGCTTCACCCGCACGGGCAAAAACGACGCCATCTACCACGGTGGAAACGCTAGGTTCGGCGGCGATGGAGAAGGTCGCCGTGCCAACGCCGCGCATATAGAGCGACTGGTTGAGTGTGGTGCCGGACTTCTGGATGTTCAGCGTTGGGATAAGTGTCTGGGCGGTTTCAAGATTGATCCCGCCTTGCTCTGCCAGCCTTGCCCCGCCAATCACCGAAACGGCGAGCGGCACATCTTGAAGTCGCTCAGTCCGCTTTTGCGCGGTAACGAGGATTTCACCGGGAGCCAATTCGGCTGCATCATCAGCGACAGGCGCTACCTGAGCATAGGCCGGGGCCGCGAATACCGCGAGCGCTAATGCCGTAAACGGCAGTGCAGTTGAAGCGCGAAGCATCGATTTCATTGAGATTTCCTCCCTCAAACACGGGATGGCTCAGCCACCTCCGAGCAATTCTTTTCGTAGTCCCGGCAATTGCCAAGCCATTTGATCCGCTTGAATTGCGTCTTGTTCACCGATATGTCAAGCGGTGTCATACGGACAGGCGCAAGCTGTGGCAGTGCTGCAACAGGGCCCGATGTGAAGGGATAGGATTGGCGTGGAGGCGCAGTTTTCTGCGACTGATGGCGGGTTTGATCTGCATTTTGCGGGTCGGCTGGTGCTGTGCCATCGCCGGGACCATCCGATTTTGACTTTAGCCCGCGGTGCGGCGCAAGTGACCATGCGGCATGGCAACTTCCGGATTGAGGATAATCCGACTGGGACGATCACCCCGCTCGATTGGGCGCTCGGAGAAGATGCAGTCGAATTGACCCTCGATGGTCTGATCCTTGCCCGACTCACACTGGACGGAGCTTCGCTGAATATTACTGCGCTCGAACCCGGCTATGACCGGATAACCCTGCGCATCCATGCCGAACCGGGCGAGGCAGTGTGGGGCGGGGGGGAGCAGATGAGTTATCTCGCGCTCAATTCGCGCCGCTTCCCGATGTGGACCAGCGAGCCCGGCGTAGGCCGAGACAAGTCGACCGAGCTGACCCGATTGATGGATGCACAGGGCATGGCGGGCGGTGATTACTGGAACACCAATTACCCGCAGCCGACTTTTCTCACCTCGCGCTGGCTGGCGATCCACCTTGATGCAGCCTGCTACAGCGTGCTCGATTTTACCGACTCGGCGGCGCATATGGTCGAAGTATGGAGCCATACTGCGCGGTTCGAGTTGTTTGCGCAGGACAACCCGATCGAGCTGGTTGGCGCGCTTTCTGCCCGTTTTGGCCGCGA
Organism: Novosphingobium sp.; assembly: GCA_031413595.1. Lineage (GTDB taxonomy): Bacteria > Pseudomonadota > Alphaproteobacteria > Sphingomonadales > Sphingomonadaceae > Novosphingobium. Next base: position 7,603 of record JANOFJ010000136.1, read on the forward strand.
GCCACCGCTGCCTGATTGGGCGATTGGTGGGGCTATCGTCGGTCTGAAGGACGGTGCGAACAGTTTCGAGCGGCTTGAGAGCTTCATCAAGGCGGGCGCTGCCGTATCAGGTCTGTGGTGCGAGGACTGGGCCGGGATCCGCGAGACCAGCTTTGGCCGCCGCCTATTCTGGGACTGGCGGCGTGATCGCCAGCGTTATCCCGATCTGCCCGAGCGGATTGCGGCACTCAATGCTCGCGGCATCCGCTATCTTGCTTATGCCAACCCCTATCTCGCGGTCGATGGCATCCTGTATGAGGAAGCGCGCAGCGGCGGGCACTTCGCGCTGCAGCAGGACTGCGACGACGTCTATCTTGTCGATTTCGGCGAGTTCGATTGCGGCGTCCTCGATTTCACGCGCACCGAAACCCGCGACTGGTTCGCCGAAAAAGTGCTGGGCCGCGAAATGCTCGATATCGGCATCGATGGGTGGATGGCCGATTTTGGCGAATATCTGCCGACCGACGTCCGGCTGGCGGATGGCTCGGATCCGATGGAGGCGCATAATCGTTGGCCGGTGCTGTGGGCCGAGGTTAATGCCCAGGCACTCGCCAGCCGGGGCAAGACCGGGGAGGCGCTGTTCTTCATGCGCGCCGGGTTTTCGGGGGTGCAAGCGGCCTGTCCGCTGCTGTGGGCGGGCGACCAGTCGGTCGATTTCACCCGCCATGACGGGATCGGCACGGTGATCACGGCCGCGCTGTCGGCCGGGCTGGTCGGCAATGCCTACAGCCATTCCGATTGCGGCGGCTACACTTCGCTGCATGGCAATATCCGCACGGTGGAGCTGATGCAGCGCTGGTGCGAGCTCGCCGCCTTCGCGCCGGTCATGCGCAGTCATGAGGGCAACCGGCCCGATGATAATCTCCAGTATGACTCATCCGCTGAGCTGCTCGATTGCTTTGCCCGGTGGAGCCGGGTTCACGCGCATCTCGCACCCTATGTGCGCCATCTGTGCGATGAGGCGGGCGAACTGGGACTCCCGGCGCAGCGCGCTCTGTTTCTCCATTTCCCCGATGAGCCGGACTTATGGACCGTGCAGGACCAGTTCCTCTACGGAGCGGACATGATCGTGGCTCCGGTGATCGAGCAAGGCGCAGTCTCGCGAGGTGTGAGTTTACCCGGCAATACGCCGTGGCGCGATGTCTGGAGCGGAGCCAAATACGCGCCCGGCCGCCACGAAGTCGCCGCCCCGATCGGCCGGCCGCCGGTGTTCTACCGCCCGGACAGCTCCTTTGCCGATCTGTTCGCCGGCTTGGGCAGGGTGCTGAACCGATGAGCGAGCGATCCAATATTCGCGATGTCGCCGCCCTGGCCGGGGTAGCGGTGAAAACCGTCAGCCGCGTGCTCAACGATCACCCCTATGTCAGCGTGATCACCAAGGCGCGGGTCGAGGAGGCGATGCGCGCGCTCGACTTCCGCCCGAGCATCGCCGCGCGAATCCTCTCGGGCGCCAAATCCAATCAGATCGCGCTGATCTATGACAATCACAGCCCCTATTACATGCACCAGATCCAGATGGGCTGCTGGGAGCGCTGCCAGGCCGAGGGGATTCGTCTGCTCGCCCAGCCGGTCGATGTCGCCGATCCGCTGGTTGGCGATCAGATCCGCGGGCTGGTGTCGGAAACCCATGTCGATGGCATCATCCTCTCCTCGCCGGTGACCGATTGTGATCCGGTGCTGCGCGCTCTGGAGGCGATGGATGTGCCGTTCGTGCGGATTTCGCCCGGCACCAATCACGCCCTGACCAGCTCGGTATTCATGGACGATGCCCAGGCCGCCGATGACATGACCACGCATATCATCAATCTGGGTCACCGCCGGATCGGCTTCATCAAGGGCCATCCCAATCATATGTCCTCGGGCGACCGGCTGTTCGGCTATCGCCGCGCGCTCGACCGGGCCGGGATTGCTTACGAGCCGCAGCTGGTGGCGGACGGCGAGTTCGATTTTGACAGCGGCACCCGTGCGGGGCGTTATTTTCTCGATATGGCCGAGCCGCCGACCGCGATCTTTGCCGCCAATGACGATATGGCCGCCGGGGTTCTGGCGGTGGCGCATGATCGGGGGATTGACCTGCCCGATGAACTTTCGGTCGCCGGTTTTGACGATACCACATTGGCCCGCACCGTTTGGCCGCCGCTTACCACTATCCACCAACCGATGCAGGAGCTGGCGCGGACCGCCACCGATCTGCTGATTGCCGGCGCCGATTTGACCCATCGCCGCCTGCCTCACACCCTTATCGAGCGCGCCTCTGTCGCTCGCCTAACCAGGAAACCAGTATGAGCCTTCTGCCCTTGCCTCCAGCCACCCGCCAGCTCGGCGCAAGCGGTGTTAGCGTGTCCCCAATCGCCTGGGGGATGTGGCGACTGGCCGAAGGCGGACGCAGCGCGGCTGACGCGGCCCGGCTGGTCCATGCCGCGCTCGATGCCGGGATTACCTTGCTTGATACGGCCGATATCTATGGCTTCGACGGCACTGGCGGTTTCGGCGATGCCGAGGCGCTGTTGGGCAAGGTTCTGGCGAGCGAGCCTGCACTTCGCAGCCGTATGGTATTGGCCAGCAAGGGCGGGATCATTCCCCCGCTGCCCTATGATCAGAGCGCCGAATATCTGGCTGCGGCAATCGATGCTTCGCTGGCGCGTCTGCAGGTTGAACGGATTGACCTGTGGCAGATCCATCGCCCCGATATTCTGGCCCACCCGCAGGAAGTCGCCCGGGTGCTGGACGATGCCGTCGCGGCGGGCAAGATCTCGCTCCTCGGCGTATCGAACTTTACGATGCCCCAGATCGCGGCACTCAACCATTTCCTCGGGCACAAGCTTGTTACCACCCAGCCTGAGATCAACCCGCTGCGGATCACCTGCTTCGAGAATGGCGAGCTGGATCAGGCGATGATGCTGGGGCTGACTCCGCTGGCATGGTCGCCGCTGGGGGGTGGGCGGTTGCTGAGCCCCGAAGGCGCGCGCGACAAGGCGGTTGCTGCAGCGCTCGACAAGGTTGCAGCCGGGCAGGGCGTCTCGCGCTCGGCTGCTGCCTACAGCTGGCTGATGGCGCATCCGGCCGGGATCATCCCGATCGTCGGCAGCCAGCAGACCGGACGAATAGTTGAAGCGACCCAGTCGCTCACCATGCGCTGGAGCCGCGAAGATTGGTACGCGGTGCTGGTCGCCGCCAGAGGAGAACCCCTGCCATGAGCCAACCCCCCGCCACAACGCAACAATGCGAGATCGCCTGGTTCTCAGCCCTGTGCGATGATGATTACGAGTTCCTTGGCGTGCCGGACCCGGCGCTGCAATCAAGCTGGGAGCATTGCCGCAACATCGTGCTGCAGGCCGAAAAGGGCGGGTTCGACAATATACTGCTGCCCTCGGGCTACAGCCTCGGCCTTGATACGACGGTTTTTGCCGCTGCGATGGCGCCGCTGATCCGGCGGATCAAGCTGCTGTGGGCGACCCGGATTGGCGAGGACTGGCCGCCCCAGCTGGCGCGGCGGATCGCTACGCTCGACCGGATCCTTGGGCCCAACGCGGCGGGCACCGCCGGAAGGCTCAACGTCAATATCATCTCCTCCGATATGCCGGGCGAGACGCTGGCTTCGGCGCCGCGCTATGCCCGCGCGACCGAGGTGGTGAAGATCCTCAAGACACTGCTGAACGGTGAGCACCTCGACCACCAGGGCGAGTTCTACAACCTCAAGCTCGATCCGGCGCGGATCACCACGCTCTCGGGCAAGGCCCCGGCGTTCTACTTCGGCGGGCTCAGCCACGAAGCCCGCGAGTGCGCCGCCGAGGGCTGCGACGTCTATCTGATGTGGCCCGATACGATGGACAAGGTCCGCGAGACGGTGGCCGATATGACCGCGCGGGCGGCCCGGTATGGCCGTACCCTCAAGTTTGGCTACCGCGCCCATGTGATCGTCCGCGAAACCGAGGAGGAGGCGCGGCGCCACGCCGACCGGCTGCTCTCCAAGCTGGACGATGAGGCGGGCCGCGCGATCCGCGAAAAGTCACTCGATGCCAAGAACTACGGGGTTCAGCGCCAGGCCGAACTGCGCGGCGCGGCGGGCGGGGACGGCTTTGTCGAGGAGAACCTGTGGACCGGCATCGGCCGGGCGCGTTCGGGTTGCGGCGCAGCGATTGTCGGCGATCCTGATCAGGTGCTGGCCAAATTGCGCGCCTATCAGGCCGAGGGGATCGAAGCCTTCATCCTGTCAGGCTATCCCCACGCCGCCGAAGCGGACCTGTTTTCGCGCCACGTGCTGCCCAACATCCAGCACGGACCGCTCGAGTTCTAGGCTACTGACTCTAGGCTGGTCCACGCAGCAGGGCAAAGCCGATGGACTCGGCGCGGCGGCCTGGGATCAGCAGAATATCAAGCTTGCACCGCTGCCCGGGCGCTCGATCATGATCTGCGCCTCTTGCCCGCCGGGCGTGCGGTAACCGCGATTTACCGCTTCGACAACCGGCTCGAGCCGATCCCGCCTGACCAGCGCTACCACCGCGCCGCCAAACCCGCCGCCCGTCATCCGCGCACCGCCCTGGCCGCCGATCGCTTCGTCCAGCAGATCGACCAGACGATCGATCGGCGGCAGGGTGATCGCAAAATCGTCGCGCATCGAGGCGTGCGAACCGGCCATCAGCGCGCCCAGCGCGGCAAGGTCATTTCGCCCAAGTGCGGCAACTGCATCGAGCACCCGGGCGTTCTCGGTAACGACATGACGGGCGCGGCGCAGGGTGACAGGATCTAGGCTGTCCGCGCCGGCGAGCTGCGCTGGCGTTACATCGCGCAGCGCAGTCACGCCAAAATGGGCAGCTGCAGCCTCGCAGGCGGCACGTCGCTCATTATAGGCGCCATCAACCAACCCGCGTTCAATTCCCGAATGGACGATCAGGATGGCCAGATCGTCTGGGATCGGGACGGCGCTGGTTTCAAGGCTGCGGCAATCGATCAGCATCGCCATTCCGGCCTCAGCCCGGGCGCTGACCAGCTGATCCATGATGCCGCAGTTGCAACCGGCAAACTCATGCTCGGTAGCCTGACCGAGCTGCGCAAGGCGGGTCCGGTCAAAGTCAGGTTGACCGGCGAGCGCCGCAAATGCCAGGCCAGCCGCGTTCTCGAGCGCCGCCGACGACGAGAGGCCAGCCCCTTGCGGCATATCGCCAAGGATCGCCATGTCAGCCCCGCGCAAGTCCAACCCCTCGGTTTTGAGCAGACTGGCCATGCCGCGCACATAATTTGACCACGGTGCAGCGGGATCCGGCAGGATCGGCTCGTCAAGGCGGAACGAATTGCGCGCCTCGCCCAGATCGCCCGCGACGATATTTATCCGGCCATCCTGCCGCGCCCGGACCGCTACCATAGTCTGCTTGCCGATCGCGCAGGGCAGCACAAAACCATCGTTGTAGTCGGTATGCTCGCCGATTAGATTGACCCGCCCCGGCGCGCGTGCCACCAGCGTAGGCCATGCCGCAAAGCTTTGGTTAAACAGCTGTTTGAGGGCGTCGATCATTGCGCCTCGCGGAAGTGCACAGTTGAAACAGCGCGAAGCCGCTCGGCCGCCTGCTCTGGCGTCAGATCGCGCTGCGCTTCGGCCAGCATCTCATAACCGACCATGAATTTGCGGACCGAGGCAGAGCGCAGCAGCGGCGGGTAGAAATGGGCATGAAGCTGCCAGTGTTCGGCAGGCTCCGCGCCAAAGGGCGCGCCGTGCCAGCCCATCGAGTAAGGGAACGAGCAGGCGAACAGATTATCGTAGCGCGTGGTCAGTTGCTTGATTGCCAAGGCAAGATCGTCGCGCTTGTCGGATGCAAGGTCGGGCAGGCGCTGCACCGCAAAGCGCGGCAGCAACAAGGTCTCGAACGGCCAGCTTGCCCACCACGGGACAATCGCCAGCCAATGTGCGGTTTCAACCACTACTCTGGGGCCGCCCGCCTCACGCGCAGCCAGTTCGAGCAGCATCGGCTGGGCGCCCTGCCATTCGCGCTGGGTGCGGTCTTCGCGCTCCACTTCGGCGGGCAGATAGGAAGTCGCCCAGACCTGGCCGTGCGGATGGGGGTTGGAACAGCCCATCATCGCGCCCTTGTTTTCAAACACCTGCACGTGCCGGTAGCGCGCGCCAAGTTCAGCGCTTTGGGCGGACCAGGCATCGATCACGCCGCGGATTTCGGCCAGGCCAAGCTCGGGCAGGGATTTGGCATGATCGGGCGAGAAGCAGATCATCCGGCTTTCCCCGCGCGCCGCGGCCATACGGAACAGCGGGTCATCGCCCTTGGGGGCTGGTGCATCGGCGGTCAGCGCGGCAAAATCATTGGCAAACACATAGGTGCCGGAATAGCCGGGGTTTACTTCGCCGGTCACCCGGGCATTGCCGGGGCAGAGGTAGCAGGTTGCGTCATAGGCGGGGCGCGCAGCGAGATCGGGCGCATCCTCCTGCCCTTGCCAAGGCCGCTTGGCGCGGTGCGGCGAAACCAGGATCCATTCATCGCGCAACGGGTTGTAGCGGCGGTGCGGATGGTCGGCAGGATCGAAGCTCATAGCGCGGTAATCCGCAGGATCTGGCAGCTCTCGGCCATCATCGGCCTGATCGGCAGCCCGGCAGCAGCCAGCCAAGCGCCGTCATATTCGCTGGCGCCGGCCTCATCAGCCTTGATCACATAACGCTTGCCACTGTCCAGCATCGGCAGGCGCAGCTTCGGCATGTGGCGCTGGGCCGCCGGGTCCAACCGGTAGATCAGCAGCAGCAGATCGTTGGCGTTGCCATGGGCCTGCCACAGGATGGAATCGCCTGCCTCGCCCAGCCACACCTGTCCCGTGTGCATCAGCTGGCGGTGCTGCTTGTAGCGCGTGATCCAGCGTTTGAGGGCTTCGCGGTCTGCCCCGACGACCTTGCGCAGATCGAGCTCGACCCCGAAATGTCCGGGCAGCGCCACGGCTGCGCGAAAATCCATCGCCTGCGTCCGGCCAGTGCTATGCGCTGGCGAAGTGCCGACGTGCGAGCCCATCAGTTCGGGCGGCATGAACTGCAGGAAGCCGCGCTGGATACCCAGACGCGACACCGCGTCGATGCAATCGCTGGTCCAGAACCGGTGGCTATGCCGCACGATCCCCGCATCGATCCGCCCGCCACCGCCGGCGCAGGCCTCGATTTCCACCAGCGGGAAGGCGTCGCGCAGCCGCGCCATCAAGGCATAGGTGCCAAGCACTTGCTGGCGGTAGCGCGGGCGCACCCCGGCTGCGGTGAGGTCGCGGTTATGGTCCCATTTCAAATAGGCGATCGGCAGGCTCTCAAGCAGCACGGCGATCTTGCCGAACAGATAGTCACGCACCTCCGCGCGCGTCATGTCGAGCACCAGCTGGTTGCGCGCGGTAATCTGCGGACGCCCGGCAATCTGCAGCGCCCAATCGGGATGAGCGCGGAACAGCTCGCTGTTTGGATTGACCATTTCGGGCTCGACCCACAGGCCGAATTCCATGCCGAGCGCTACAACATGGTCGGCCAGCGGCTTCAGCCCATCGGGGTATTTGGCAGTGTCAGCCCACCAGTCGCCCAGTGAACTCGTGTCATCATTGCGTCCCTGGAACCAGCCGTCATCAAGCACGAACCGCTCTATCCCGGCTTCCGCCGCAGATGCGGCCAGGGCTTTCAGCTCATCAAGATCGTGGCGGAAGTAGAAGCCTTCCCAGGTGTTCAAATGCACCGGGCGCGGCTTCATTGAGCCACCGGGCCAATCGACCAGCTGGCGGATCGCGCTATGGAACTGCTGCGCCACGCCGCTGGCCCCGTCGCGCGAGCAGGCGGCCAGCATGGTCGGCGTTTCGATTGCAGCACCCGGCTCCAGCAGTACCTCGCCCGGCGCGAGCCATTCGCCCATCTGCCAGTGGAAGCCGCCGTCATCGCACCATTCGATCGACTGGACATGATTGCCCGACCAGCCAAGCTGCACGCCATAGGCCGTGCCATCGGCGCAGGATACCACCGCGCCTGGCACGCAATCATGTGAGGTAAGCCCGCGCCGGTTTTCGCGCCGCCACTGGCTGCGGGTGAGCGGATCGTCGATCGCTACGAACTCGTTGTTATGCCGCCCGCCGTAGGACCGCACACTGGCCGCATCGGCCGGGAGCGGGATGCAGCCCGCAGCGAGCCACTGGATATCGAGCACCGTGTCGCCCCGGTTCACCAGCCGGGTCGCAAGGCTGAGGACATTGCTGACTGGATCCAGCGCCAGTGTCACCGCAACCTCGATCTTCGCCACGGCATCGGTCAAGGTGATGATGGCGCTATGCGAAGCGGGGCGCCCGAGCGAACAGGCGGTCGCCTGGAATGTCCAGTCCTCGCCCGACCGGTGGGCCAGCAGCGCCGACTGACCGAACCAGCCGAGCCCGAGCCCCGGGAACAGCGACAGCGGCTGGTCGAAATCGGGGCTGAAGCTGGGCAGCGGGCGATCCGCGCGCAGGCCGTTTTCCGGGGTTACGCCATCGGCAAGCCGAGGCCCCCAATAACGCCAAAGCGGTGCCTCACCGGAGCACAGCTCAAGGACCAGCGAGCAGGCGGGGCTGTGCAGGACAAGAAAATCGGTCCCGGTCATAGTCCCGCCGAGTTATCCCTTAGGCGCATAACGGCGCAATTGCCCGGAATTTGAACCACCATTCGTCCTTTTCCATGACCGGCCCCGCCGGCTGCCGGGGTGACTACGCTATTACAGGGAACATTGGCCGGAGCAACTCCGGGCAGAAGATGCGCATCGCCCGGAATTGCATGGCGTTTCTGCAGCTATATGGATAGGACTAGAGCATAACACAAAAGACACGGAGGCGGGTTTGGCGAAGGTGCGGCGATATCTGGAACAGATCGAGGCCTCCGAAAGCGGGCCGCATATTGCCGCCCTGTTTGATTTCGATGGCACGATCATCGCCGGATACTCGGCCACTGCGTTGCTCCAGGAAAAATTCAAGCGCCGTGAAATGGGCCTCGAGGAGATTATCGAGACCGCCAATGTGATGAGCCAATACACCATGGGCAGCATCGGCTTTTCGGGGCTGATGACCGGGGCGGCAAAGTTCATGAAGGGCGTGACCGAGGAAAGCTTCCGCGAGTTCGGGGAAGAGCTTTACGTCAAGCATATCGCCCGCAAGGTCTATCCCGAAACCCGTGAGATCATCCGCGCCCATCAGGCCAAGGGTCACACGGTGGGGATCGTCTCGTCGGCCACGATCTACCAGATCGAACCGACTGCGCGCGATCTTGATATCGAGCATATCCTGTGCTCGCAGTATGAGGTGAAGAACGGCGAGTTTACCGGCAACATCATCCGCCCGCTGTGTTTTGGCGAAGGCAAGGTGCAGGCCGCCGAACGACTGGCGGCGGAAACCGGCGCAGATCTGGCCAGAAGCTATTTCTATTCGGACAGCAGCGATGATCTTGAACTGCTCGAACGGATCGGTATCCCGCGGGTCCTCAACCCCAACGGCAAGCTGCGCGCCATTGCCAAGGATCGCAATTGGCCGATCGAGGATTTCATTAGTCGCGGCACCCCCAAGGCCATGGATTACGCGCGAACGATCTCTGCGACCACCTCGCTGATCGGGGCGTTCTGGGCGGGCCTGCCGATCTGGGCGCTGACCGGGTCGCGGCGCGAGGCAACCAATTTCTCGACCGGGCTGTTCGGCGATTTCGCCGCTGCGATGGTGGGCATGGAGCTGGATGTTTACGGCGAGAAAAACCTGTGGGCGGCGCGCCCCTGCATCTTCATCTTCAACCACCAGTCCAAGGCTGATGTGGTGATCATGGCCAAGCTGATCCGCAAGGATATGGGCGGGGTCGGCAAGCAGGAGATCAAGAAGATCCCGGTGCTGGGCCGGCTGATGGAGTGGGCCGGGACGGTCTTCATCGATCGCAAGGACGGCGCCAGCGCGATCAAGGCGATGGAACCGCTGGTCGATGCGATCCGCAAAGATGGCAAATCAATCGTTATCGCGCCCGAGGGGACGCGCACTCTTTCGCCAAAGCTGGCGCCGTTCAAGAAGGGCGCGTTCCATCTGGCCATGCAGGCGGGTGTTCCGATCGTTCCGGTGGTGATCCACAACGCCGGCGATGTTGCGCCCAAGAATGAATTCGTGATGCGGGCTGCGACGGTGCGGGTCGACGTGCTGCCACCGATCGATACCAGCGGCTGGAAAGCCAAAGATATCAATCGCCACGTCACCCAAGTCCGCAACATGTTCCTCAAATGCCTCGACCAGCCGGAAGAGCCAGTCGCCGCGTCGATCGAAGAGGACGAGGATGAATTTGCTGCGGAGGCAAAGCCCAAGCCAAAACCCAAAGCCAAGCCCAAACCCGCGGCCGGAACAAAGCCCAAGCCAAAGCCAACAACCAAGCCCGTTACCAAGCCAGCCGGAAAGCGCGGCGGGTAGCACGCGGTGACTGCGGACGCCGCGAATTGGGCAGCGGACCCATTGCGATACACTGGCAGGAAGCTGTTCATCATCGATGCGCGCAACCGGGTCGAGCGGCGCCATTTGCTCGACTGGTTGCACGGCACCTGGGGTGCCATATCGGACAGCGAATGGGTGACACTGGATCTGTCGGATGAAACCGCACCGCTGAAGCTCGAGAAGCTGGCCGACAGGCTGGATCAGGCCGAAGATTGCCTGGTAATCCCGGTGCGGGTGGCCTGGCGGATTCCGCACTTTGATCGTGACCGGACGCTGCGGCTGCACGACCTGATTTTCGGCGATCCGCGCATGCCCGGAAGTCTGCGGGCATGGTCGATCCTGCTGCGCGATCGGCGCCGGGCGCAATGTCTGCTGGGTGAGCCGGCCAGTGTAGCCACGCTGCGAACGCGCTTTGCCGAAGATATCGGCATGGCTGATGCGGATCCGGCCACCGGCTTTGCCTCGTTCGTGACCCGGCAGGCCACGCTTACGCTTGAAGTGCAAGAGCGCGGCGTGCGCGGCACCCGCTACAAGGTGCCGCGGTTTGTGGCCGACAGTCTTGCGGCCAGTCCACGCTTTCGGAGCGCACTGGCCGCGCTGGCCAGTGATTTGGGGCGCAAACCCGGCGAACTGCTGCCCGAAGCCCGCCGCTATATGAAGGAGCTGATCTCCACCCCCAGCGCCATGTTCCTCGATCTGCGCGCCCGGCTTGAACGCTTCATGATGACGCAAGGTTATGACAAGGGCTTCCTGTATGATCCGGCCGAACTGGAGGAACTGCGGGGGCTGATCCGCACCCGGCCGACGGTGCTGTTGTTCACCCACAAGACCTATCTCGACGGCGTGACGCCCAACGCGCTGTTCTATGACAATGACATGACGATGCTGCACAGCTTTGGCGGGATCAATCTGGATTTCTTCGGGATTGGCACCCTGTTTCGCCGCTCGGGGATGATCTTCATCCGGCGCAGTTTCTCAGACACGCCAGTCTACAAGGTCGTGCTGCGCCAATATATTGCCTATTTGCTTGAGAAGCGCTTTCCAATGTCATGGGCGCTGGAAGGAACCCGCTCACGGCTCGGCAAGCTGATGCCGCCGCGCTATGGCATTCTCAAATACGTTCTCGATGCGGCCTATGATGGCGGGATCGAGGATGTGAATATCGTGCCCTTCGTGACCAGCTTCGATCTGATCCGCGATGTCGAGGAATATGCTGCCGAGCAGGCCGGCCGGGTCAAACAGGCCGAATCGCTGGGATGGTTTATCGGTTATCTCAAGAGCTTGCGCGAACCGATGGGGCGGGTGCGGATCGATCTGGGGAAACCCGTGGTGGTCGCTCGCGCGCCCAATCCTGATGACAAGCTGGCCCTCGCGCGGATCGCGTTCGATGCCTCGGTCAGCGCCAACAGGGTGACCCCGCTGACCGTGACCTCAGTGATGTGCCTGATCCTGCTCGGCACTGCGCCACGCGGGGCGACGGCCGAGGAACTGGCCCGGGTTACGCGATTCCTGGTCCAATGGGCAAAAGACCGCGGAATCCGCCTGTCCGAAGAGCTGCAGTCGCTCGATCGCGACGCTTTGCGGGCCCGCGCTGATACGCTGGTCAATTCCGGACTGATCCTGCGCGATGATGCCGGCAGCGCGACGGTCTATACCATTCTGCCCGGCAAGCACGCGATGGCGAGCTACTACCGCAACACCATCATCCATCACTTCCTTGACAAGACCATCATCGAGTTGGCGCTCTTCAAGGTGCAGGAAGATTCTGACGAAAACGCCAGCCTGCAGTTCTGGGCCGAGACCGAACGCCTTCGCGATCTGTTCAAGTTCGAATTCTTCTATCCGCCGCGCGAACAATTCCGCAAGGATCTTGAGACGGAGCTCGATCGTTGTGACGGCCAGTGGTCGGCGCGGCTGCGGCAAGGGCACGGCGGAGTGAAAGCCCTGATCCGCCGTTTCCAGCCGCTGCTGGGGCACGCCGCACTCCTGCCTTTTGTCGAGGCCTATATCGTGGTGCTGGAACAGCTGGTCCGCCTCACCCCGGGAGAACTGCTGACCCAGGAAGACTGTGTCGAGCAAGGACTGATCGAGGGACGGCAGGCCTACCTGTTGCGCCGGATCACCAGCCAGGCCTCGATTGGCAAGATTTTGTTCGAAAACGGGTATAGACTGGCCGCTCACATGGGCCTGACCGGTGAAACGGATGAAGCGAAGATTGCCGGACGCCGTGCACTCCTTGCCGAATTCCGCGCACTTGCCCGGCGGATGGAGCGAATGCGGATCGAAGTGTTGGACGAGGCAGAGCGAACTGTGGATTTGGAGGCACGGACATGAGCCAGCAGCTAAGCGCACAGGACGCGCAGTTCCTTTACATCCAGAACGGCAACACCCTGACCCACGTGATGGCGATCAATATCTGTGATCCCTCGACCGCGCCCGGCGGCAAGGTGCGCTTCAAGGATATCGTCGCCCACATCGCGGCCCGGATCGACACTTCGCCGGTGTTCAAGCGCAAGCTGTTCCGCCTGCCGTTCGACCTCGATCACCCCTATTGGGTGGAGGACACCGAGTTCGAACTTGAAGCCCATGTGACCCATGCCCGCCTGCCTGAACCGGGCGACTGGCGGCAGTTCTGCATCCAGGTGGCGCGCCATTTCAGCCGCCCGATGGATATGAGCCGGCCGCTGTGGGATATATATGTGCTTGAGGGATTGGACCGGATTCCCGGCATCGCGCCCGGCAGCTACGCCATGCTCACCCGGATCCACCATGCCGCGATCGACGGCGCTTCGGCGGCGCATATGTTTGTGGCGCTTAGCGACCGTGATGCCAAGGGCACTCCGGCGATCCCGCTTGGCCCGGCCAAGGTGGCGTTGGGAAGCGCGCCCAATCCGGTCGAGGTTCTGACCCGCGCCATCCAGTCCAACCTGACTTCACCGGTCAAGTTCATGAATACCCTGCTAAAAATGGCGCCAGCGCTGGTCACGGCGGCGAGCAAAACCATGCGCGAACAAAAGGTTGAGCGCTCTGGAGTGCCGGACACGCGCTTCAACGCCTCGATTTCGACGCACCGCGTGTTTGACGCGGCCGAGTTTTCGCTGGCTGACCTTGGCCGGATCCGGAAGCTGGTCGAAGGGGCCACGGTCAATGATGTGGTGCTGGCGATCTGTTCCGGCGCGCTCCGGGCCTATCTGCTCCACCACAAGGAACTGCCGTCCGAAACGCTGGTTGCGGTCGCTCCGATCAATCTGCGTGAGCGCAAGGGCGAGGCCGAGGTGCCGGGTAACAACATCTCGGCCATGTCGGTGGAACTTGCCACGAATCTGGCTGATCCGGCCGCGCGGCTGGCTGCAATCCGGCGTTATACGGTGAATGCAAAGGCCGCCAAAACAGGGATTTCCGCGCGGGTCATGACCGATCTGACCAAACATATCCCCGGTGCGACCATGGCCGGGGTGGCACGGATCATCACCAGTCCGCGCTTTGCCCCCAAGGCCGCCAACGTGTTCATTTCCAACGTTCCGGGTCCGCAGCAACCGCTCTACATCAATGGTGCAACGATAACGCACCAATATGGCCTGGCGCCGCTTGCCCATAACATGGGTCTGTTCATCGCGACCCCCAGCTACAATGGCCGGATCAGTTTCTGCATCACCTCCGAACGGAGCATCATGCCAGACGTCGCCTTCTTCCGTGAATGTATCGAGGCTTCGTTCCGTGAACTGCTGGCCGCCAAACCGATCCCCCCAGAAAAGACCCGTCCGGCGGCAAAAGCCCCGCCAGTTGACGCTACGGCTTCCGTGCCTCGCAAAAAAGCGGCGATAAAACCGCGCAAAGCTGTCGCAAAATTGCCAAAAACCAGACAAACTCCGCCGCCGACGGACAGGAAGCCCTGAATTTCCTGCCACGGACCAGTTTGGAATGAGCGCATCGCATGATGGAAAGCCCGAGTTTGAAATCAGAGACCACCCTCGCCAAGGCGTCCACCTATCACCAGTGGGCCGACGCGGCGCGCGATCTGGATCGCCGGTCCGGTAAGGCGCGCTGGCGCGAAACCGATGTCAGCGAGCATTTCGATTACCGCTCGATCCGCCGCCGACTGGAGCGGTTGATCGAACTGCGCGCCGCAGGCGACAGCAAGGGGCTGCTCTACACGCTCAACGAAGGCATCCACGGCAATATGGATGGGATGGCCAACGACCATCTGTGGCGCGAAACGCGCTTTGGCACCAAACAGCTGATCCACGATTACGTGGATGCCGTGGCCGAGGCGCTGGACCATCTGGCGAGCGCAGAAGTGGATGACATCCCGTTCGAGGAAAAGCGCGATTTCTTCCGCCGTGCCCAGCATTGCTATGGCTGCTCCGCCCTGCTGATGAGCGGTTCGGGCGCGTTCCTGTTCTTCCATGCGGGCGTGGTTAAGGCGCTGTGGTCCGAGGGGCTGCTGCCATCGATCATTTCCGGTTCGAGCGGCGGCTCGGTGATCGGCGCGCTGGTCTGCACCCGCCCCGATGACGAACTGGCGCCGTTCTTCGATCCGGCTGTGCTGGTCCGGGAATATGAGAATGAGGAAGGCCAGACAATCTTCAACCCGCTCGGGCCAGCCATGCGGATGAGCCAGCTTCAGATCAAGGAACGGCTGGAGGAAATCATCCCTGACCTGACCTTCCAGGAGGCCTTTGAAGTAACCGGCCGGCACCTCAACATCTCGATTGCCCCGGCCGAGAAGCACCAGAACGGCCGCCTGCTCAACGCGATCACTTCGCCCAATGTGTTCGTTCGCGAAGCCGTGCTGGCCTCTTGCGCGGTTCCGGGGATCTATGATCCGGTGGCATTGATGGCGCGCGATCACGAAGGGCGCCGGGTGCCCTATCTGCCGGGGCGCAAATGGGTCGATGGTTCGGTTACCCATGATCTCCCCTCGAAGCGGCTGTCGCGGCTCTACGGGGTCAACCATCACATCGTCAGCCAGGCCAACCCGCTGATCACGCCGTTCGCCAGCGATGTGACCCAGCTGGCGACTCCGTTTGCGGCGATCCGCCGCGCTTCGGTCTCGACCCTCAAGGCTTGGCTCAACGCCAATATGCAGCTGTGGGACAAGCCGCTGTCGATGTTCCCCCAGCTGCACAGCCTGGCGCGGATGTCGATGTCGGTCATCAATCAGGATTATTCAGGCGATATCAATATCATCCGCCCGGTCATGCTGTGGTCACCGGCCAAAATGCTGAGCAACCTGTCGCTGGCCGATGTTACCGAGCTGGTCGAAATGGGTGAACGCGCAACCTGGCCCAAGGTCGAAATGGTCCGCGTCCAGACGCGGATCAGCCAAACGCTGGAGCGGATCCTGGCCGAATACGAGCATGCCGATGCGCAAGGCACAACCCGTGCGATGAAGAAGAAGCTGGCATGACAGAACATCGTCTGAACTTGCCTGCTGGATCGGCCGGGGCAGGCACGACCCTGCACTGGCACCGCTGGCTTCCGCCACAAGCATCAGCCGGCGAGCCGCGGGCGATCGTTCTGCTGGTTCATGGCTATGCCGAGCACCTTGGCCGCTATAATCACGTGGCCGCCGCGCTGACCGCCAAGGGCTTTGGCGTTTATGCGCTGGATCACTGGGGGCATGGCAAATCGGGCGGGACGCCGGGCTTTGTTCCGGCCTTCTCCGCCTATACCGACGGTGTCGAAGTCCTTCTGAAAGCGGTGGAGAAGGCCCATCCGGGTGTTCCGTTGTTTTTGATCGGCCATTCGATGGGCGGCCTGATCGCCGCACTCCATCTGATCACCCACCAGGCGCATTATGCCGGCGCGATCCTGTCAGGCCCTGCGATCATGGCCGCGCAGGAGCCATCGCGGTTCATGATCTGGATCAGCCGGTTGCTCTCAAGATTGGCCCCGCGGATGGGTGTGCTTGCGCTCGACCCCACCGGGGTTAGCCGTGATCCTGCGGTAGTGACCGCCTATTTGGCCGATCCGCTGGTCTATAACGGCAAGATGGGCGCGCGGCTGGCCAAGGAAATGTTCGAGGCAATGGCGGCGGCGCGGGCCGGGGCAGGCGCGATCACCTTGCCGATGCTGCTGCTCCACGGCGAGGAAGACAGGATTACCGCACCGCATGGATCGGAATATCTCCACGCCCATCTGGGCAGTCTCGACAATAGCTTCCGGCTCTATCCGGGCCTCTATCACGAGATATTCAACGAGCCGGAGCAGCATGAAGTGCTGGCCGATGCAACCAATTGGCTTGAGGCGCATTTGCCTGCCTGACCAAAGAATATCATACGCCAGATCAGGCTCACCTCCTGCTCCAAAATGTTCGTCGCCGTGTGATCCAGTACGGAGAGCCGGACACTGCTTTTTATTGAATTACGCTTAAAGGACTCTGTCGATGAAGACCCTCCTCTGGATCGTGCTCGCGCTGTTGGCCGCCGGACTTCTCACCTACCTGCTGTTCCCGCGGGTTCTGTTCGATCTGGCGCGGGGGGCTCTGCGGCGCAAAGGCGGAATGGCGCAGAAGTCAATCACGGTCGGCGGCCTTGACTGGCCCTATCTGGAGGGCGGTAATCCAGCGGGCCAGGTGGTGGTGCTGGTCCACGGCTTCAGCGGTGATAAAGACAACTGGTCGTTCTACGCGCCTTACATGACCGGCGAATATCGGCTGATCTGCCCCGATCTGCCGGGCTTCGGCGAAAACGCGCGCAGCCTCGATATCGATCATGCCGTCGCTACCCAGGCAATCCGGTTACGCGATTTCCTGGATGCGCTGGGGATCGACAGATGCCACCTCGGCGGCAATTCGATGGGTGGCTATATCGCGCTGCACTTCGCGCTGGAATTTCCCGAGCGACTTCGTTCGCTGACCCTGTTCAACAATGCCGGCGTGTTGGGGCCGGATGAAAGCGAACTGCAAAAGATCGTCGAGGCAGAAGGGGATGAAAGTCCGCTGGTGCCGCGCACTCTGGCCGAAATGGACCGGCTGATGGGCTTTGTCGTCCACAAGCCACGCTATATTCCCGGTCAATTTAAAAAGATGATCCTCGAAGAGAACGCGCCGCACCAGGCCTTGCTCGACCACATTTTCGAACAGATGATCGACGACATTCAGAACCGTCCGCTGAATGACCGGCTGGACGAAATTGCAACGCCCACGCAGATTATCTGGGGCCGCCATGATAGGCTTGTCGATGTCAGCTGCGCCACCACCCAGCATGCCGGGATAAAGGACAGCGAAATGGTAATCCTGGAGGACGTCGGCCATGTACCGATGATCGAAGCTCCGGCCAAAACCGCGCAGCACCATCTGGCCTTTCTTGCCAAGCACTGAAAACCGCGCCAGTTTCGTGTCCGACGGAGCCAGCTGGGAAGTTGGCCATTGGGGGAATGGCGCATGAAACTGCAGGTGGCCTTGCTGGGCGGGGGAAGCTGGGGAACCACGGTTGCCGCGATGGTCTCGCGCAATGCGCCGATCACTCTATGGGCGCGCGATGCAGCGACGGTGGAAGATATCAACCGCAACCGTTGCAACAGCCGCTACCTGCCGGGCATTGCCTTGCCCGCGCCACTTCGCGCGACGCAGGATCTGGGCGTCGCGGTCGGCTCGGCCGATGTGGTGGTGATGGGCGTGCCCAGCCACAGCTTTCGCCCCGTACTGGAAGAGGTGGCGAAACATATCCGGCCCTGGGTGCCGGTCATCAGCCTGACCAAGGGGCTTGAGCTGGCTTCGGGCAAGCGGATGTCCGAACTGATCGTCGAATGCCTCCCCGGCCATCCGGTGGGGGTGTTGACCGGGCCCAATCTCGCGCGCGAGATCATGCAGGGCCAGGCCGCCGCAACCGTGATCTCGATGGAGGATGAAATCATCGTCCGGCGGCTGCAACTGCTGTTCCACTCGGGCTTGTTCCGGGTTTACACCAACACCGATCTGATCGGTTGCGAACTGGGCGGAGTGCTCAAGAACATCATCGCGATTGCGGTGGGGATGGGCGATGGTCAGGGAGCGGGCGACAATACGCGCTCGGCTTTGATTACTCGCGGTCTGGCCGAGATCACCCGATTGGGCGTGGCAATGGGCGGCCGGGCCGAGACCTTTTCAGGCCTCACCGGGATGGGCGATCTAATTGCTACCTGCACCAGCCCGCTCAGCCGGAACCGTCATGTCGGCGTTGAGCTGGGCCGGGGCCGCACCCTCGATGACATCATCGGCTCGATGCACATGGTTGCTGAAGGCGTGAGAAGCGCCCCCACGGTGGTCGCGCTGGCCGAGAAATACGGCGTCGACATGCCTATCAGCCGTGACGTGCTGGACGTGATCCAGGGCAACCGCACCCCCACCGAAATCTTCCGCGGACTGCTACGATCTGCCGTGGGCTCGGAATCCGAAGCGGGCTGAAGCGGTCTGGAACCATTACCGACCAGACCAAGTACCAGCTTCTTGTTCTCTTCCACTTGGTGATGGCGCGAACGGATTGCATCATCGCCCCACCTTGGCAGCGAAAGCGAAGGCAGCGGCGATCAGGCTGCAAATCGCCATCGCGGCGAACATGGCGGGGATCCCGCCCAGGCTGTCGAGCCAGCCGAGTGACGCAGAGGCGATCGTCCGCCCCAGATTAAGGATCGCCATGAACACCGCAAACTGGGTGGCGGCAATCGCCGGGGTGCACAGTCGCATGGCAAGCGAGCCGGAAGCGACGCCTCTTAGAAACGTGAGTGCCGTGAAGATGAAGATTGCTGCGGTGAAGAAGACTGGGTTGGTCCATTGGTCCCGCAGGCCGAGCATCGCCAGTGCGGTTGCAGCAGCCAGCAATGCAGCCACGATAAACATGCGCCGGGGCCCCCAACGGCTGGCGGCAAAGCCGAACATCAGCGCGCTCGCCAAGCCCGCTACGAGCATGGCCTGACTGCTCCATGCGCTGTAGATATTCTTTTCCCAGCCGAGAATATTGGCCGCGAAAAGCGGCGCCAGGCCAAGAAATATCCCCCACCCCGCCACGATCGCGATCAGGGCCGGGACGAGTATCAGCGTCTGCCGGGTGAACATTGCCGCCAGAAGATTGCGGATGATCGGGCCGAACGCGCCAAGGTGGAGATCGAGGTTGCGCTGGGAAGCCGAGCCGCTCGTCCACGGCAACAGGCGTTCGCCGGGACGCTCGCGCAGGATGAGCACGAGGACCAGTATCGCTGTGATAATCGCCGCCAGCGCCAGGGCTGCTGCCGGAAGTCCGTGATAGGCGATAAGATAGCCGCTGGCAGCGGCGCCTATCGCCACACCGATGGCCTGGCCGCCGAACATGAAACCGTTGACCCGCTCGATCTCGTCCGGCGGGAGAATATCGATCGCCAGCCCATCGACCGCAACATCCTGGATAGCCGATGACAGACCGAGCGCGAAGGCGAAGGCCGCGATCAGGCTGATCTGGTGCGCGTCGGGA
This sequence comes from Novosphingobium sp., assembly GCA_031413595.1. Classification (GTDB taxonomy): domain Bacteria; phylum Pseudomonadota; class Alphaproteobacteria; order Sphingomonadales; family Sphingomonadaceae; genus Novosphingobium. The sequence continues at coordinate 27,504 of JANOFJ010000136.1, forward strand.
TCGGTTAAAGCCATCGCCACCAGGGCAGTGACCAGACCAAGCTGGCCGAGGATGATCCACGGGCGCCTGCGCCCCATCGCGAGGAAGGCATAGCGATCCATCACCAGGCCATAGGCCAGCTTGAACGTCCACGGCAGGATAACCATCGCCAGCACCGTGCCAATGTCTGCCGCCGATGCGCCTTGCTGCGCGAGCCACGCGAGCAGCGAGAAATCGATCAGGCCAAATGGCAGACCCTGCGCGAAATAGAGCATGAACAGCACCGTGAACCGCAGCGACGGGTGTTCGCTCAGCGCCAGCGGGCGCGGCGCGATGAGGGTGAGTGTGGCCTCAGTCATGAAAATATCGCTCCTCGGTGATCTGGCCATTGCGCACGGTGTAGAGTGCGATTTCGGTGAAGGGCTGTGCGGTGCCGCTGGCGCGGTCGACAATCGCCATGTCCAGGAACAGCGCGAACTGATCGCCGGTAACGAACGGCCCGTCGATGCTCAGATCTTCGATCCGGCTGACCGCAAACCAGGCGTGGGATTTGGCGCGCGCGGCATCAATGCCACTGACAAACGCCTGAATGCCGCCGGGCAGATCGGCCGGCTCGAAACTTGTGATGTCGTCGGCCCAGAACCGCTCGCCTGCTGCTTCGAACTGCCCCAACCGCAGCATGGCGGTGAAATCGCGCGCAACATTTTCGATTGTAGGCATGGCTGCCTCCCGGAATGCGGGGGTCGGGATGAGGCAGGCGACAGCCACGTGACTGCCGCCTGCCATGGTCCTGAAACGGGTCGCTTATTTCAGAACCAATTCCTGGTATTCGGTGGAGCCCATCAGCTCGCGCATCTTGGTGCGTTCGCCGCTGGCAGCGGCGGCCTTGCGATTATCCTGCGCCAGCGCGGCATTGACTTTTTTCTGCATGGCTTCCTGCTGCGCGGTCGTCTGATAATCCTTGTATTCGATGATCAGGATCAGGTCGGGCTCACCTGCGCGCGCGTTGTTGGTCTGAAGCACATGGTAATCGACGACCACGCCTTCGGCCTTGCCCATTTCCTGGATTTTCTTCCAGGTGGTGGCCAGGTAATCCATGTAGTTTTCGAACTGGCCGGGCAGCACATCGATCCGGCTGGCTTCCCATACGGTACCCGGCCGATAGTTCGATTCCTGCGCCATCGCGGGAGCGGCCATCATCGCCGCCATCATGGCCGCACCAACGAACAGTGATTTCATCATTTTCATCGTCTTCACTCCTCTTCATTGCCGCCTCACCAGAAGGCAGCATTCCCAAAAACTAAGGCCCACTAGGCGGCGATCGCTTCGGCCCCGATCGACTTGCCGCGCACCTGCCCGCGCAGCAGCCGGATGAGTGCCGCCATCACCAGCGTGATCAGCGAAAAAGCGATCAATGCGGGCTGAAAACTGCCCGTCGCGTCCTTGGCCGCGCCCCAGCCATAAGGCGCGAGAAACGCTCCGATCTGACAGATGGTGTTGATCGCGGCCGCACCGATGGCGAGCTCACGCACGTGCAAAACCTCTGCCCAGCCAGACGAGGTCAGCATCGGGATGGCGAAACAAACCGTGGCAAAGGCGAGATAGGCGATGATGATCAGCAGTGGCGAGGGTGCCAGGCCCATAACCAGCACGGCGCCCGCCAGCACAATGCTGCACCAAAAGGCATTGCCCCAGCGGTCGCCGTGCCGGTCCGCATGATTGCCCATGATCAGGATTGCCGCCGCCCCCATGATACCGCCGAGCGCAACCAGATAGCCAATCATCTTGGCATCAAGCGTGGTCGCATCTTTGAGGATCAGCGGCGCATTGAGGATGACCGTGGTGATCACACCGATCAAAAGAAAGCCGATCGCGCCCAGCAACAGCACACGCGGATGGCGGAAAGCGGCCAGCACATTGTGCCCCACAGGCTCGCCGATGCGCGCCTGTTCGCGCGCGAGTTCGGTGTGTATCCAGTCCTTTTCCGGCTGGCTCAGCCAAGTGACTGATGCGGGGGAGTCTGGCAGATAGCGAAGCACCACCAGCCCGAACAAAACCGTCGGCAAACCCTGTACCAGAAACAGCCACTGCCAACCATGCAGCCCGGCATTGCCATCAAGGCCGAGCAGCCAGCCTGACATCGCCCCCATCGCCACCGACGCGAGTGGCGCAGCAATGTAAAAACGGCTGACCGCACGGCCCCGGTGGCAAGGAGGAAACCAGCCCGCGAAATAGAAGATCACGCCAGGGTAAAATCCCGCCTCGGCGACCCCGAGCAAAAACCGCAGCACATAGAACTGCATCGGCGTCTGCACGAACATCATGCCCGCCGACAGCAGCCCCCAGGTAATCATGATCCGCGCGATCCATTTGCGGGCGCCAAAGCGCACCAACATCAGGTTCGACGGGATTTCAAACAGCGCATAGCCAAGGAAAAACAATCCGCCGCCAAGGCCATAGACGGTTGCACTGAATGCCAGATCCTCGTTCATTGCCGCCGCAGCGAAGCTGACGTTGACCCGGTCCATAAAGGCGAAAAGATAGGCGACGAGGATCAGCGGCAGGATCCGCCAGAACGCCTTGTGCATGGCGGATACACCAACGCCATCCGAAGTTTCCGCCTGTGCCATCTGCCCTCCGCGCCTAAGCAGACATAGCTCTCCCGCCTGCGGAACCGGGGTGACCCTGCCCGCCCAAAAGCTTGAAACTGTCTGCAATTCCTTGAGGCGGATAGTGCGTTTACGTTACGTCAACCGTCAATCCGGGTGATCGTCAATAAAGCGTCAATCCATCGTCAATAACGGCCTCGACAAGATATTGGCGTTGATTGATCCACAGCATCTGACATCCTTCTTGTTAGAATGGGATGCGAGGAGCAGTAGATATGCGCATTGAAATTATCATGGCTTCGGTGCTTGGCCTGCTATCGGTAAGCCCTATTGCGGCGCAGGCGCCGCCCGCCGATACACAACGCGAAGCGATGCTGGCCCGAGCGAAGGCCGCCGAGATCAGCGCCGCATGGACACCGGCTCCCGGCGATCCGCTCACCCATTTTACGGTCGCTTATGCCAAGCTGATGTGCAGCGCTGTGTTCGTCAGCGGTATGGACCCGTCTTTCGCGCGGCAGACGCTGGGTGATGGCAATGCGCTTGCGGCCGTAGCGCACCGGGCCAAGGCGAATGATCCAGTGGTTGACCGCCAGCGCCGCGAAGTGCGCGTCACCACCAAAAGTGGGATTACGCGCATCGCACGCTATTACGGCGATCACGGATGCGTCAGCCTGCCCGAAGGCGAGTCGGGCGTTTTATTCAAGCCCACGGCTGCGCCGCGCAAGCTGCCCGATGCCGTGACGACACCTTGGCCGATGGGCGATCTCACGAAGGCCGGGACAGCGGAAGGCCTTGATCCGGCCAAACTCAAAGCTGCGATCGATGCCGCCTTCGCGCCAGATGACGCGCTGACCCAGGCCTTTGTCATTACCTGGAAGGGCCAGATCATCGCCGAACGCTATGGCCCGGGCGCGACTGCCACAACGCCGCTTGAAGGCTGGTCGATGGGCAAAAGCATCGCCGCCAGCCTGATGGGCGTTCTTATGCAGCGTGGCGTCTATACGCTTGATCAGCCCGCACCTATCCCAGAGTGGCAAGCGCCAGGCGACAAGCGCAAAGACATTCGCATCCGCGACATCTTGAACATGTCCAGCGGATTGCGCATCCGCGCCGAGCAGGATCCGGACTATGCTTATGACGGTTCCTATCCCGATCACTGGTATTATTACACCGGTAACAATGCCTTTGCCTATGCGGCCAGCCGTCCGCAGCAATGGGCACCCGGCACAATTGGGCGCTATCGCAATACCGATCCGGTCCTGATCAACTACCTCATCCGGTTGGCCGCCGAAAAGAGTCGCAGCGACTATCTGACTTTTCCGCAGCGCGCGCTGTTTGACCGGATCGGGATCCGCTCGGCAGTGCTGGAAACCGACGCGAGCGGAAATTTCCTGACGCAAGGTTATGATTTGATGGCCGGCCGTGACTGGGCGCGGCTTGGTAATCTCTACCTGCAAAACGGCGTATGGAACGGGACGCGCATCTTGCCAGAGGGCTATGTGAAGTTTGTCAGCACGTTGGCACCAGCATGGGTTGCCGATGGTCGGCCGATTTATGGCGGACTATTCTGGGTGAATGGTGATGGGGCAATGCCGATACCCAAGGACGCCTATTATATGGCAGGCGCAGGCGGCCAATATACGATCATCATCCCTTCGCATGATCTGGTCGTGGTGCGTCTGGGGCGCTTTGCTGGAACAAGGCCGGGCACAGCGAGCCTCAATAAATCGCTGGCGTTGTTAATGAAGCTTGTTCCGGCCAGCCGCTAGATCAAACTCGATTACTCGGCACCGGCAGCAGGTCGGGCCAACCATATTTTTCCCACGCCGCCGCCATGCCGATGCGTTGGGCAAACGGGATGAACTCGGGATGTTGCCAGATCTGACGGATGGGATCGATATCGGCCCAGATTGAGATCAAGCAGCCCATATTGCTGGGTGTAATCCGTTGCCCCAGCGTTTTGAACAGCATGTCGGCATAGCCCATGAACACCGTGGGCAGGGCAATCGAATAGTCTGCGCTATCGTGCATTGTCACGTGCAAATAATCGAGCATACGGCAATAGGCTTCGCGATCCTCGGCCTTGCCGCTGCACACACCTTTGGCGGCGACGAGCCAATAGGCGTCCATAACCTCGGGCGCCATTGGCGTCGTACCCGCGGGCGGCATGATGGACTTGTTCACCAGCAAGCGGGTTTGCATATATTGCTCAACCGCCAACTCATGGTTTCCCGCTGCCGCTGTCGCAACCCCAAGATAGACTGACGGAAATCCGAGATCGACGGAACGTTGGCCATCGGCCAGCGCGGCGGCGATATTGCCGCGATTGAAGTGGCCGGTGCAGCGCAGCATATATTTGCGGCCATCAATCGGATCCTGTGCAATCGCTTCTTCGATGTATTTCATGCCGTCTTTGGTGCGCCCGCAGAACATCAGGAAGGACCCAAGCCGCATCGCCACCGCGGGATTGTTGGGTTCCATGCCATAGCCCTTGAACGCCAGGTCGAGCGCGCCGACAAAATCATTCTGAATCAGATGGTGAAGGCCCATCAGCGAATAGGCCTGACCCAGATCGGGCTTAATCGCGAGCGCCTTTCCGACGCACTCCACCATTCGCGCGGAGGCGGCAGGACGGTCAAGGCAGGCGGTGTAGATTGCAATCGACTGGTGAACCTCAGCGAGCAACAGCCAGGCTTCGGCAAAATTGTGGTCGAGCGCCACGGCCTGGTCAAGCAATGTCAACGCCGTGTCCAACGTCCCGCCGCCAAAGAGCTTGAAGCTGAGCGCTCGTCCCTGCAGATACAGGTCATAGGCGGCTTTGCTGGGTGTCATATTGCGCACCAGCGGCGGGGCAATCGCGATGGCGAGCGCACTGCCAAGCGCGGCCGTTACGGCCTGCGCAACGTTTTCCTGAAGCGCAAAGACATCGTCCAGCGTGCCGTCAAAGCGCTGGCCCCAGCTCTCGAAGCCGGCGGCGCTATCAATCAGGCGCACATGGATCCGGACCTGCTCGCCCTGACGCTGGACCGAACCTTCGATCAGGTGCGATACCCGCAAGGCGTCGGCAATGCCCGAAGGCGGCAATTCGCTGTTTCTGAAATGGAACGACGATGTCCGGCCGGCCACCATCAGCTGCGGCACCTGGCCGAGCGTGGTGATCAGTTCATCGACCATGCCGTCGGCGAAGTAATCGGCACTCTCCAGACTGCCCAGCGCCTGAAACGGCAAGACCGCAATGCGGGTCTTCCCGCTGGTCTTGTCCAGCCCGCCGATGCGCGGCGCCGAGGGATCGCGTGCCCCCCAGGCGTTTGCCAGCTGCGCATGTTCGGCAAGGTCACCTGCTTTGCCCAACGCGCCGAGCCCATCGGCGACAGCAGCGTGCAGGCGGCGTTCGCTCTCTGCACGGTGTCTTGCAAGCCAGTCGTTGAACGTGCTGCCCAGGTCCATTTGGTCGAGGATTGGAACGCTGCCGATCCGCGTCAGCAGCTCAGCCGCTTCAGCATAACGGCCCTGCTTCAGAGCGTTCTCCAGATCGCCGAGATCGGATCGAATCGCCAGCGCTTCGAGGCTGACTGAATTGCGGGTCACGACCAGGCCGTTGCAGCCAAGTGCGGTGAGCAATTTGCCCAGATCGAGCAGGCATTGCCGCAAGCTGGCCTTGGCATGGGCTTCAAACCGGCCGGGCCACAACAGCTTGCTCAGATACTCGCGGTCAATGGGCTCGCAGCGGACCAGGCACAGCACCGCGAGTAACGCCCGGGCGCGCCGGTTGGAGATGGCAATTTCGGTGCCGGCGGCGGTCTTGATCTGAAAACTGCCAAATAGCGACACATGGACGAAGGTTCGCCCCGCTTCGCCCGCCGCCTCCTGCTGATCCATTTTGGTCGCCGGCCCTCCCCAACCCGGCCGGACTTCTATTTCAGTTCGGGATATAAACCAATGGCATATTAGTATTAGCCAGCCGCGCATCGGCTTCTCTAACCGGGCCAAACGCGGGCGTCAGGAATTGCTGACGATTTGCAGATTGCACGAGGTGGAGCAGGGGGCGAATTTTGGGTTTGCTTCCTGCCAAGCCGCGTTCGATAGGCGATCTCGTGATCGAGACCTGCGGCGAGAATCCCGCCGCCCTCTTACCCGTGAGGACCTATGCAGCTCCAGCACTTCGATACCGGCCGCTTCCTGCGTGACCACTGGCAGAAGAAGCCGCTGTTGATCAGAAATCCCTGGAAGCATTGGGAAAATCCGCTCGATCCCGATGAACTGGCAGGGCTGGCCTGCGAGGAAGCGGTCGAATCGCGGCTGATCACGCAAACCCGCGATGGCGCGCGCGAGCGGTGGGACGCCGAACATGGGCCGTTCCCGCAGCCCCGGTTCAGCGCGCTTGGCAAGCAGCCGTGGACGCTGCTCGTCCAGGCGGTCGATCACCACGTGCGGCAAGTCGCCGCGCTGCTCGATCCGTTCCGGTTCGTGCCGAACTGGCGGATCGATGATGTGATGGTGAGCTACGCCACCGACGGGGGCGGCGTCGGCCCGCATTTCGATCAGTATGATGTGTTCCTGATCCAGGGTCTGGGCAAGCGCCGTTGGCAAGTCGGCGCGCTGTGCGACGAGGCCACCGCGCTGTTGCCGCACGATGATTTGCGCTTGCTCGCCGATTTTGAAGCCACTGATGAGTGGATCCTGGAGCCCGGCGACATCCTCTACGTGCCCCCACGCTTTGCACACAACGGGGTTGCGGTGGGCGATGATTGCATGACCTATTCGATTGGCTTCCGCGCCCCATCGCGGGCCGAATTGCTGGGGGACTGGTGCGACGATCTGCTGGCGGAGATGACCGACGATGACCGCTATGCCGACCCGGGTTTGGCGGCGCAGGAAAATCCGGGCGAGATTTCGGCGGATGCGCTGGCCGGATTGCACGCGATGGTCTCCGAGAAGCTGGCCGATCGCGCCGCGTTTGCGCGCTGGTTCGGGCGCCATAACAGCACGCGCAAATACCCCGATATCGATTGGCAGCCCGAAGAGCCGCTGGAGATCGAGGAATTGCGGGAGTTTCTGAGCCAGGGAATGCCGCTGGTCCGCAACCCGGCGAGCCGCTTTTCATTTGTGCGGGAAGCTGCGCAAAGCGATGCGGGCGCGGTGCTGCTGTTCGTCGATGGGGAATGCACCCAGTGCAGCGGAGTGCTGGCGGTATTGGCCGAGCAGCTCTGCGCTCAGGATCGGATCGCGGTTGATGCAGATCTGGTGAAGTCTGATGCGGCGATGGGATTGATCGCGATGCTCTACAATCAGGGCAGCGTGGCTTTCGACGCTGAGGATTGAGGGTGGCCGACGCCGCACGCAGGTCCGGCGAATCTCCGCGGATCCCCCGGACTGTCTGGGCGCTTGGCCTTGTCAGCCTACTTATGGACATCTCATCGGAGTCGATTCACGCGCTGTTGCCGCTGTTCCTGACGGCAACGCTCGGCGTAAGCGTCGCTACCGTGGGGCTGATCGATGGCATTGCCGAGGCAACGGCCTCGATCAGCAAGGTGTTTTCCGGCTATATCTCAGACCG
>JANOFJ010000137.1:0-1818 GCA_031413595.1 Novosphingobium sp.
AATCTCTCGGCCGTGTTCGGCTATCTCAACGCCAGCTGGACGCTGCGGGCGGACATCAACTCGGAATATGTCTGCAAGGTGCTGAACCACATGGACAGCATCGGCGCGCAGGTAGCAACACCTTTGCTGCCCGGCGATCACGGCCTGGAGGAGGATGATCTGTTCGATTTCTCATCCGGTTACATCCAGCGCGGCAAGCATATCATGCCCAAGAGCGCGACCGTGCTGCCGTGGCGGCTCAACCAGGATTACCGCAAGGACCGTGCCGATCTCAAGACCGCATCAATCGATGACGGCGTGTTGAAGTTTAGCAAAGTCACAGCCGGGGCAAAGGTCGCGGAAGAAATTCTCGAAGCGGCGGAGTAGCGCGCGCCCGGCATTTCGCGTAGCGAGCGACCCATGACCAATCCCTCCCGCATCTACACCGCCGCGCTGATCGTGGTTGGCGACGAAATCCTCTCTGGCCGAACCCACGACAAGAATATCGCCCAAGTGGCGAGCTGGCTGGGCGTGCAAGGCATTCGACTGCGCGAAGTGCGGGTGGTGCCCGATGATACTCCCGCGATTGTCGAGGCGGTGAACGCCTTGCGCCTGCGCAACGATTACCTCTTCACAACCGGCGGAATCGGCCCGACCCATGATGATATCACCGTGGATGCGGTGGCCGAGGCGTTGGGGGTTGAGGTGGTGATCCACCCCGAAGCCCGCGCCATCCTTGAACGTTACTATGAACCGCGCGGAGGACTCAACGAAGCCCGCTTGCGGATGGCCCGCGTACCTGATGGCGCTGTGCTGATCCCCAATCAGATGTCCGGCGCCCCTGGCATCCAGATCGGCAATGTCTATTTGATGGCGGGCGTCCCCAGCATCACCGCGGGAATGCTCGATGCACTGACCGGCTCGCTTGAAGGTGGGCTGCCGCTGCTGAGTGCAACGATTGGCTGCTGGGTAGCTGAAAGCGAGATTGCCACGCTGCTGCGAACCACCGAACAAGCCTATGAAGGTTGCCAAATCGGCAGCTATCCATTCTTCCGCGAGGGCAAGGTCGGGGCAAATTTCGTAATCCGTTCCACCGATGGCGAGCAGCTTGAAGCCTGCGCCAGCGCGCTTGGCGCGGGGCTTGAGGCGTTAGGCCACCCCGCTCTGGCAGGCGGAATTTGAAGACATTGGCGGGAATTCTGGCTGTGGCAACCCTCTCTGGATGTACCGCACCCCAGTCGCTGGGGTTGACCGACTTCGAGCGCGTCCTGGCCAGCGAAAACAGTGCTACCGCCGCGCTGACCCGGTGGTGCCGGGCACGCGGCATGGCCAAGCCGCCTGCCATCACCGCCCAGCGCGATTTACTCGAAGAGCTTGCCCCACCGCCCGCGATCCTCGCCTTGCTCCAGCCCGGTATTGCCGAGCGGGTCGCCTATCGCCGGGTCCGGCTGATCTGCGGTGAGACGGTTTTGTCCGTGGCGCAGAACTGGTATCTGCCTGATCGGCTTAGCGCGGAGATGAACCACGCGCTCGATACGACCGATGCGCCCTTCGGCCGGGTCATAGCCCAGACAAACTTCAAGCGCGAACTGCTGGCAAGCGAGCACGGCCGAACTGCGGCTTGCCCGAAAGACACCATCCTGATGCAGCGCGCGGTGCTGCGATTGCAGGACGGGCGGCCAGTCAGCGCCGTGGTGGAATGCTATACCAGCGAAAATTTGGCGATTGCCACGCGCGCCCGGTAACCGATTAAGTTTACCACAACCGCGGTGTTCAAAACGGCACAGCACAATCTGCGCATTTGCACTTTTCGTCAGGCGGCTCACTCATGGCAGTCGA
>JANOFJ010000138.1:0-10968 GCA_031413595.1 Novosphingobium sp.
CCCTCGCCGGCATCGGGAATGATCAGCCCGCAGATCATCCTGAGCGTGGTGGTCTTGCCCGAGCCATTGGGACCAAGGAAGCCGCATATCCGGCCCTGGTTCACCGTCAGGTCGAAATTATCGACCACGGTGCGGCCGGCAAAGCGCTTGGTCAGGCCCCTGACAGCGATGACCGGCACTTCATTCATTGCGGCACGACCTCGATCGGCAAGCCGGGCGGTAGCGGCTTGTCCGCTGGCGCCAGCGCGGCCTCGACCAGAAACACCAGCTTGGCCCGGGCCCGCTCGCTGTAGATGACCGGCGGCGAGAATTCGGTGCGCGGGGAAATATAGCTGATCCGGGCGGTGCGCTCCGCCCCGCAACCGTCGCAGGTAAAGCGGATCGACCCACCGGAGCGCAGCCCCGCAATCCGGTCTTGCGGAACATAGAAGCGCAGCTTGCGGCGATCATCGGGCAGCACTGCCACCACCGGGCTGCCGGCAGGCACCCACTCACCCGGATTGTAGAAAGTCTGCTCGACAATTCCTTTGGCTGGCGAGCTGGGCGATATTTCACCGCGGCGCTGGCGCTGCGCGCGCAAGGCGGCCTCGGCTGCGGCAACTTCGGCCTGGGCGCCGCGGATCTGATTTCCGCGCCCCGCGCTCAGTTCGCCTGAGCGGTAGAGCGCCCGGTTTTGCGCCAGCGAGGCTTGCGCGCTGTCACGCGCGGCGCGGGCACCATCGAGCTGCGCGCGGCTGGCAAAACCCTTGGCAGCCAGCGCCGACATCCGCTCAAAATCATGTTGCGCCTTGGTCAGCTGCGCTGCGGCCGCTGCTTCCCCGGCGCGCGAAACGTCAAGCTCCGGTTGGCGCTGGCGCGCGCTGGCCAGGTCTGCCACCTGCGCCTGCGCGGCAGCAATTTGCGCCTCGACCCGCGCGGTATCGGCATCGGTGGTTTCGGGATCGAGCGAGAACAGCGCCTGCCCCGGCGTTACAGTGGCCCCGCGCTCAGCCGCCCGGCTCGCCAACCGGCCCGAGATCGGCGCGGCGATATACAGCGTCTCGGCCTCGACGTAGCCGAGCCAGCGCGCTTCGATGGGGCGCGGCCAGAAAAACCACACCGCCGCGCCGATCAGGACAAGCGCGATGGCGGCCATGGCGGGTTTGGGAATACGGCCCATGGCTTTATATCCTGCGAGGGTTAGCGGGCCATGAGCGGTTATGCGCGGCCTTTTGTCCTCATAGCTGAGACGGCCACTGGGCAACAAGTCCATTGACAAGCATCAAAATAATTCGATATTTCGAGATATATCGAAGTTTGGAGCAATTCAATGCAAGCCGATGCCGCAATCCGCGGGCTGGGTGCCCTCGCACAGGATCACCGCCTTGCTGCGTTCCGCCTGCTGGTTCAGGCTGGTCCGGACGGGCTGGCAGCAGGTGCATTGGCCGAGGCTCTGAGAGTTCCACCCTCTTCGATGAGCTTCCACCTGGCCCAGCTGACCAATGCCGGGTTGATCCTGCAGCGGCGCCAGAGCCGTTCGATCATCTATGCGGCGGATTATGCCGCAATGGGTGATCTGATGGGCTATCTTACCGAAAACTGCTGCAACGGCGCAGCCTGCGTGGCCGATACTGTCAGTACGCTCCCGTTGGCTTCGTCCTGCGCTCAGGCCGATGTCTGAACCGCTCTCCGTCCTGGTGCTTTGTACTGGCAATTCGGCCCGCTCGATCCTGGGCGAGGCGATACTCGATCGGATGGGCGGTGGCCGCATCCGCGCCTATAGCGCGGGGAGCAAGCCCAAGGGCACGCCGCATCCCGGCGCCTTACGGCTGCTCGCCCGCAAGGGAATCGATGTCTCGCGGTTCCGCTCGAAAAGCTGGACGGAGTTTACCGGTTCCGGCGCGCCGCCGGTTGACCTGGCTATTACCGTTTGCGGCAATGCCGCTGCCGAGACCTGCCCGGTATTCCCCGGCGCGCCGCTGAAAGTGCATTGGGGCCTGCCTGACCCGGCCGATGCAACGGGAACGGAGGCCGAGGTCGATGCGGCCTTCGAGCAAACCTGGCACTGGCTTGAAATGCGGACCAAGGTGCTGCTCGCGCTGGACTTTACGCAAGCAGATGCCGCTGCGCTGCGCCGCGAATTGGCTCGGATCGGCCAGATGGAAGGAGCGGCATGACCCGAAATTTGATGGCTGAGGCGCTCGGCAGCTTCTTCCTGTTTGCCACGGTAATCGGTTCAGGGATCATGGCCGAGCAGCTCTCCGGCGGAAATATCGCAGTAGCGCTGCTTGGTAACACGCTGGCGACGGGGGCCATGCTGTTCGTGCTGATCACCATGCTCGGGCCGATTTCGGGTGCCCATTTCAACCCGGCGGTAACGCTGGTCATGGTGCTGCGCGGAGATTTGCGCCGGACCGCGCTGGCGGCCTATATCCCGGCGCAACTGGCGGGCGGGATCCTGGGCGTCTGGGCCGCGCACCTGATGTTCGGTCTGCCGATCATCCAGTTCTCCGAGCATTCCCGCACTGGCATCGGCCAATGGGCCGGCGAGTTTATTGCCACATTCGGGCTGATTCTGACAATCCTGGGCACCGTGCGAATTCGCCCCGCCGCGGTTCCGTCCAGTGTCGCGCTGTATATTACCGCCGCCTACTGGTTCACCTCGTCGACCAGCTTTGCCAACCCGGCGATTACGATTGCCCGTAGCCTCAGCAATACATTCGCCGGGATCGCCCCGGCCGATGTGTCAGGCTTTGTGCTAGCACAGCTGGCCGGGTCTCTGGCGGCAGCAGGCGCAGCGCGGTGGTTGTTCCCGCCCGAATAGCGGCACGCGGCTGTGGATTGCGGACCGATTTGGCAACAGCTCAGTCGCTCTCCATGCTTGCCCCGGCGGGCAGCGCGCGGCATAGGCTCGCGGGCGAATCCCTGCTCCGTATGAAAGGCCCCGCGATGAAAGTCCGCGTTTCCGTCAACCTCAAGAACGGCGTGCTCGACCCGCAGGGACGCGCGATCCACCATGCGATCGAGGGGCTGGGCTACCACGGCGTCAAGGACGTGCGGCAAGGCAAGCTGATCGAGCTTGAGGTGGACGACAGCATCACCGACGCGGCGCTGGACGACATGGCGCAGCGGTTGCTCGCCAATATGGTGATCGAGAACTACCAGATCGAGCGAGTCGGCTGATGAGTGCTTTCCGCTCCGCCGTCATCACCTTCCCCGGCTCCAACTGTGATCGGGACATGGCCGATGCGCTGGAGAAAATATCCGGAAACGCTCCCCACCGCGTGTGGCACGGCGATGCAGAACTGCCCGAAGGCCTTGATTTCATCGCCTTGCCCGGCGGCTTTTCCTATGGGGACTACCTCCGCTCCGGGGCGATGGCGGCGCGCTCGCCGATCATGCAGGCGGTGGTAGCGGCCGCCAATGCTGGCGTCCCGGTGCTGGGGGTCTGCAACGGCTTTCAGGTCTTGACCGAGGCCGGCCTGCTGCCCGGCGCGCTGATGCGCAATGCCGGGATCCGCTTTGTCTGCCGCGAAGTGGGCTTGCGCGTGGAGAACAACCAGTCGCTGTTTACTTCCCGCTATGCAGCCGGGCAGCGGATTACCATTCCAGTAGCCCATCACGATGGCAATTACTTCGCCGATGACGCCACGCTCGACCGGCTCGAAGGCGACGGCCGGGTCGCGTTCCGCTATGCCGAGCCAGTCAACGGCTCGGCCCGGGACATTGCCGGCTTGCTTAATGCTGCGGGCAACGTGCTGGGAATGATGCCGCATCCGGAACGGATGGTTGAGGCGGCCCACGGCGGCAGTGATGGCCGCGCGTTGTTCGAAAGCGCGGTAACGGCGCTGGTTGCAGCGTAACCCTCGACCCGGACCTGATCCGGGACGACGATCAAGCCGCGTTTTCGCTGCGCAGTTTTTTGGCCATTCCAAACAGATTGCGCGCTTCTTCCGCGCCCATCGGCCGGCCAAAGAAGTAGCCCTGGATCTTCTTGCAGCCGAGCCGCCGAATCGTCGCCAGCTCGTCTTCGGTTTCCACCCCTTCAGCGGTTGTCGACATGTCGAGGCTGTCCGCCATCGCCACAACCGCGCGGATGATTGCGAGACTTTCCGGATTGCCGGTCGCCGCGCCTTGAACGAAGCTGCGATCAACCTTGATGGTCGAAAAGCGCAAGTTGCGGATATAGCCGAGCGAGGAATAGCCGGTGCCGAAGTCATCCAGCGCGATCCCGCAGCCCAGCCCCATAATCTGTTCAAGCGCGGTCCGGGCAGTGGTCGCATCGCGCAGGAAGATGCTTTCGGTGACTTCGATTTCGAGCCGCTGCGCCGGCAGTCCGCTGCTTGAAAGCGCGCCGACCACGGTGGCGATAAAGCTGGGATCGAGCAATTGCTCGCCCGATGCATTGACCGCTACCTTGACGTTTGTTGGCCAGCGCATCGCCTCGCGGCAGGCTTCGCGCAGCACCCATTCGCCGATCGGCACGATCAGACGGGTATCTTCGGCCAGCGGGATGAACTTGGTCGGGCTGACCGAACCATGCTCATCGCTGTTCCAGCGCAGCAGTGCCTCGAAGCTGACGATGCTCTCATCCATTGCATCGACCACCGGCTGGTAGTTGAGCGTGAATTCGTTGCGTTCCAGCGCGCGGCGGAGCGAGAACTCCAGCTTGCGGCGTTCCTCGGCATGGGCATGGAGCGCAGGCTCGTAGGTGAAATGCTGCCCGCCGCCTTCGTCCTTCGACCGGTAGAGCGCCAGATCGGCGTTGCGCATCAGCGTTTCGACCGTCGATCCGTCACGCGGACCGATGGCCGAGCCAACGCTGGCACCGACGTAAAGCGTGTGATGGTCAACTTCGTAAGGCCGCGAGAGCAGCTCGATAACCGCCTCGGCGACCCGTTCGACTCGGCCAATGTCGCTGGCATCGCGAACCACGATGGCGAATTCATCGCCTCCGAGACGGCCAACCAGCTCATTTTCGGAAACCAGTTTCTTGAGCCGTTCGGATACCCGCGCCAGCAGCTGGTCCCCAACCAGATGTCCCAGCGTATCATTGACCGCTTTGAACCGATCGAGATCGATCATCAGGAAGGCGCATTTGGTGCGCCACTGCTCGGCATAGCGCATCGCCTCGCCCATTGCCTCGGTCAGCATCATGCGGTTGGGCAGGCCTGTCAGCGTATCGTAGCGCGCCAGATAGGCAATCTTGTCCGAACTATCGCGCTGTTCGGTAACATCCGAGCCAACCCCGCGGAACCCGTCGAACACGCCGTTTTCGTCAAGCTTGGGAGTGCCGGACAGTTCCCACCAGCGCAGCTCGCCATTGATCGTGACGCGCACCAGCAAGTTGGAAAAACTTTCGCGGCGCTTGAGTCGCTCGGCCAGGTCGTGGAGGCTCGAGGGGAACTGACCGGTTTCCCAGGCCGCACCTGCGATCAGCTGAATAAAGGGCTTGCCGTCAATGGTTTCAGGCTCGACCCCCAGCGCAAAGGCAAAGCGCGGAGAAATTGTGCGGACCCGGCGCGAGGTATCGATCTGCCACAGCCAGTCAGCCTCACCCTCTTCGAACTCACGCAGCAGCAACGAGACGACTTCGCTCTTTTCGGCGAGGCCCGCTTCGGCGATCTTGGCGACCAGAAAGCTGCGCGCGGTCTCGATCGCACCGATCCCGGCGATAAATCCGAAAACCATTGCCAGCAGAGCCATCGCGTAGTTACCGCCCAGCAGGAAGCTGATGGTGGCAGCCCCGGCAACGATAGCGGTGAACATCAGATTGCCGAGTGGGACAGCCGGCAGGATAACCGCCGAAGCAGTCATCAGCATGGCCATGATGGCCCATAGCTCAAGTTTGGTCGAAGCATCGCCATAGGGCGCAAAAAAAGCCATCGGAATGATCCAGGCCACCGCATTGGCGGCGGAGCCCAGGGTCTGCTTGTTTACCTCGTCGCGGGCCATCCGGCGGCGATCGGTATCACCCAGCGACCGGTCATAGCGCGCACCATAGACCAGCGTGGCGCCGAGCACGATCAGCCAGCCGATCAGCACGAGGATATGGACCGAACTGAAATAAAGATGCAACACGCCAAGCGCGGCTACGCCGTGTGCCAGACTGCGGGCGAGTGTTACCTTGGCAATACCGGAGTACTGCAAACCGCGCATCCGGCCCCAATCACCGTCACCGGGATCAGCGAGGCCCAGCACCGCCATCGCTGGCAGATTTTTGGGCAAGGCAACGGATTGGGCGGCGTTTTTGCTGGTCACCCAACGGTAATACGCATGCAAATCTTATCGCCGCGTAAACCTTGCAGGATTTTTAAGAGATTTTGAGACGAACCGAAGCCTATTCGACTGTCACCGATTTCGCCAGATTGCGCGGCTGGTCCACGTCGGTCCCTTTTACGCAGGCGACGTGGTAGGCTAGCAATTGCACGGGCACGGCATAGACCAGCGGCGCGATCAGCGGGTGAACGCTCGGCATCTCGATCGTCGCCAGGCAGCCCTCACCGGCTTCTTCGAGTCCGGCGCGATCGGAAATCAGCACGATCTTGCCGCCTCGCGCGCGGACTTCCTGCATATTGCTGACGGTCTTTTCGAACAGCGGGCCCGAAGGCGCCAGCACGATCACCGGCACCGCCTCGTCGATCAAGGCGATCGGGCCGTGTTTCATCTCACCTGATGCATAACCTTCGGCATGAATGTAACTGATTTCTTTAAGTTTTAGCGCACCCTCAAGCGCGAGCGGAAAGTCCGGTCCACGCCCCAGATAGAGTACATCGCGGGCCGGCGCGATGAGGTGGGCCATGGCGGCGATCTCGTCGTCATGGGCCAGCGCAGCGTTGAGGCTTGCGGGGGCTTCGAGCAGATGCTTGACCACCTCGGCCTCCTCGGCACGGTTCATCCGCCCGCGCTTGACCGCCATATGCGCGGCCAGTGCGGCCAGAACAGCGAGCTGGCAGGTGAAGGCCTTGGTCGAGGCCACACCGATTTCCGGCCCGGCGTGGGTCGGCAACAGCAGATCGGCCTCGCGCGCCATCGAACTGGTTGGCACGTTGACTACCACCGCAATCGTCTGCCCCGCCGCCTTGCAATGGCGCAGCGCGGCCAGAGTATCGGCGGTTTCTCCCGATTGCGAGATGAACAGCGCCAGACCGCCCGGCTCCAACACCGGGTTACGGTAACGAAACTCGGAGGCGAAATCGATGTCAGCCGGCAGCCGCGCGAATTGCTCGAACCAGTATTTGGCGACCATCCCGGCGTAGTAGCTGGTTCCGCAAGCAACGATGGTTACCCGGTTGATCGACGACAGGTCAAAGTCGAACTGCGGCAGCGCGACCGACTGATCGACTTGGCGGATGTAGCTGCGCAGGGTCTGCGCCACCACGGTCGGCTGCTCGAAAATCTCTTTTTGCATGAAGTGGCGGTAGTTGCCCTTTTCGATCGCCGCTGCCGATGCACCTGAAGTGGTAACTTCTCGCCTTACTGGTTTGTTATCCTTATCATATATTTCTGCACCTTGCCTGGTAACAACCACCCAGTCACCCTCTTCCAGATAGGTGATTTGCTGGGTCAATGGGGCCAGCGCCAGTGCATCGGAGCCAAGATAGGTCTCGCCATCGGCGTGACCGACGACCAGCGGCGAGCCCAGCCGTGCCCCGATCAGCAAATCGGGATGCTGGCGAAATACGATCGCCAGCGCAAAGGCTCCGCGCAGCTGCGGCAGCACCGCCTTGACCGCTTCCTGAGGGCTCGCACCGGCCTCGACCTGCTCGGAGACCAGATGCGCGACCACTTCGGTGTCGGTCTCGCTTTCGAAAATGCGCCCGCGTGCTTCCAGCCCCTGGCGCAGGGTGCGGAAGTTCTCGATAATCCCGTTGTGGAACAGCGCGATCTCTGCGGTGGCATGGGGATGGGCGTTGCTGGTGGTTGGCGCACCATGAGTGGCCCAGCGGGTATGGGCGATGCCGATCGTGCCGGGCGCGGGATCGCGGGCCAGTTCGCGCACCAGATTGACCAGCTTGCCCTCAGCCCGGCGGCGGATCAGTTGGCCGTCCTTGACGGTGCAGACCCCCGCACTGTCATAGCCGCGATACTCCATGCGGCGCAGCCCATCGACCAGCCGGTCCGCCACTTCTTCCTTGCCGACGATGCCAATAATTCCGCACATGAGTGAGGTGCCTTCGTTAGAGAATGTAGGGAACGCGGATGCCCGGCATCTCTGCCGGGAAATCCTTGGTATTTCGTGTAATGAGCACTCGGCCGCGAATCTGGGCCGTTGCAAGGATGATCGCGTCGAGCGATTTCAAACGGGGCCGCTCGCGCCGAAGTGCCGCTGCGCGGCGCGAGATTTCTTCATCGATTTCGTCGAGGCCGAAGCGGGACAGGAAGGTCAGTGCGTCCTGAACCATCGCTTCGCCCCCTTTTGAAAGCACCTCGATCCAAGCCATGCGGCTGATCCACGGCCGCGAAGCCAGCCCCACGGCGCGCTCGATCTCGGTGCGTGCCGGAGGATACCCCGCCAAGGCATCGATCACGATGTTGGCGTCGAACGCAAATCCGCTCACTTGCCGTCGGGCCGCTTGGGCTTGGGATATTTTCCCGCCAGCATGTCGAGATAGATCTGCCGCTGGCGGTCATCCTCCTCGTCGAACATGTCGGGCGATTCGGCACGGACTTCCTCGTAATCGTCGTCCCAATAACGCGTCCATTCGGCGCGCCGCTTGCGATCGTATTCGTGCGGATCGTAAGCAACGCCGTTGCGCGCCCACAGACCAAACCCCGCGTCGAGCCAGCTCATATCGCCGCCTGCCCCTTGCGGACGATAGGCCGCCACCGCCTCGCGCAGGACGGCCGCGCGCGACTTGCCTTGCTCATAAGCGAGCTGGTCAAGCCGCTTGATCTCATCATCGGGGAGGTCAGCGAGAATGCGGGTCATAGTGATATACTGATATCATATCATGATATCATGTCAAGCACCGGCAGGGCATCACCCCTTCTTTTCCGCCTTGCGCTTCTTCATCGCATCGTGAAACCGGTCGGCCCAGCCTGGCTTGACCAGCTGTTCGGCGCGCACCATCCGGAGTTCGCCGTCCGCCACATCGCGCGAAACCGCACTCCCGGCCGCCACGATCGCATCGCGGCCAATTTTTACCGGCGCGATCAGCGCAGAGTTCGAGCCGATGAAGGCCCCTGCCCCGATCACGGTCTTGTGCTTGAAATAGCCGTCATAATTGCAGGTGATCGTGCCCGCGCCGATGTTCGCCCCTGCCCCGACTTCGGCATCGCCGATGTAGGAGAGGTGGCTGGCCTTGGCGCCCTTGCCCATCACGGCGTTCTTTATCTCGACGAAATTGCCGACTTTGGCCTTTTCTTCCAGCACCGCACCGGGACGCAGGCGCGCATAGGGGCCGACTTCGACGCCGCTCGCCAATGTCGCGCCTTCGATATGGCAGAAGGCGCGGATCCGCACTCCGTCGGCCACGGTGACGCCGGGGCCGAACACCACATTGGGCTCTATCGTGACATCGCGGCCCAGCTTGGTGTCCCAGGCAAACCAAACGGTTTGGGGCGCGATCAGCGAGGCACCGTCGGCCATTGCGGCCTTGCGGCGGCGCGCCTGCCAGCGGCTTTCCGCCTCGGCAAGCTCGGCGCGGCTGTTGATTCCGGCGACTTCATCCGCGTCCGCCGTCACCACCACCGCGCAGCTGCGGCCATCAGCCAGCGCGATATTGACCACATCGGGGAGGTAATACTCGCCTTGCGCGTTGTCATTGCCGACCCGGGCGAGGAGCGCGAACAGATCTGCCGAGCGCGCCGCCATCAGGCCTGAATTGCACAACGTTGCGGCGCGTTCTGACGCGCTGGCGTCCTTGAACTCGGTCATTTTGACGATGCTGTCGCCCGACGCAATGATCCGGCCATATTGCAACGCATCGTCAGGCTGGAACCCCAGCACGACCACCGCCGGATTGTCTGACCCGTGCAGCCGTGCCAGCATCGCCCGCATGGTATCTGCGGTGACGAACGGAACATCGCCGTACATGACGAGCACATCGCCGCTGAAATCCGCCAGCGCGCCTTGCGCCTGCTGGACCGCGTGCGCGGTGCCGTGCTGCGGCTCCTGCACCGCCAGCTGCGCCGATCCGGCGAGCGCCTGTTCCAGCTGCTCTTTGCCGGCACCGACGATCACCACCTTTCTGGCGGGAGCAAGCACATCGACACTGGCCATCAGATGCATCAGCATCGGCCGACCCGCGATCGGATGCAGCACTTTGTGAAGATCGCTCTTCATGCGGGTGCCTTGCCCCGCAGCAAGGACGATTACGGCGAGAGGGGGGGTGGACGCGCTCATGCTTAACGCCTTTGCCACCAAATGCTTGCCGTTTCCACAACGTCGAGTATCCGACGTCACAATGGTGAAACTGCCCTTCCAAATCGTTGGCTTCGACCTTGACGGGACGCTGCTTGATACCGCCGCCGATCTGGGCGCGGCGGTCAATCATGCGCTGGCTCTGGTTGGCCGCGCGGCAGTTCCCCCGGAGCAGGTTTCGGCGCTGATCGGAGGAGGATCGCGGCTGATGCTGGGCCGCGCGCTGGAACTGACCGGCGGCGCTGAGAATATTGACCTTCCCCCGCTCTATGCCGCGCTGCTCGGCCATTACGAGGCGAATATCGCGTTGCACACGGCGCTCTATCCCGGCGGCGGCGCGATGCTCGATGCGCTGGCGGCGGGCGGCGTGAAACTGGCGGTGGTGACCAACAAGCCCGAGGCCCTGGCGGTTAAACTGCTCGATGCGCTGGGCTTGCTGGCACGGTTTGACTGCGTGATCGGCGGCGGATCGCCCGGGATCACCGCGCTCAAACCCGCGCCCGATCCGCTACATGCGATGGTAGCGCGGCTGGGCGGAGGTGCGGCGGCGTTTGTCGGCGATTCAAGTTTTGATATCCGCGCTGCGCGCGCAGCCAGCCTACCCAGTGTCGCCGTCAGTTTCG
>JANOFJ010000139.1:0-11652 GCA_031413595.1 Novosphingobium sp.
GCAACCCGCATGAACATGGTGCCGGCTGTTGTTTCTATCGTAACGTCGGTCCAACCTAGGATATACTGCGCAAATCCCATGTGCGGACCATCATAGAAGAAAGCGTTGCCGGCACTGGCCGGTCTGTCTGCAAAGGTAAAACTCAGGACATCGATCGTCGTCAGGTCGATCAGGTCCGAGCCCTGCGCGAACTGGTTGATCATGTCCCAAGCTGCGACCGTGGATTCCCCGACCGAATTGTAGACGATGCGAGTATGGCCGCCGACCTGGATATAGTCGCCTCCTAGCCCGCCGATGATCGTATCGTTGCCTCCACCACCTGACAGGAAGTTCGGGGCGGCATTGCCCAATAGGATATTGTCCCTTGCGTTGCCCAGAACTCCGATCGGATTGCTGCCCAGGAGCGTGCCGTTTTCAACGTTGGCCGGGAGCGTATAGCCAACCACGGTCCGGATCTCGTCGATGCCGGAATTGGCTTCCTCAGACACCCGGTCTTCACCGCTTTCGGTGAAGTAGACATCGTTGCCCGCGCCTCCGAACAAGGAGTCCCCGCCCATGCCGCCGTCGATAATGTCGTCGCCCGCAGAGCCAAGAATAGTGTCGTCCCCGTCAAGGCCGTTGACCGTGAACCCGATGGTTCCGGCGACGATCACATCATTGCCGCTGGTGCCGCTTCCGGTCGAGAAGGGCGCGGTGCTGCGGACATCCGACAGGCTGACGCTACCGTTGATCAAGACCGACAACGTACCCGATGCGGTCAACGCCTCAAGGATCGTGTTGCCGCCCTGGGCGGTCAAGGTGAACGACGAAGCGAGCAGGGCGCCGATATCGATCTTGTCGGTCCCGCTCACGAAATCGCTGATCATATCGCGCGTCGCGCCGGTTGAATCGCTTGCGAGACGGTAAGCGAAGATATCCGCGCCAGTCCCGCCAGCCAGGTTGTCGGCACCGCCGCCGCCTTCGATCCAGTCAGTCCCGTCTCCGCCCGAAAGACGATCACTTGCAGCGCTGCCGATCAGTATGTCCTGGCCTGCCCCTCCCAGAACCGTGCCGGAAACCGATCCGCTGCCGCGGCCGATGTAGAGGTCACCGTTGCCACCAAGGTCGATGCCGCCTTCGATCGTGCCGGCATTGCCGACAATGTCGTTCTGCGGACCGAGCGTCAGCTGCCCCATCCAGTAACCGCCGGTCAGATTCTCGATTACGTTGACGCCGCTGTCAATTCGCAGGTCGCCTTCGATGTGCCCTGTATTGGTGAGATGTGTGGCGGCATTGTAGCCAGCAGCGATGGAGAAGGCGATGTCCGCCACGATCGTGCCGTTGTTCTCGATCGTCAGCACATTGGCGTAGATATTGGTACTACCCGGGAAGTGGTGATAGGCGGTGGATCCACTGGCGGGATCCGTGGCGACGACTCGGATCGTTCCGTTGTTGAGGAGATTGGACCCGAACAAGATGCCGATTGGGGTGACGCCCTCGACATAGATGAGGCCGTCGTTGCGGTTCATTCCGAACCAGGCGCCAATGGCTTGATTGCTAGAGACAGCTTCAACCAGGCCAAAATTCGCACCGATCCCCGACGTTGCGATTACCCGCCCGTTGAACTGGTAGCCCGGCGCGGTAATGCTCTGTACAGCCGAGATCACGCCGGAGTTGCTGCCGAACGATTGGACCCCAATGACATCCGCCAATGACGCCGGCGCGGCATTGTCCACGCGTATCGCAATGCGGCCTCCGTTATTGACCTGATTTGCAAAGACGGCGAAGTTCTGCGGGTCTAGCTGTGCGTCGGATGCGCGACGGACGCTGATCGAACCGTGGTTCGTGACAAAGATGTCGCCTTCCTCGAACCATTCGTAGCGCATCCCGCTTCGCGCGGACGAGCGGATATAACTGTTCGCATCGAATGTTTCCGGACCTGTCAAAAGAATCGTCTGGTCCGTCAGGATTGTCGCCTGCCCCGGCTCATCGACACCGTTGATCGCAACGTTCAGATCATATGTGTGCCGGACACCGCCAAGCGTGTAAGTCACCACGAAACGATCGAGTGCCTGATCGCCTTGCGCCAGCAAATTGGTGTCGCGATCGGTATTGTCCAGCGTGTAGGTATAACTGCCGTTAGCATTGACCGTCAGCGTGCCGTAGATACCTGCGTACGCGATCCCTGTATTACCACTGTGCCAACCGCCCAGCGATACGCCGGTTACCACCAGACCTTGGAGCGCGCCTGAATTGATAGTTCCGCCCACGAGCGAAGTTGGTGCGGAGTTGCTCTCCGAGACAGAGCCGATTATTGGCATGGCGATAAGCCTACACAGTTTTAAATTTCGCACAAAGACAATCAGCGCAGGCGTTAGTAGTTCAAGTAAATCAGCACTTCCGATCAATATTATTGGCAAAACCGGCTTCCATATTTTCGATTTGTTGGTTCGATTTTCCTTTCACTGCCATTCTCGAGTTGGTCGGATAACGCCCGGACGCAATCAAGCGCGCTCCCCCTTGCCCGAATCGAACAGATGTGGAACAGGCGCGTCCCATGTCGCAATCGAAGATAATTGTCCGGGGTGCCCGCGAGCATAACCTCAAGGGTTTTGATGTCGAGCTGCCGCGCGACAGTTTGATCGTCATTACGGGGCTGTCGGGATCGGGAAAATCCAGCCTCGCGTTCGATACTATCTATGCCGAGGGCCAGCGGCGCTATGTCGAGTCGCTCTCGGCTTATGCGCGCCAGTTCCTCGAGATGATGCAGAAGCCCGATGTCGAGCATATCGACGGGCTCTCGCCGGCGATCTCGATCGAGCAGAAGACCACCAGCCGCAACCCGCGCTCGACCGTCGCCACGGTGACCGAGATCTATGACTATATGCGGCTGCTGTGGGCGCGAGTGGGCGTGCCTTACTCGCCTGCGACGGGCCTGCCGATCAGCGCCCAGACGGTCAGCATGATGGTCGACCGGGTAATGGCGCTGCCCGAGGGAACCCGCGCCTATCTGCTCGCGCCAGTGGTGCGCGGCCGCAAGGGCGAATACCGCAAGGAGCTGGCCGAGTGGCAGAAGGCCGGTTACACCCGCGTGCGGATTGACGGCGAGTTCTACGCGATCGAGGAAGCTCCCGCGCTCGACAAGAAATACAAGCACGACATCGAGGTGGTAGTCGACCGGATCGCGGTGCGGACCAAGAAGGACGGTGTAGACGGGATTGAAACGCGGCTGGCAGACAGCTTCGAACAGGCGCTGAAACTGGCAGATGGGCTGGTCTATCTCGATTTGGCCGATGGCCTCGTTCCGGGACGCGAGGATGAGGACGCGGGAGGCGCGATGAAGGGCGCAGGCCTGCCGCCCAACCGGATTGTTTTTAGCGAGAAGTTCGCTTGCCCGGTCTCCGGCTTCACGATTGAATCCATCGAACCGCGGCTGTTCTCGTTCAATGCCCCCCAAGGCGCTTGCCCGGCCTGCGACGGCCTTGGCGAAAAGCTGCTGTTCGATCCGCAGCTGGTGGTTCCGAACGAGGGGCTGACGCTGAAGCAAGGAGCGATCGTGCCCTGGGCCAAGAGCAACCCGCCGTCGCCCTATTACATGCAGGTGCTCTCCAGCCTGGCTGCCGAATATGGCTTCGCCCTGACCACGCCGTGGCAGGAATTGCCCGGCGAGGTGCAACTGGTGATCCTCTATGGCACTGGCGGAAAAGCTGTGCCGCTGACCTTCGTCGACGGCCGCAAAAGCTACACCGTCCGCAAAGCGTTCGAAGGCGTGATCGGCAATCTCAACCGGCGGATGCTGCAAACCGAGAGCGCCTGGATGCGCGAAGAGCTGAGTAAATATCAAACCGCGCAGGCCTGCGAGACCTGCGAGGGTAAGCGGCTCAAGCCCGAGGCGCTGTCGGTCAAGCTGGCGGGAGAGGACATTTCCTCGCGCACGCAGCTTTCGGTGTCCGACGCGTTGGAGTGGTTTTCCCATGTCAACGAAGGCTTTACCGCGCAGCAAAGCCAGATCGCCAAATCCATCCTCAAGGAGATCAACGAGCGGCTGGGGTTCCTCAACAATGTCGGGTTGGACTACCTAAACCTCAACCGCACTTCAGGTACGCTGTCCGGCGGCGAATCGCAGCGGATTCGGCTTGCCTCGCAGATCGGTTCGGGGCTCTCGGGTGTGCTGTATGTTTTGGATGAGCCGAGCATCGGATTACATCAGCGCGACAACGACCGGCTGCTCGAAACGCTCAAGCGGCTGCGCGATCTGGGCAATACCGTGATCGTGGTCGAGCATGATGAGGATGCGATCCGCCACGCCGATCACATCGTCGATCTGGGGCCGGGGGCAGGGGTCCACGGCGGACATATCGTTGCGCAAGGGACGCTCGCCGATATCCTCGCCGCGCCCGATAGCCTGACCGGGCAGTATCTGCTCGGCACCCGCCGGATCGAGGTTCCAGCAAAGCGCCGCAAGGGCAACGGCCACAAGCTAACAGTCCACAATGCTCGGGCCAACAATCTCAAGGGTGTCACCGCCAGCATCCCGCTTGGCGCCTTCACCTGCATCACCGGGGTTTCGGGCAGCGGCAAGTCCAGCTTCACGATCGACACGCTCCACGCGGGTGCGGCGCGGGCGCTCAATGGCGCACGGGTGATCGCCGGGGCGCATGACAAGATCACCGGCCTCGAGTTCTGCGACAAGGTGATCGAGATCGATCAGTCACCAATCGGCCGCACGCCAAGAAGCAACCCCGCAACCTATACCGGCGCCTTCACCCAGATCCGCGATTGGTTCGCAGGCCTGCCCGAGAGCGGTGCGCGCGGTTACAAGCCGGGGCGGTTTTCGTTCAACGTCAAAGGCGGGCGCTGCGAAAAGTGCCAGGGCGATGGCCTGATCAAGATCGAGATGCACTTCCTGCCCGATGTTTACGTGACCTGCGAGGAATGCGGCGGCAAGCGCTACAACCGTGAAACGCTGGAGGTGAAGTTCAAGGGTCACTCGATCGCCGATGTCCTCGACATGACGATTGAAGATGCCGAGGTCTTCTTCAAGGCGGTCCCGCCGATCCGTGAAAAGATGCATATGCTCAACGAAGTTGGCCTCGGTTACGTCAAGGTCGGCCAGCAGGCGACCACGCTGTCGGGCGGCGAGGCGCAGCGGGTCAAGCTTGCCAAGGAACTCAGTCGGCGGTCGACGGGGCAGACGCTCTATATCCTCGACGAGCCGACCACCGGGCTGCATTTCGAGGATGTCCGCAAGCTGCTCGAAGTGTTGCACCGGCTGGTCGATGGCGGCAACAGCGTGGTGGTGATCGAGCACAACCTCGATGTCATCAAGACCGCCGACTGGATCATCGATCTTGGCCCCGAAGGCGGGGTGCGCGGGGGCGAAATCGTCGCCGAGGGCACGCCCGAAGTCGTGGCCAAGAACCCGCGCAGCTTTACCGGCGGCTATCTGGGGGCGCTGCTCGCGCGGTGAACACACTTCACCGCGCCGGTCTGGGCGGCGCGAAACTTTCGTGAGATTACGGTGTTCTCACCACACTAAGGAGCGATGGTGCGGCAATCCGCTGCGCCGCGGACAGACCGATTGAGGAGAACGAGCCATGATCAAGACCGTTACTTTTGCCCTTGCGGCCAGCGCCGCTTTGCTGGGCACTTCGCTTGCCGCAGACCCGAGCGGTGATTCCGGCCGCAAGCTCACTGCATCACTCAGCGGTGCCAACGAAGTTCCCGGCCCTGGCGATGCGGACGGCACGGGCAGCTTCACGGCCCGTATCAATCCCGGGCAGGGCCAGCTGTGCTATACGCTGAGCGTCCAGATGATCGATGCCGCCGGTGCAGCGCATATCCACACCGGGGCGGCTGGGGTGGCGGGAGGCGTCGCTGTTGCGCTCACTGCGCCGGCTGCCGGAGCTACCGAGCAATGCACCACCATCACCCGCGAGCTGGCGATGGAGCTGGTCCAGAACCCGCAGAACTATTACGTCAACGTCCACAACGCTGCCTTCCCCGGCGGCGCGGTTCGGGGCCAACTGAGCAAGTAACCCGCGCGAACTGGCGGAGCAGTGAAACAAAGGCGGAGGCTCCGAACGGGGCCTCCGTTTTCACATGCGGCGCAACAGGGCAGGGCGCGGACTAGACCGCGACTTCCTCGGCGGCGAACTCCGGCGAAGGCGAGGTGAGGCGATAATGGATCCCGTCCGGGTTGTACTGGACATCGAATTTGGAGGCAGCGCCTCCGCCTAGGCCGCGCCTGAGCAGGCTCGATCCGAAACCCTTACGTTGGGGTTCGCCTGTCAGCTTTGCCCCGATCTCCCGCCAGTCGAAAAAGAACGTCCGCGCCGGGCCTTCGTCCTTGTAACCCCAGGTGATCTCAATCCGCCCGTTGTCGGTCGCCAGCGCACCATATTTGAGGGCGTTGGTGCACAATTCGTGGACCGTCAGCACGCTGGTCTGGGCATCGGTGGCGGGGACGCGGACTTCGGGTCCGGTCAGGCTGATGCGGTCGGCATAGGCGGGGAAACCCGCCAGCGCCGCCTCGATCACCGCGCGCAGCGTCGTGTCCTCCCAGCGATCATCGATCACCAGATCCTGCGCCCGTGCAATCGCCGCCAGCCGTTGCATGAAGGATTTAAGCCTCTGCTCGGGATCGCTCAGGTTGCCGAACGTAAGACTGGCGATCGACTGGACGATCGTCAGCAGGTTTTTCATCCGGTGGTTCAGTTCATTGATCAGCAGTTCCCGCTGCTCGATGATCTCGCTGCGCTCGATCACCTGGCTCAGCTGTTGCCCCAGCGCCTGGGCAAGGTACAGCACCGACGGATCGGGCGAGGAAGGTGATGAAGAAAAGAATTCCAGCACCGCGCTGATCCGGCCGTCGCTCATCAGCGGAAAGCCGAAAGCGCCGCGAAAACCGCAGCCTTTGCGAATGAAATTGCCCTCGATATTGACGTCGCTCATCCACACTGGCTTGCCGGATTCCAGTACCTGGCCGGGCAGCCCGACCCCGGCGGGAAACACCATGCCGCGCGTCGCATCCTTGAGCGCGGCGGCAATGTCCGGTTCCTTTTCATACCAGATCGACGATGCAACCAGCATCTGAGGGTGTTTCTTGTCGACCCGTAAAGCGTGGCCGGCTTGCCACTCGGTCATTTCGCACACAGCCCCCAGGATCGCGCGGACTGCTTCCTCGAACGAATTGGCCTGGCTGGCGAACTGCGTGATCTCGAGCATGACCAGATGCTCGCGCAGCTGGCGGCGCAACACTGCTTCGGCCGCATGCCGCTCGCTGATGTCGCGCAGGAAGCCGACGAAGTAGCTGGTATCGGTCCCCTGCGCGGTGGTGATCGACAGCTCGACCGGTATCTGCCGGCCGTCCTTGCACAGCGCAGGCATCTCGATCCGCCGATTGAGCACACGCGACGTACCGCCACCATGCAGCCGCACCATCCCCTCTTCATGCGATGCGCGGTGCTCGGGCGGGACAATCAGGTCGGACAGCTTCCGCCCGCAGGCCTCGCTCGAGGTCCAGCCGAAGGTGTACTCGGCCAGGCCATTCCACGCCACAACCCGCCCGTCCTTCGACAACACGATCACTGCATCGAGCACGGTATCGAGAATTGGCCACAACTCGCCCGGTAGCGTGCCGCCATAATGCTCAGTCATGTCTGGACATCCCAATGCTGCACAATAGGTCCTGATCCGAACCGACGCGCATTGTTGAGTGGCAGTGCTATATCGAACGTGTCCAATCCGCAACCTTCCATGCTGGTGTGACCCGCAGCCAGCAGGGCAACTAGGTCCGGCGCATGAACGTGGGATGAAATCCGGGGTGGACGTGTATTGCTGCCGCCTCCGGCCAATCCGCGTCAGTCGTGAAACACCCCGACATCGCCCGGCTTGCGCAACATCTTGTTGACCTCGTCCAGATGCAGCTCCTCGAGCATGATCATCTCGCGCGCATATTCCTCCAGCAAAACCGATTTGTCCGCCGCCGTTTTGAGCAATTCGTAATAGAGCCCCAGCGTCATCCGTTCATGCTCAAGGCTCTCGCGCAGGATATCACCGATGTCATGCCGCGCGGTCTCTAGCAGCGGGCCGACCTGGAGCGAGGGATGGCCGCCCAGCAAGGTCACCAGTTCACCCGCCTTGCGCGCATGGGCGAGGCCCTCGGCGGCATTGCCCTCCAGCCATGAGACGATCGGAATGCGGTTATAGCCGTACACCATCAGCGAATAATGCGTGTAGCGGACGACGCCCGCCAGCTCCGCCTCCATGATATGGTTCAAAGTGGCAATCGCGGCTTTCGTGTCATCTTCGGTCATCGCGGGCTCCTGCGTTCGCATGGCGGGTGTCCCCGTAAGATGGTGCGCATTGGCGCGAATGATATTCCAGCGCGCGCCGCCAATCGCCATCGTCAGGAACAGCTGTGCCCGAATATAGGGAAGCGCCAAAGTGATGTCCACGAACATGCAGACCGGCGCCAGCGGGTATTGGCTATGCAAAATCAGCGCATTCTCACCGTGTTTCCCGTCGCCGTAACCCGGCACCACAACCGCGGGCTTGCATGGCTCGCTCGCCGGCGCCAAGCAGCTTGCATGCGCATTGCCCTTTTCGAACCGGAGATTGCCGGAAACGTCGGCGCCATCCTGCGCCTTGGTGCCTGTATGGGAGCGGCTGTCGACCTGATCGAGCCGATGGGGTTCACGTGGGACGATCGCCGGGTCCGCCGGACTGCGATGGACTATATCGATCATGTGACCATCGCCCGACACGCCGATTTCGGCGCGTTCCGGGCCGCCATCGGCTCGCGAAGGCTGGTACTGTTCACGACCAAGAGCAGTCACTCGGCCTATGATTTCAGCTTTGAGGCCGGCGATGTGCTGCTGTTTGGCAAGGAAAGCGCGGGCGTGCCGAGTGCCATCGCCGAGGCCTGCGATGCCCGGGTGCGCATTCCGATGCGGCCGCAGGTACGCTCGATGAACTTGGCGATATCAACCGCGCTCGCGCTTGGCGAAGCCATGCGGCAAACAGCAACTTTGCCAAGCTGACCGGTGCGCGGGGGGCTCCCTTTGAAATTTAGGGATTTCGGGGAGGAATTATGGGATGGTATGCTTGTGCGGCTAATTAGTATTGTGTCCCCCGAATTGTCGGTGTAAAGTTCATGCTAGGCGAGATTGACTGATGCCTATTAAGTATTCATCGGTTTGCACAAGATTAATTCAGTGGATTACTTTGGTAAGTTCCATATCCCTTCTGACTTCGTGCCCAAGGGAAATTGATTACATGGCGAAGTTTTGTACCGGATACGAAGATGTGCTATACATTGATGATAAAATGGCAACGTTCTCTAGTTCAGGCCAACTGTCTCCTGAGGGAAAGGTTTCAAGTCATATAGAACGTGGTCATATATCGAAGTTTGATAGAGGTAGGTATTACGAATATCATGGCACCTTTGAATTTGTGGCTCTAAAGAAATTTAGGAGCAATTCATATGTTGTGGTTCATTCTGTAGAGATGCGGGAAAATTACTATATTTCTAGAGGTTCGTCTTCAAATAAGAATCGAGTTATCTATTATATAGATTTTAATGGTCGGCTTTTTCGTTTTGATGAGATCATAGAATCGCAAACGTCTCGCGACATTACTGCGACGTGGAAGTTGTGCGGTGGTCACTTTGTTGTAAATTGACACCGAAATTCCGGGGACACTAAATTCCGCCACAGTTCCGGGGACACCACAGTTCCGGGGACACCACAGTTCCGGCACAGTTCCGGGGACAGTTCCGGGGACACCAGACAGTTCCGCACAATTTCGGGGACACTACAATTTCGGGGACACTATACTAATTTCGGTATAATTTCGGGGACACTATACTAATTAGGTTCGAATGGGCGGTTGCATGAGCTGATTGTTTGGGGGCTACGGTGACGGGGCTACGGTGACAGCTTACTTAACCCCCCAACTCCTCCGACATTCGACCTAACCGCACCCGTGCTCGGGGACACGCAGTAGCATGTCCCCCGTCGCACGCTCCCAATCCCCCATTGCCATCCCCCTGATTTCCGCCATCATGCCCGCGCCCGCTGGCCCGGCTTCCTCGCCGCGCGGCAGGGCAAGGGGAGCGGGATTTATGCTGGATACAATTGCGCCATTTGTCGGCCTGATCGGGCTGATCGGGATTGCCGGGCTGTGGGGGATCAAGAACCCGGCGGACAAGGCGCGTTCGGGCGGGGCGATCCGGTTGCTGGGGTTGCTTGGACTTTCGGGGCTGATCGGCATCTGGGTGCCGGGGGCGGGCGCGATCGGCGCGTCGGGCGCGCTGGGCTTGTGGAACCATCAGAACCCCAGGCTGGCGCTGTGGGGCAAGCTTGGCTGGAGTTTCGTGCTGGGGCTGCCGTATCTGCTGCGCTGGGCGTTTGGCTGAAACCCGCTGCTTCCTCCGCAAGAGCAGGGGGGAGACAAGAAAACAGGGCGGCGGGTTGCTGCGGCGGTCCGGCCCGCGTAATTGGTCTTTGCCTTGCACAGTTGGAGAAGCGCCATTTCACTCCGTCCGTTTCATCTCGCCTTTCCGGTCCGTGATCTGGCTGCGGCTCGGCGGTGTTATGGTGGCTTGCTCGGCTGTGCCGAGGGGCGCAGCAGCGAGGAGTGGATCGATTTCGATTTCTACGGGCACCAGATCGTGGCGCATCTGGTGACGGGTGCTGGGTCAGGCGATGAAGGCACCAACCCGGTCGACGGCCATGATGTGCCGGTGCCTCACTTCGGCATCGTGCTGACGCTGGCGGATTGGCAGGCGCTGGCCGACCGGCTGAGCGCGGCGGGAACCGACTTTGCGATGGCGCCGACGATCCGCTTCAAGGGCGAGCCGGGCGAGCAGGCGACGATGTTCTTCCGCGATCCCAGCGGCAATGCGATCGAGATGAAGGCCTTTGCCAGTCTCGACCAGCTGTTCGCCAGATAGGCGCGGGCCACATAGGCGCAGGCCAAATAGGCGCGAGTTTCCGCGGCCGCGTGCGAAAACCATTTTCCTACTCCGGCCCATGCCTTCACACTGGCGCGCTCACCAGGGTTTGCGAGGAAGGGTTTGAATGCCAGTGCGAGGGACGGACGGACAGATAAACACTCCAGCTGTCACCCCATGCGTGGAAGCTGTTGTTATATATACGAAAAATGGCCCGGACAGGTGGGTTACGGGTGTCGCCCTGCCCTTGCAAGCGATTGATACAAAGCGGGAAATAGACCGGACACTTGGGTTACACCGTGTAACCCCTGTCACCCAGCTGGCGTCACCCTGCTGGTGGGCAAAGCGTACTCAATCGGGAATGGCGAAGCTGCCGTAGCCGCCCTTGAAGAACAGCATCGGCGCGGCATCGCGGATCACTTCGAGGCCAAGGACCCGGCCCATCACGAAGTAATGATCGCCGGCTTCGGTTACCGAATGGAGCGCGCATTCGATCCGCGTGACCGATCCGGCGAGCACCGGAAGATTGTGGTTGGACAGGGTATATTCGACGCCGGCGAACTTGTCTGGCCCCGGGGTCGCGATCTGGCGGCACAGCGCTTGCTGATCACTGGCGAGCACGTTGACGCAGAAATGTCCGACCGCTTCGATCAGCGGCCAGGTGGTCGATTTCTTGTCCGGCAGGAAGCCGACCAGCGGCGGATCGAGCGAGACCG
>JANOFJ010000140.1:0-16785 GCA_031413595.1 Novosphingobium sp.
ATTGGGTGGCCGGGTGGGGGAGCGGGCTGGTGCCGGACCGACGTAAGTCGGAAAAACTCTAGTTGATCGGTAGCGATGCCTTGCGGCGGGTCCAGCTGTAAAGCCAGGCGATCGCGCCGCCAAAGGCCAGCAGCCCAATCAGCGTGGTCCAGGCGCCCGGTTCGATTACCGCCAGGACATCGATATTGCCGGTCGCTGCGACAATCCCGGCAAAGCCGACATTGAACAGGCTGTCGCCCACAATCAGCCCGGTTGCCGCCAGCACGCCCAGCCGCGCGGCAAACCCGGGATCGCGCTGACCGCGTGCCCATCGATTGTAAAAATGGCCAAGCACAGCGCCGACCACGATCATTGCGGTTACCGCCAAGGGCAAATACATTCCCATGCCCACCGCCAGCGGCGGTAGCGAGCCCAGCTTACGGGCCCGAAGAACTTCATCGATTGTGATCGCCACAGCGCCGATCATCGCCCCGCGCCCGATCAATCCCCAGTCCAGCGTTCCGCCCAGAACCCCTTGCGCAATCGCAGAGATCAGCGCGGCTTGGGGTGCCGCCAATGCATCCTTGCCGGCACCCGGCGCGCCCTGGAATCCGAAGGTGATGTTGAGCAGATCAAGGATCGGGGGGATCACAACCGCTCCAAACACCACACCCATAATCAGCGCCACCTGCTGCCGCCACGGCGTCGCGCCCACCAGCTGCCCAGTCTTGAGGTCTTGCAGATTATCGTTGGAGATCGTCGCGATGCCAAACACGATGGCGGTGACGAACAGAGCAAATGCAACCAGCGCCCTTGTATCCTCAGCGCTGCCGCCGCGCCCGAACAAGGCCACCAGTATCAGCGAGATGCCAAGCACTGAAATGATCCCGACGCCCGAGATCGGGCTGTTCGATGCGCCGATCAATCCGGCCATGTAGCCACAGACTGAAGCGATCACGATCCCGGCGATCAGCACATAAATAACCGAGGCGACCAGCGTCAGCCCCAGCATCCCGGCAACCGGACCGCCCATGCCGAAATCAGCGAGCAGCAAGGCAATCGGCAGCATTGCCAGCACAATCGTGCCGCCGACAATCCCGATCGGGATATCGCGCTCGGTCAGTTCCAGTCCGGCGAAACCGCCGCCATCCTGACGGGCACGATTGGCCGCCAGCGCGCCGCCGATCCCGCGAATGATTGGCCCGATCACCTTGAGCAATGTCCAGATCGCAGCAACGCCGATGGTGCCCGCACCGATGAAACGGATCTTTTCGCGGAACACCGTTCCCACGAAATCGGCCAGTTCGGTTCCCGCCGGAGCGCCGGTGGCGGTGTAGATCGGCAGAAAGATGATAAAACTCAGCACGATCCCGACCAGCATGGCCAGACCCACGGCCAGTCCGATCAGATGGCCAACTCCGATATAGGCCAGCGACAATCCGGCAGTCAGGCTGGTCGCCCCGGCACCGATCTTGAAAGTCAGCGCAGCCTCTTCGGCCAGCAGCTTCATCTTGGCGAGCAGCGGATAGCCGGCCGCGACCAGCGCACCGAAAATCACCGCCGCCAATCCGCGCTTGTTCTCCTCGGCCCCGCCCACTCCTGCGCCAACCTTGAGCACTTCGGCGGCGGCGACCCCTTCGGGATAGGGCAGGTCCGAGCCGGTGACGAGCGCGCGGCGCAGCGGCACCGAATACATCACCCCCAGCACCCCGCCCAAACCAATCACCGCAACCGACTGCCAATAGGGAAAGCCCGTCCACCAGCCGACCATGATCAACCCCGGCAGCACGAAGACTATGGCTGAAAGCGTGCCAGCCGATGAGGCAATCGTCTGGACGATGTTGTTTTCCTGGATCGTCGCACCCTTGAACGAGCGCAGCACCGCCATTGAAATAACCGCAGCCGGGATCGAGGTTGCAAAGGTCAGCCCCGCGCGCAGGCCCAGGTAGACATTCGCGGCAGTGAACAGCACCGTCAGCACCGCGCCGAGCAGGATGCCGCGCAGGGTCAGTTCGCGGGTGGGAATTGCAGTCATGGGCGCGGCTTCCAACTGGTTGGCATTGCCGCAGGGTGTGGCACATTAGCGCAGGCTTAGGAACCGCCCGGAATATCGCTTACTCCGTCTCGTCCATTCCGGGCAAAGGCTCGCCCAGTTCGTCCATGATCGCGGCCAGATCGGCTTCGGCCGGATCGAACGAGCGGATCTCTTTCATCAGCCGGACAAAGCCCGCTACTGCCGCTTCCGGCCCTTCGGGATGCTGCCACACGCCGGCTGACACCGCGAGGAAATCGGCCCCGGCTTCGATCAGCGGAGCGGCGTTTTCGAGCGTGATCCCGCCGATCGCGACGCACGGCAGTTCGGACCAGACGTGCCACCAGCGCAGCAGCGCAACTTTGGCGGTATGGCTGACATCCTTGGTGGTCGTGGGATAGAACGCTCCGAAGGCTACGTAGTCCGCCCCCGCCTCGCCCGCTTCCAGCGCCAGATGGCGGCTGCCGTGGCAGGTGACGCCAATCTGGACGTCCTTGCCCAGATATTGCCGCGCCTCACGCACGTCGCCGTCCTGCTGGCCCAGATGGACTCCATCTGCGCCCAGTCGCTTGGCCAGACTGACCGAATCATTGACGATAAACGCCACATCTCGGGCTTCGCAAATCTTCTGGAGGGGCTCGGCCAACAGTGCCGCAGCATGATCGTCCATGCCTTTGACGCGGAACTGGAAGGCCGCGACGGGTGCAAAAGCTCCGTGGGCATCAAGCGCGCGGCCAAGCACTTCGGGAAAGGCACCGTCCACTTCGAGCGGCGATATGAGATAGAGTTGGCATTTTGACATGGGACGAAGCCCTAGCGCTCATCTGGGCAGACTGGAACCATTCATCGCGTCATGCGTTAGAGGGGTATGAAACAATTTGCCCTCATCCCGCTCGCCGCGCTCGCCCTTTCGGGCTGCGTAACTCTCGGCCCCGACAGCGACGGCATCAGCCGCGCCCGATTTGGCGAGACGGCGAAGATCGATGATGTCCGCATCTCCCCGCTCAAGCTGCTTGAAGACAGCCGCTGCCCCAAGGACGTTCAATGCGTGTGGGCCGGGCAAGTGCGGATTACTGCTGTGGTCACCTGGCAAGCCCGGGTCCAGCAGGTCGAGCTGACCCAAGGCAAGCCAGTTCCAGTAGCCAATGGCACGCTGATCCTCGTCGAGGTAACACCTGAAAAGCGCAGCAATGTTACGATTAGTCCGCGCGATTACCGGTTCGGCTTCAAATTCATGCTCGGCTACTGATAAAGCGACTAACCCCGCGTTCCTACCAATCTGCCAAGGCGCCTGTCCCGCCATACTCCGACGGGACATCCAGGTAATGCCGCAGGTTGTCCACCACCGGCGCCAGTGCGAACCGGCAGTGCAAATGCATTGAAGGTTCAAATTCGCCTGGACCAAAGTTACCGGCGTTGACTCCGCGAAACGGATGCTCGGCATGTTCGCCGTAAAGATGCGATCCGCATTCAGCACATACCACCATCGTCCGCACCCGGTTGATCCAGCTTGCGGTGCGGCCCTTCACCACCCTTACCGAATCGCGCGGATAAATCGCGCGCGGCACATAGGCTGCGCCGTGGGCACGCTGACAATCGTCGCAATGGCAATAGACCTGGCCGAGCGGCTCGCCCAGCAGCTCAAGCTGGACCGAACCGCAGGGACAGGTTGCTTGCCGGTCCACGGTTCTTATTCCGCGCCTTTGTAGATCGCGATGATCTTGGCCAGCATCGCCATGGCCTCGCCGCGCTCGCGCTGGAAGGTGTTACGGCCGATGATCGAGCCATTGCCGCCGCCATCGCGAATGTCCCGCGCATCCTGATAGACCGCATCGGCACCCTTGGCCGCGCCGCCCGAGAATACCACGATCCGGCGTCCGGCAAAGCAGCTCTGCACCACATGGGCGACGCGCTTGGCCTGGGTCGAGCTGTCAAAGCCCTCATAGGCCTTCTTGGCGTCAGCCTGTTCGATGTGATCGGATGGCAGCTTCACCTTGATGATATGCGCGCCCAGCAGTGCCGCCATATGCGCCGCATAAGCCCCGACATCGAGCGCCAGCTCACCCGATTTGGGCAAAGCGCCGCCGCGCGGGTAGGACCAGATCACCGTGGCGATACCGACCGATTTGGCCTCTGCCGACAATTCGCGGATTTCTTCCATCAGCTCGAAGCAATCATCGCTGCCCGGATAGATGGTAAAGCCGACCGCCGAGCAGCCGAGCCGCAGCGCATCGTCGACCGAGCCAGTCATAGCCTGGTTGGCACCGGTCGCCCAGCTGTTCGAGCTGTTGAGCTTGAGGATCGTCGGGATCTGCCCGGCAAAGGTGGAAGCGCCTGCCTCCAGCATCCCGAGCGGCGCGGCATAGGCAGAAAGCCCTGCATCGATCGCCAACTGGTAGTGGTAATGCGGATCATAGGCCGGCGCATTGACCGAAAAGCTGCGCGCGGGCCCGTGTTCAAAGCCCTGATCGACCGGCAGGATCACCAGCTTGCCGGTGCCGCCCAATTGCCCCTGCATCAGGATCCGGTGAAGATTAGCCTTCACCCCCGGGCTGTCGGCTTCGTAGTTGCTGAGGATCTTCTGGACAATTGGCGTCGTGCTCATGGTCGTTTCCTGTATCTGCATACGTATGTAATGGCGGGCCATAACCAGCGAGGCCGCTCACCGCAACCTTGCTAACCAACAAGTTTCAAGTGATTTCCAGCGCCTTCACGCCGGGCAATTCCTTGCCTTCCATCCATTCGAGGAAGGCGCCGCCAGCGGTTGAGACATAAGTGAAATCATCGGCTGCGCCTGCAAGATTGAGCGCAGCAACAGTATCGCCGCCGCCCGCGACCGAGACGAGCGAGCCTTCGCGGGTCAACGCCGCTGCAGTTCGGATCAGGGCGACTGTGGCGACCTCGAACGGCGGCGTTTCAAACGCCCCCAGGGGTCCGTTCCAAACCAATGTGCGGCAGGTCTTGAGGACATCGGCGAGCGCCTCGACCGCTGCCGGCCCGATGTCGAGGATCATCTCATCATCCGCGACTTCGTGGACGTTGACGGTGCGCAAGCTGGGCGGATTGGGTGCGAATTCCTTCGAGACCACTACATCATAGGGCAGATGCACGGTGCACCCCGCCCTGTCTGCCGCTTCGAGGATGGCTTCGGCGGTTGCGGCCAGATCATGCTCGCATAGCGATTTTCCGACATTCACCCCGCGCGCGGCGAGGAATGTGTTGGCCATCCCACCGCCGATGATCAGATGATCGACCTTGGTCACCAGATGCGTCAGCACATCCAGCTTGGACGAGACTTTCGCACCGCCAACCACGGCCGCGACCGGCTTTTCAGGCTGGCCCAGCGCCTTTTCCAGCGCCCCGAGCTCGGCCTGCATTGCGCGCCCCGCATAGGCCGGCAGCAGATGCGCCAGCCCCTCGGTAGTGGCGTGGGCCCGGTGTGCGGCAGAAAAGGCATCGTTGACGTAGAAATCGCCGTTGGCTGCGATCGCCTTGGCAAGTTCCGGATCGTTTGCTTCTTCGCCTGGCCAGAAGCGGGTGTTTTCAAGGACCGTAATGTCGCCGCCGCGCAGTATGCCGATGGTCTGTTCAACCACCGGCCCGGCGATTTCCGGGACGAACATCACCTCGCGGCCCAGCACGTCCTGAACCGCATCGATCACCATGCTCAGCGAAAGTTCCGAATGGCGCGCGCCTTTGGGACGGCCGAAATGAGCGAGCAGCAGCACTTTCGCGCCCTTGTCGGCCAGTTCGAGGATGGTCGGCATCGCAGCCCGCACCCGCGTATTATCGGTGACCGTCATTTCCTGCATCGGCAAATTCAGGTCGACCCGAACCAGCGCAACCTTGCCGGAAATGTCACCCAGATCATCAAGCGTGCGGAACTTCGTCATTACATTCGCCTCAGATCAGCTTGCCGATTACCCCGGCAGTATCGACCATCCGGTTCGAGAAGCCCCACTCATTGTCGTACCAGCTGACCACGCGGACCAGCTTGCCATCAAGAACCGCGGTTTCAAGGCTGTCGATGGTCGAGGAATGGGCATCGTGGTTGTAATCGATCGAAACCAGCGGTTCGTCTGAATAAGCCAGAATGCCCTTCATTGCCCCTTCGGACGCAGCTTTGAGCAAGCTGTTCACCTCTTCCTTGGTGGTATCGCGCTTCGGGGTGAAGGTAAGATCGACGATCGACACATTGGGGGTCGGCACGCGGATCGCCGAGCCATCGAGGCGGCCCTTCAGTTCGGGCAGCACTTCGCCCACCGCGCGGGCAGCACCCGTGGTGGTGGGGATCATCGACATGCCCGCAGCCCGGGCGCGGCGCGGATCCTCGTGGATCTGGTCGAGGATCTTCTGATCGTTGGTATAGGCGTGGATCGTGGTCATCAGTCCGCGCTCGATGCCGATGGCGTCGTTGAGCACCTTGGCGAAGGGGGCGAGGCAATTGGTGGTGCACGACGCGTTTGAAACGATCGTGTGATCGGCCGTGATCTTGTCATGGTTCACGCCGTAAACCACTGTCAGGTCAACATTTTTGCCCGGGGCAGAAATAAGCACCCGCTTGGCACCGGCCGCGATGTGCTTTTCGCAACTGGCGCGATCGGTGAAGAAACCGGTGCATTCCAGCGCGATGTCGATGCCATGGGCGGCGTGTGGCAGGTTGGCGGGATCACGCTCGGCAGTAACATGAATGCGTTTTCCGTTGATAATCAGATCGTTACCATCAACTTCTACGGTCCCGCTGAAAGCGCCGTGAACCGAATCGCGCTTGAACAGCAGGGCATTGGCCTTGGCATCGGCCAGATCATTGATCGAAACCAGCTCGAGCCCGCAATCAGGCCGCTCAAGAATCGCGCGCGCGATATTGCGTCCGATACGTCCGAAACCATTGATTGCAACTTTGGTCGCCATGTAAAGAACTCCTGCTAACTAGCCAGTCTAGCTTCAATTTTTGGAACAATGGCCTCAACCGAGAAGCCGAAATGCTTGAACAGCTGATCCGCCGGTCCCGACGCTCCGAAGCTATCGATCCCGATAGTCAGGCCATCATGGACATACTTCTGCCAGCCCAGCGTCACACCCGCCTCAATCGAAACGCGCAACGTGCCGCCAGGCAGCACATCGGCGCGATAGGCCGCATCCTGCTCGTCGAACAGCTCGGCACAGGGCATCGAGACGACGTCTGCGCCAATTCCCTTCGCCTCAAGCGCGGCCGCAACATCGACCGCCAGCGCCACTTCCGAACCTGTCGCCACCAGCACCACGCGCCTTGCAGCAATGGCGCTACGCAGCCGATAACCACCCCGCGCGGTCAGCATATCGGCATCGGTTCGCAGTGCAGGCAGGTTCTGGCGGGTCAGCGCCAGCACCGAAGGCCGGCTGGTCTGCTTGAGCGCCAGCGCCCAGCTTTCCGCGGTTTCGATCGCATCAGCAGGGCGGAAAACCAGCAGATTGGGGATTGTCCGAAGACTCATCACATGCTCGATCGGCTGGTGGGTCGGGCCATCTTCGCCGACGCCCAGACTGTCATGCGACATGACATAGACCACGCGGGCATGCTGGATCGCCGAGAGGCGGATCGCATTGCGGCAATAGTCCGAGAACACCAGGAACGTGCCGCCATAAGGGATGATCCCGCCATGCAGCGCCATGCCATTCATTGCCGCCGCCATGCCAAACTCGCGAATGCCGTAATAGATATAGCGCCCGCCATAGCTGTCCGCCGTCAGCGGCCCGGTCGAGGCGGTCTTGGTCAGGTTCGAGCCGGTCAGATCAGCCGAGCCGCCGACCAGTTCGGGCATGACAGCGGTAATCGCCCCCAAAGCCATCTCGCTCGACTTGCGGGTCGCTACCTTGGGCGGATCGGCCAGCAATCCGGCCATGTAATCCTGCATGGCGTTCCCGGCCGGCAGTTCGCCATTCATCCGCCGCATGAATTCGCCGCCGTCGGCAGCTGCTGCTGCGCGTTTTTCCCAGGCGCTGCGGGCCGCTGCGCCCTTGGCACCCAGCGCGCGCCAGTCAGCCAGTACCTCTGCAGGAACTTCGAAAGGAGCGGCAGTCCAGCCCAGCGCCGCGCGAACAGCGGCGATTTCTTCGGCCCCGAGCGGCGACCCGTGGACATTATGCGTGCCTTGCTTGTTGGGCGCACCCTTGCCGATAATGGTGCGGCAGGCGACCAGCGAGGGGCGCGGATCGGCGGCCGCTTCAGCCAGCGCCCGGGCAATGTCGGCATAATCGTGGCCATCGCAGGCGACCGTATGCCAGCCTGAGGCATCGTAACGGCCGAAAACGTCTTCGCTGGTCGAGAGTGAGGTTGCGCCATCGATGGTGATGCGATTGTCGTCCCACAGCACGTTCAGCCGGCCCAGCTTCAAGTGCCCGGCCAGGCCGATCGCCTCATGGTTGATACCTTCCATCAGGCAGCCATCGCCGGCGACTACCCAGGTATTGTGATCGACCAGCGCATCGCCGAACTGGGCATTGAGGTGCCGCTCGGCCAACGCCATGCCCACCGCCATCGCCAGCCCCTGGCCCAACGGCCCGGTGGTGCATTCAACCCCGGCCAGTTCGGTATTTTCCGGGTGCCCGGCACACGGACTGTGCAACTGGCGGAAATTGCGAATGTTTTCCATCGTCGGCGCGGCATAACCGGTCAGGTGGAGCAGCGAATAGATCAGCATCGAGCCATGCCCGGCCGACAGGATGAACCGGTCACGATCAGGCCATTTCGGCGCTGCAGGATCGAATTTGAGAAATTGCGAATAGAGCACGGTTGCCACGTCAGCCATGCCCATCGGCATGCCGGGATGACCGCTGTTGGCCGCCTGCACCGCATCCATCGACAGTGCCCGGATGGCGTTGGCCATCGGGGCCAGACGGGAGGGGTCGAAACTCATCGGCTTGGGCTCCCGGAAAAGCTGGATTCGCGCGGTCGATTCGACGCCGGGTCTCCTTTGCGGACCCGCCTCGCCTCGTCAAGCGCGGGGGGGAGCGAACTTGCGGGCGATCTTGGGATATATCCCCGATCTGGTGACAACATCGCGCTGCAAGGCTTTGCTGCGCGGCAATTTTGCGCTAACCTTATGTCATGAACGGAGACCGTAGCGAACAGGCGCTGGCACGGATCGAGGCAGCACTGGCCCGGATGGAGGCCGCTGCCAAGCAGCCGCACGGCCCTGCCCCGAGTACAGCCGAGGGCGCCGACATCGCCCAATTGCGCCGCAAGCATGAGCAACTGCGCCAGGCAGTTACCCAATCACTCCATCAGCTTGATGCGCTGATCGATGGAGGCGGGGCATGAGCGGAGATTCGGCATGAGCGGAGATCTGGCATGAGCAATGTCACCCTTTCGATCTGTGGCCGCGAATATACGGTGGCCTGCGCCGAGGGCGAGGAAGCCCATGTCACGGGCCTGGGCAAACTGATCGATTCCAAGCTTGGGGCGTTGGGCAACATGGCCGGGCAAAGCGAATCCCGCCAATTGCTGTTCGCTGCATTACTGCTGGCCGATGAACTGCACGAAGGCCGCCGGGCCCCGGCTCCAGCGGCCGGACCTGCCGCAACCGGGATCGCAGTATCTGCCGATGTTTGCGCCGACCGGCTGGAAGCAATCGCTGCCCGGCTCGAATCTTGCGCATCGCACCTTGAGGGTTGAGGCCGGAACGCCTAGATAGGCGCCGACGGGTACTGCCCGGTGCGAGCCTTCGAAAATCCCTGAGGCTATAAGCAAATCCTTGGGGGCTGTCTCTGGTTGGACCCTGGTCCGGCACATATGGTCCCCACCTGACGTGAACGCGTCAGTGGATTTCCCGGCAACGGCCCATGGTGGTCCCGTCACACTTGTTCCGGATTGCCTGCAATTCGTGCCGGCTCCGGCCAGCCTACCCAACGAAGGACCCTTTGCGTGGACGAGAAGCAAGCGTTGCGCAAAAAGCTGAAAGCCGCGCGCCGTGCTGAGGTAGAGGCCCTGTCCGCATCGATCCTCGGACTGGTGTTTCGCCATCCCCCTGCCCCGCTGCTGGCGAAAATTCCCAGCAATGCGGTCATCGGACTTTATCATGCCACGGCGCATGAAGCCCCGACCGCAGCCTATGCGCAGTGGTTCCACGAACGCGGCTTCAAGATCGCGTTGCCATGGTTCGCCCAGCGCGGCGATCTGATGCAATTCCGGCTTTGGAGCGATCCCTACGCCGATCTGCTGGTTCCCGATCCCTACGGTGCCTTGCAGCCATCTGCAGACACCAGACGAGTGGTCCCGCAAGTCGTGTTTGTTCCGCTGGTTGGATTTACCGCGCAGGGCGAACGGTTGGGACAAGGCGGCGGCCATTATGACCGCTGGCTCGAAGCCAATCCCTCAGTGCTGGCTATCGGTCTGGCGTGGGATTGCCAGATGGCAGAAGCCCTGCCCAGCGAAACGCATGATCGCCCGCTGGCAGCGGTCGTCACCCCGACCCGACTTTACGAAACACCCGGATTTACGAAAGTGACCGCTGATGCACCGTGAACCAACCTGGCGGATACCGGTGGGCGTCCTGTTGTTGCTGACTGCCCTGCTGGCCTATGGAATGGCGATTGCGCAGTTCATTGCGCCGCTGATCCGAGGCTGGCCGTCCTTGTTGCAGATGCCGCTTTACCTGGTGCTTGGGGTGATCTGGTTGCTACCGCTCAGGCGCTTCCTGATCTGGATGGAAACCGGCCGCTGGGGCTAGGGTCAGGACCTGCTAACCCTAAGCCCCGCAATCCAAGCCTCGGGCGCCCGATCAGGGCACCCGAATGCGGCTTGTTTTGCAAGAATTCCCCCAAGTGGCGCGAGTGACGGGGCTCGAACCCGCGACCTTCGGCGTGACAGGCCGACGCTCTAACCAACTGAGCTACACCCGCGTATCTTGGGCGCGCACCCCTTGGGGAGCCGCGCCACTAAGGCAGTGCGCCGGGGCTGTCAACTGCGCTGTCATCCGCCGCTCAAAGCGCGGGTCAGGGCAATTTGCCCAGCACCGTAAACCATCAAAATGACGGCATTCTGCCGCCTCCCACGGCTCAATAAGTCACAATCTTACGCTGCGGTTAACCATTCTTTTGGACCTCGTAGGCAAAAGAGAGCTCGCAATGTCCGGGTTCGGACGCAACGGGGGCTTACCAACGTGACCACGCGCCGGGTTTTCGGACTAACTGCTTGCCTGCTGGCCATTGCCGCGCCGGCTACCGGTTTCGCTGCTCCAACGATTGCGCTGGACAGCGCAGTATATGTCGAACGGACCACACCCGACAGTGCCCGCAGCCTTGAGCCAGCTCAGGACCTGAACCCGGGCGACCGGTTGGTCTATCTCGTGAAGTGGCACCGGCTGGGTGGAAGCGGCGGCTTCGTTGTAACCAATCCACTGCCCCGCTCGGTGTATTTCCAGAGCAGCGCCAATGGCAATGAGGAAGTCTCGATCGACGGCGGCCGCAGCTGGGGCAAACTCGCCAACCTCAGGATCGGCGCCCGTATCGCAACGCCCGAAGATGTGACCCACGTCCGCTGGCGCGTAGCGCCTGCGACGGCAGCCAAAGGCTCCGGCCGGATCGCTTATAGCGCGATAGTGCGGTGACTCTATGGGGTCAAAGCTGCACCACGCGAAGTCAATCGATAGCGACTGGTCGGCGGAAATCCCGCTTCCACTAACCGATCTACCAAACCATTCTCAGCGAGCGCTCGCAGCGTCATCGCGAGCGCGCGCGGTGTTGCTTGGACAAGATGGCGCTCAAGCTCGTTGAACCGCTCATATCCGCCGCTCAGGGCGCGCAGAACCGGCAAACTCCAGCGCGTTAGCTGCTCTGGTGTGAGCTTGGCGTTAGCCAGTACCTCCGCGATCCCCGCTGCCGCTGCGGCCACCCCCTTCCCTGCATCGGATAGCACATATTCGGGCCTCAGCGGATGGCCGTAGCCCGG
The DNA here is from genome assembly GCA_031413595.1 of Novosphingobium sp. Lineage (GTDB taxonomy): Bacteria > Pseudomonadota > Alphaproteobacteria > Sphingomonadales > Sphingomonadaceae > Novosphingobium. Next base: position 11,940 of record JANOFJ010000140.1, read on the forward strand.
ATTACGGGTCACCCAGCCTGATTTTATCGCCGCCTCAAGCGCGCGCACCAGACTATCGCGCGGCAGCCCGAGTCGGTTCAGCAACTCGACGAAACGCGCTCCGCGCTGCCGATGGAACTCCGCCAGCAGCAGCACAAGCCAGCGTTGCCGACCCAACGCAATCAGTTGATCGAGGGGCAGTGTTGACAGCATTTTATAGCTACTATACTTTTCAGACTATTGCAGCAAGAGAGACGAATCATGAGCATCGGATATGTGCAGGAACTCACCGCATCGATGGGCGTAACCAGCCTAGACACGTCGATCGATTGGTATCAATCAGTACTCGGCTTCAATTTGCTCTACCGCGCCGATGAAATTGGCTGGTGTGAACTTTCCACGCATATGGCAGGCGTAAACGTAGGCCTCAGCGAAAACCGCGAAGTCGCGCAGGGTGGCGGCGCCACCAATGTCTGGGGGGTCACCGATATTGAGGCCGCAAAAGCCCGGCTCGATGCCCATGGCGTGCGCCTAGATGGCGATATCCAGACCATCCCTGACCTGGTGAAGCTGCTGACCTTCTATGATCCCGATGGCAATGCGATGATGCTGTCACAATCGCTGCAGGACGGATGATGCGCGCAATTCTTGCGGAACTGCCGATCGCCGCTTGCTTAGGCAACCTTGGCGGCTAGCAGCTCTCGTACTTCCAGTTCCGCTTCTTGCCCTCAGTCAGCCATTCGGCCGCTTCGGCAATCCGTTTGGCGCGGGTTTCGGGGCGTTTCGCCTCGGTAATCCACTCCAGATACTCGCGGCGCTGCGCAGGGGAAAATCCATCAAGATGGCCTCTTGCAGCTGGAGACAGCGCCGCCGTGAAATCAGCAGGCATGGCAATTCCCGGCTTTGGCTTGGCCAGAACGCGGGGCTTTTTAGTTGCACTTTCAAGCCGGTCGAGCGCCGCCTGAAGGTTTGCCAAGAGGACCACATCATCGGGCAAGTCCGCCAGCCCGATCAACTTGCCGAACTGCCCCATCGCCTCTCCCTGCCGCCCCTCGCCGTGGATCATGAAGGCTGCGTGAGCTTTGAAGGACGCCATGCCGGCAAGGTTTTTGCCCTTCACGGTGAAGTGCGGCATCCCCCATTTGATTGTCTCATCAAGGTCCGGAATCGCGTGGTGGACCAACGCGCGCAAGTGGCTGAGGATCGGCCGGGCAAAGGGCGCGGCCTTGGCGATATAATCGTCAATTCGCGAGTCTTTTGCCATATGTCCCTCCCCTAGTCAGCCAGCAACAGCACCGGCGTTTCGATCAGCCGCCTGATCGCCTGAACAAAGCTGGCAGCATCCCAGCCGTCAACCACCCGGTGATCGCAGCTGATCGAGATATTCATGAGTTTGCGTTTTTCGATCCGTTCGCCTCCCATGCCATCGGAGACGAACATCGGGCGTTCGACGATCCGGTTCGGGCCGATGATCGCCACTTCCGGCCGGTTGATTACCGGCGTGGTCGCCACTCCGCCCAGCGCGCCGAGCGAAGTGATGGTCAACGTCGAGCCCGACAGTTCCTCGCTTTTCGCCGTGCCGTTGCGCGCGGCCTCCGCCAGCCGGACAATTTCGCGCGCAAGCTGCCACATATTGCGGCTTTCCGCATCGCGGATCACCGGCACCATCAGGCCGCCTTGCGTCTGCGTCGCCATGCCCAGATGCACTGCGCCATACCGCGTGACCACCCCGGCCTCATCATCGTAGCGGGCGTTGATCATCGGAAAATCGGGTAGCGCCTTGCAGATCGCGGTGATCAGCATTGGCAGCATGGTCAGCTTCGGCTTGTGGCCGCGCGCTGAATTGAGTTGGGCGCGCATTTCCTCCAGCGCGGTAACGTCACATTCCTCGACATATGTGAAATGCGGGATGTTGCGTTTGGCGGCCGCCATGTTTTCGGCAATCCGGCGGCGCAGCCCGATGACTTTGATCGCCTCGTCCGGGCGTTTGCCGCCTGCCGGACGGAAGCCGCCACCAGCGTTGTAGGCAAGAAATGCGTCGAGGTCCGAATGGCGGATGCGGCCATCCTCGGCTGGTTTGACCTGAACGAGATCGATCCCGAGTCCGCTGGCGCGCTGGCGTACTGCTGGAGAAGCCAGAACTTTGGATTGATGGATAGGTGTCTGTGCGCGTGGCAGGCCTTCGGTCGCCATCGGCTCGACAGACTCAGGATGAGCGGGAGGCAGTTCGGGTGCGGGTGAAGTATCAGGGGCGACCGGTTCAGGCCTTTCACCCTCAACCACAACCTCCGCTCGTGCTGAGCCTGTCGAAGGGCCCGCGCTAGCATCGCTCTCTCCCCCATCCTCTCCCTCAGTCTCGATCACCACCAGTGCCGAGCCGATCGCGATGACATCGCCAACCTCGCCTGCAACTTCGATCACGGTGCCCGAAACCGGGCTCTCCATCTCGACGGTGGCTTTGTCGGTCATCATATCGGCGACGCGGTCGTCTTCCTCGATCCGGTCGCCAATCTTGACGTGCCAGGCGACGATTTCGGCCTCAGCGATACCTTCGCCAATGTCGGGGAGTTTGAAGGTGTAACGTGCCATTGATTTCAAGCCTTCATCAGCCGGTCCACCGCCTCGCCAATGCGAACGGGACCCGGGAAATACGCCCATTCAAGGCTGTGCGGGTAGGGGGTGTCAAAACCGGTCACCCGCTCGATCGGGGCTTCGAGGTGGTAGAAGCAGCGCTCCTGGACTAGCGCGGAAAGTTCTGCGCCAAAGCCCGACGTCCGGGTCGCCTCATGGACGATCAGGCATTTGCCGGTCTTGGCGACCGAGGCCTCGATGGCTTTGATATCGAGCGGAACCAGTGTGCGCAGATCGATGATCTCGGCATTGATCCCCTTTTCGCGCAGCACCGCTTCGGCGACATGGATCATCGTGCCATAGGCCAGTACCGTCAGCGCCTCGCCTTCGCGCACGATCCGCGCCTTGCCCAGCGGGATCCGGTAGTAGCCTTCGGGCACCTCGCTGCCTTCATGCTTGGCCCATGGTTCGACCGGCTTGTCATAATAACCGTTGAACGGACCGTTGTAGATCCGCTTGGGTTCGAAAAACATCACCGGATCGTTGTCTTCAATCGCGGCGATCAACAGCCCCTTGGCATCATATGGCGTCGCCGGGATGACCGTTTTCAGACCCGCAACATGGGTGAACATCGCCTCCGGGCTCTGGCTGTGGGTCTGACCGCCGAAAATCCCGCCACCGAACGGCGATCGCACCGTCATCGGTGCGATGAATTCGCCGGCCGAGCGGTAACGCAGCCGCGCGGCTTCGGAGACCAGCTGATCGAGCCCCGGATAGATGTAATCGGCGAACTGGATTTCCGGCACCGGGCGCAGGCCGTAAGCCCCCATGCCCACCGCCGCGCCGATAATCCCGCATTCGTTGATCGGTGTATCGAGCACGCGGGTCTTGCCATGCTTTTTCTGCAGGCCATGCGTGGCGCGAAACACCCCGCCGAAATAGCCTACATCCTCGCCGAACACGATCACATCGGGATCGCGCGCCAGCATGATGTCGAGCGCATCGTTGATCGCCTCGATCATATTGAGGCGGCGGGCCGGAGTCTCGGTCACGCTCATGACTCCCTCCACCCGGGCCATTTGGTTTCCCGCTCGCGGATCGCCTGGTCGGCCTGCTCCTCAAGGTGCCAGGGCAGCTCCTCGAACACATCCTCGAACATGGTGTGGAACGGATGGTGCAGGCCGTGGCCGAGGATGCCGTTCTTTTCGGCCTCCTTGGTCGCGACCTTCACTTCCTCAACCAGCTCAAGATCCATTGCCGCGTGCTGCTCGAGTGACCATTCGCCGAGCGCAATCAGGTGACGTTTGAGCCGCATCACCGGATCGCCAAGCGGCCATTCCTCGCGCTCCTGCGCCGAGCGGTACTGGGTCGGATCGTCCGAAGTTGAATGCCCTTCGGCGCGGTAGGTAAAATGCTCGATCAGCGTCGGTCCCATGTTGGCCCGCGCGCGGTTCGCGGCCCAACGCGCCGCAGCATAAACCGCCAGCGCATCATTGCCGTCGACCCGAAGCCCGGCCATGCCATAGCCGATCGCTCGCGCCGCAAAGGTCGTCCGCTCGGCCCCGGCAAAGCCCGAAAAACTTGAGATTGCCCATTGGTTGTTGACCACATTGACGATCACCGGGGCGTTATAGACGGTCGCGAACATCATCGCGGCGTGGAAATCACCCTCGGCGCTTGAACCTTCACCCACCCAGGCGGTCGCAATCCTCGTGTCACCCTTGGAAGCAGAGGCCATCGCCCAGCCTACCGCTTGCGGCAGCTGGGTAGCCAGATTGCCGCTGATCGTGAAGAAATTATGCTCGCGGCTGGAGTACATGATCGGCAGCTGGCGGCCCTTGAGCTTGTCCGCGCGGTTCGAGTAGATCTGGTTGACCATCTCGGTCAGCGGATAGCCGCGCGCGATCAGGATGCCCTGCTGGCGATAGCTGGGAAACACCATGTCATCGCTTGCCAGCGCATAGGCCGACGCGACCGAGGTGGCCTCTTCGCCGGTGCATTTCATATAGAAGCTGGTCTTGCCCTGGCGCTGTCCGCGATACATCCGGTCGTCGAACGCGCGGGTCAGCGCCATGGTCCGCAGCATCTGCCGCAGCGTATCGGGATCAAGCCGCGGATCCCACGGGCCGACCGCGCGGTGATCCTCGTCCAGAACGCGGATCATATCAGTGCAGAGCGGGTTGGTGTCGGACGCAGCGCAAGCCTCATCCGGGCGAGCTTGCGCTCCAGCACGCGGGATCGGCAGATGCGAATAATCAACGACGTCACCGGGACGGAATCGGGGTTCAGGCACATG
>JANOFJ010000141.1:0-8677 GCA_031413595.1 Novosphingobium sp.
ACTATGAGCTCGGGCGTCCGCTGGAACGAGGATTACGAGGATCCCGCCTCGGACGTATCGCGCTTCAACACCGCCAAGCCCGACCCCGGCATGGACGCCACCGTCAGCTATCTGCGCAAGCTGCCGCGCGCCCATCCGCCCGGCACGGTGTGGCATTACAACACCGGGGAAACCAATCTGATCGGGGTGCTGGTTTCATCGGCCACCAAGAAGCCATTGGCGCAATATCTGCAGGCCAAGATCTGGCAGCCAGCAGGCATGGAGCAACAAGCGACCTGGCTGCTGGGCGCGAGCGGCCACGAGATCGCCGGCTGCTGCATCCAGGCCGCGACCCGCGATTACGCCCGGTTCGGCCTGTTTGTGTTGGCAAATGGCAAGGCGAGCGGCCAGTCCGGTCAAAGCCAGATCACCCCGCCCGATTGGCTACCCCAGGCAACCGTCAAGCAGCAGGAAACCGGCGAGCCGGGCAAAGGCTATGGCTTCCAGTGGTGGACCTACGACGATGGCAGCGTCGCCGCGCAGGGCATCTTCGGCCAAGGCATCTTCATCGATCCCAAACGCAGGCTGGTAATCGCCAGCAACGCCAACTGGCCCCGCGCCGACGCCGGCCCCCAGCCCGCAGCCCGCGAGGCGTTTTACAAGCAGGTGCAGGCGCTGGTGGATGCGGGGGAGTGAGGGGTGTGTGGGACAGACGGGGCGCGGGGTTAGTTGGTATAATTGTGTTCCCGGAATTTATCCGCAGCCCTGGCCCCTGCGAACGATTGCCCGCTGTCCGGTGACGCCGGTCCAGCTATAGCGAATTGCGGTGATTACCCCGTTGTCGTCGCTATTATGATATTTGCAGATCACATCGCGCTTCCCCGCCTTTCCAAGGTAATCCGGGTCGCCATTTCCATTGAAACTCCCGAAACCCGGCACCGGACTGACGACATAGCCCCCGCCCGGCTTCGACACGAAGGCAACCAGAACACAATTCGGTCCGCAAGGCTTGGTCCATGTTTTCGGCGCTACATAAAACAGGCCGCAGTTCAAATTGGCGGTATCGACGACATAATCGGGCACGCCGTCGGCATTGAAATCGATTGGATTTTCCTTTTCATCTTCCATCACATTCTGCGCGCTGATCGACTCTTCGACACCGATGAGCCTCCGACCCGCTGCCGCACACCGGCGGTCCAACTCGCCGAAATATGTTTTCACTTCGGGCGGGAACTTGTCGAGAGCGCCCAGCCGCCAATCCAGCGTGGCGACTTTGCTCGGGCTCCACCGCGTCGCCGACACCATCGTCAGCGTCTCGTTGATCTCGGGATGATTGTCGCCTTCGATTTCGTCGGTCACGGCTTTCTGGTGGATGCGAAGCGTCGCCTTTTTGCCCGCTATGATGGCGAAGCGATCGATCGGCACATCGAGCGACGGCACGAGGCTGCCATCGGCAAGAGACGTATAGATGAAAAGTGAGCCACCACTTGAATAATCCTCCTTCGGAGCGCGGCTGCAACGGAGTTTGCCGGTATCGAGAACGAAATCTTCGACACCATCGCTATTGAAATCTGCCCGGCTGATGACGCCGGGAGCAGCAAGTCCTACGCCACGACCGTTTGGCGAGCGGTCAGTGTAGGGTTCAGGCGCAGAGCAACTCTGGTCGAAATCGATCAAGTCGCGGCGGACTGCAGGCGGTAGCGAAGCATCGCCGAACACTGCCCGGCTCATAATGCCCGCAGGCGTTGCCTTGGCCACGCTCGCAGACGGCACATAGCAACCAGCCAGCGCGCTGCGGATCGCGTTCGATGATCCGCTGAGCGGGATTGTCCCCAGCCTCGCTCCGCCCATCGTTAAAGACACGGTGTTCGACGCCCCGGCGAGTAGATCGAGCGCGGCGCGATCACGCAGGATCGTCCACCAGGCACCGGTTTTCGGGCTCAAGATCATCGGCACGGTCACCGGGCGCCCACCGACCGTGCCGGTCAGTTCGAGGTTTGCGCGTGGCTGCGCGCTTCGCAGCGAAACGACCAGAGTCAGCATCGGCGCACCGCCCTGGCAGGCCATCGCCATGCGGCGCATCGTCCCGGGGGTCTCGATAAACACCACCTGAATGCCGGTCGACATGGTCGAAACCTGCCAGACCGCAGCTGCGTTCGATTGCGCGGATGCGGCAGGCGCGAAAGCCACTGAAACAAGCGAGGCAATGAACGACGCGAATAGGCGCATGGTAACTTCCTTCCATCAGAACCTTGGCTATGCCGGTGGTCCAGATGAACCCAACAGCCCGACGCTAGCCCAGCGCCCTGACAACATCGTCATTCAGCGCTTTACCGACCGCAGGGGTCAGCCCGGAAACCAATGTATCGATGGCGCTGGAAGATTTCATCCGGATCATCAAGGCGAAGGAAGTATTGGCTGCTGCCAATGCCCGCTTCATCCCCGCCGAGCGGCCGATATTATAGCTCGCATTATCGGAAATGGTGATCGATTGATCTTTGTAGCCGTCATGATCCTGCGGATGGCGGCAGAAAAGTTCAGCGATATCGCCTTTGGGATAATGCTTCCCACCGGCAGTTATGCCTTCGGCATTGACGATGAGCGTGACGGGATCACGCGGGCCTGCGTCAATGTGAAATTGCCGGCGCCGTCTGCGCAAGACAAAGGCGGCAGGAATCCAGAACGGCGCGGTAAAGAAGGCGACGGTCAGGAATGGTCCGACGCCATTAATCAACAAAGCATACAAAAGAGCGAGCCCAACGAAAAAGATGGTCAAAGTGGCTAGAGCTACCACACAACCGCCACCCGTGAGAAAAGCGATGCCGCCGACTACTGGTGCAGGGATCACTCGAAATTCTGCGCCCAGATCGGTATCGACGCGCGTGAAGCTTGCCTCGTCAGCCATACTTGCTTCCGATCAACAGATAATCTTGAACCAAAGGTTATTCGGGAGATTATCCATTGTCAATCGGCGGCCTACAGCGATCACTTCATTGTGCGTAACCGCTACCCATTGAACAATGACGCGGCAGAGTTACGGTGTTGGTGAATTATGGTGATATTATCCTATGTGGATAAGATTATTGTAATGTCGCTGTAAGCCTACTGTTATCACTATCCACCAATCATCGAGTACGACGGCACACGGCTGGGCAAGCCTCGCCGCGCTGATCGCAACAGGGCTTGGCCGGGCCGGATCAGGCTGTCGCGCTCGCAGTATTGACGGGAATTCTGGTTTGGCCTCCTGCGCGCCAGCCCAGCCATCCTGCCCCTGCTCCTGCCGCCAGCCCTGCCAGCATGGCGACCGGCAGCGGGATCGCGGAATAGGCGAGTAGCAGCGTGCCGAGCAGCGCTACGCCGGGCGCAAACCACATGACCACCGCCTGCAGCCCCATGAAGCATGATGCGATCAGCCACGGCGCGCCATGTTTGCGGTCCATGAAATAGAGCGTCATGGCGAACAGGATCGCCAGGCCGTCGCTGATCGCAATCTGATCCTGGACCACCTGCGGCCCCTCGCTGCCGATGAAATTCATCCACGGGAAGAACTGATCCATCAGCCGGCCGAACGGCGATTCAAACAGGATCAGCGGGGTCGCCAACATGTAGCCGGCATGAAGCTTCACGTTCCGCCGGTTTTTCAGTGCCTGATAATACAGCGTGAGATAGCCCGCGATCGCAATCACCATGCCAATCGCGAACGAGGGCCCGTTATGCGTGTTGAAAGGGCTTTCCTGCGCCGCATAGCGCTGGGCCGTCCTGTCAATTATCATTATGAAGCCGAGAATAAGCAGCGGGAACAGGACGAAGTTGGCTTTGCCCATCTGCTTGTGGAAGGCATGGGAGCGCCGGTGGATCGAGACGTGCTGGACGATCAGCAGCAGCAGCCAGCTCATCGCGGTGAAGGCGTGAACGTGGAATGCCAGCGGCACTGTGCCGATCGGCGCGAAATAGCTCGCCCAGAAGCCTCCCAGAATGACGATCAGAACCGCGCCGACAAAATAATGGCCGTGCTTGTAGGGCATAAACCCCTCCCCCAAATGCTCCGACCCATTGGCTGGATACCATCAAACAGCGGTGCCGAAAAGGTCAATGGGTTTATGGCGCGCGCTGCGGGGAGACTTGCACCAACTCTGCGCGCCCGCGCCCGCACGATCCAGACCCGCCCGTTTCATTTTCCTACACGCCCCGGCGCTGTTACATTCGGCCTGCATCATCTCGGCTCGCTTGGGTCTCCCCCGGCAAACAGCACCTCGCAATGCGTCACACGGGCAAAGTTTGTGTAGTTAGGCAAAGTTTCGCAGGCCCAGCCGTTGTTGGGAAAATGCCAGTTGGAAATTATCACCCTGCAATCGGGCTTGGGAAAATCCGGCGAAGGCGATATGGGCGGCGGACTTGTCCGGCCAAAGCGGCCCATCGGTCAGTGCCAATACGAGGAAGTTTCATGCGCGCGTTTGTTTTTTGCCTTGCCCTGCTTGCCCCCGTTTCCGCTCACGCTGCTGCCGAGAACAAGGCTGAGCCGCAGACTGCCGCTGCGGCAGTCGCTCCCGCTGCTGCTGCCGCAACCTCGGCAGGCCTGAGCCTCGACACGCCGATTGCCGAGATCGCCGCCGCGCCTGCTGGCAAGGCCGTGCTCGACACGCAGCTGCCCGGTTTGCTGACCCATCCGGCCTATGAAACCTTCAAGGCCTTCAGCCTGAAAGCGCTGCAGCCCTATTCGAACGGCCTGATCACCGATGAACGGCTGGCCGCCGTGGAAGCCGGGCTCAAGGCGATAACGCCGGCGGGGTAAGCGCTCAGAACGGCAGCCATTTCTGCTTGGTCGAGAACTTCATGTAGCCCGCGTTGACCCCCAGCCGGAGCCCCGCGCCGACCCGGATCGGGATCAGCACGGTATCGCCGCGGCGCATATAGCTGACGTTGAAGCCGCCGACCAGATAGGCCTGACCCTCGCCCGCCGGGAAGCGCTTGTACAGGTCGGCGCTGTTGTAGAGGTTGTAGACCAGCACGAAAGTGTTGCCGGCATTGGCCCCGGCATCGAACCCGATCGAAGGCCCGGTCCAGTAAACCGGGCGCTGGCCCTCGACCTTGTGGAACAGCGTGCCCGAGCCATAGCGCAGCCCGACCACCAGCGCAGCGCCGCCCTCGCGGCCGACGATGTAGGCGTTGGGTTCGCCCTGCTTCTTGAGCAGGTCCTTGATCACGTCCGCCAGGCCCTTGGCGCCCTTGCCGAACACGCCCTCAGCCGCGCCGATCAGGTCATCCTCCTTGTAGGTCGCGCCCTGATTTGGCCCGGTCGCGGCTTGGGATGCGGCAGCGGCGGGGTCGCTTGCGGTCGTGGCCGGTGCGGGATCCACGCCGATAGAGGGTGCAGGCGCGGCGACGGCCTGGCTATCCGCAGCGCCCGGCTTGACCAGATCGGCGTCGATCGCCTTATCCGGATCGACCGACTGGACCTGCGCCAAGGCGGGCACCGCACCGACCATAGCCAACGCGCCGAGCAGCCCGAGCGCCATTCCTCGCATGCTTATGCCAATCCGCTTCATCATCGCGTCCATCCCGATTTGTGCCGAATCCGCCATTCCTGACGCTTCGGACCTGTTTCAGCCAGCACCTGAATCGATGCCTCGCATCGCGGCAATGAACCGGCGATGAGCCGAGTCGGTTTTGCGGCCAAGCGAGTTGCTGCCGGGTCAGACGATTTCGCCCCTCCGCCCCCTTGCCGCCCCCGCAACCCCTCGCTATAGCCCGCCCTCGCCGCAGCGATCCGGAGACGTGGGTGAGTGGCTGAAACCAACGGTTTGCTAAACCGTCGTACTGATAACTCGGTACCGAGAGTTCGAATCTCTCCGTCTCCGCCAATATCCATCGATTTTATTATATTTTTTATCAAAGAGCGATGCGGTTCCCATGACCGCTCCCCGATAGGCTCCGCGCTAGGGCGTGAATGCTGGCCAATGTTCGCGGCCTCAGTGTGCGCTAGTCGCAGATACCAGCCGGAACGGATGCAAATCAGGGCTGGCAATACGGGGCGCGAATCGGGTTTGGCAGGCAGTGCAGTTTGCTACACACCGAACGCGACAAATCGCATTGCCCAAACCATTAAGTTTATTGTTGATTAGGCCAATTTTCGGGCATGGTTACTTCTCAATCAGATTGAATTTCGAATGTGCTAGCAAATCAGATTGCAATCCCATGCTCTGAAAAGAGCGGGATTTCGCCAATTGCAGCCGCTCGCTCAAGCCAACGGACAGCATTGCCAGCAAATCACTGCTGCTGCGTGATTGGCGCTCAAGTAGACGCAGTATAAGAGGGCGAGCCTAAAGGGGGATTTGTATGCGGGTCGGAATAATCGCGGTGGCATCCTGCATGGCAGTGTTGATTGGCACTCCGGCAAATGCAGCGGAATACGTTTTGGACATTTCCGCAAAAGCTGAGCAGGCTTCGCGATTTGAGGATGGCCGGGAGGCGGTGGATGACGCAACGCCCACCAGTTCCGTTCGCGTTCTGGAACCAAGGCAGCAAACGCCCAAGCAAAGCGACTTTCGGGTGTATGTGATGAACAACAGAGGCAAACCATTCAACTTCGGCCCTGAAAATGACATTGTGAAATTGCAGGATGGCACCAACGCTGCGATGCTAACCTACCAAGACCTTATAAAGCAGCAAAGGCGGCGTGAAGCTTGGCAGGCCGCCGCAGTGGGATTCCGCTGCTCGCCCCTGACATCGTCGATACTATCCTTGACGGCTGCTCATCCACACCGGTTAACACCCCAACCGCGCCCAGGCAATTTCAGTCTGACAATGCCCGTGGCAGAGGTCGATGCCGCGCTCAATGAGCAGGTCCTCGAGGTTTCGAGGGCTCAGCGGAAACCGCACGCAGAGTATTAACACGAGGCGGATCACTTCGGATGACGCGTTGAAATGCCGAAACGGGCTCGGCGGCTTTGCTTTCGATTTACGGCGCGTCCGCGCCAGCTACCATCGCCGCGTGTGCGGTGCCACATCGGCCTGACAGAACCCGCTATTGCATGCCAGCTACAGCCGCCTTGAAGATGGCCGTCATGTCTGCCGGGCTTGTCGCGCGCGGATTTCCGCCGGTCGATGGATCACGCTGGGCGTGGTCCCCGATAGTTTCGGCCTGATCGGCGGGCACCCCGATTTCGCCAAGGCTGCCGGGAATGTCCAATTGCGTGCAAAATGCGAGTACCCAGGCATAGACCGCATCGAAACCGGTCCCTTCAAGCCCGAGATAGCGCGCCAGAGCGACCATTTTTTGTTCGATGGCCGGGCGGTTGTATAGCATCACATAGGGCAGCACGATCGCGTTGGTGAGGCCGTGGTGGGTGTTGTAAAAGGCACCGACCGGATGCGAGATGGAATGGACCGCGCCCAAGCCCTTCTGGAACGCGGTTGCCCCCATGCTCGCCGCCGCCAGCATCCGCGAGCGCGCTTCGATGTCGCCGCCATCGGTATAGGCGCGGGGCAGATAATCCTTGACCAGCCGCATCCCTTCCAGCGCGATGCCGTCTGCCATCGGATGAAATCCCGGTGCGCAATAGGCTTCGAAGCAATGGACAAAGGCATCCATCCCGGTGGCAGCCGTGATATGCGCGGGCAGGCCAATGCTCAGCTCCGGGTCGGCAATCACCACTATCGGGAGCATTTTCGGATGAAAGATGATCTTCTTTTCGTGGGTGTCCTCTTTGACAACCACCGACGCCCGGCCAACTTCCGATCCGGTGCCTGCGGTTGTCGGCACCGCAATAACCGGGGCAATCCCGTCCGGGTCGGCGCGGGTCCACCAGTCGCCAACGTCCTCGAAATCCCACAGCGGCCGGGTCTGGCCGGCCATGAAGGCGATCGCCTTGCCAACGTCGAGCCCCGAGCCGCCGCCGACCGCAACAACGCCGTCATGGCCGCCGCTGCGGTAGATCGCGGTGCCATCATCGACATTCTTGCCCACGGGATTGCCCTGAACCTCGGCATAAACCGCGCAAGGTAGGCCAGCCTTGGCCAGGACGGCGCAAACCTTCGCGATGATGCTGCTGTCGGCCAGCCCCTTGTCGGTGACGATCAGCGGGTGGGCAATCCCGGCCAGTGCGCAGGCCTCGGCCAGATCGCCGATCCGGCCCGGTCCGCTCCAGATCTTGGTGGGATAGTTCCAGTTTCCGGTGAGCAGAGCAGTCATATCAACCCTTTGTATCTAAGCGAAAATGGTAGGATTTCGGCCGTGTCAGATGCTCATAGCCAAGGATGCCGAGGGTCGCGCCGCGTCCGGTGTCCTTGACCCCCGTCCAGGCCAGTGCGGGATCAAGATAGTCGCAGCGGTTCAGGAAGACGGTTCCGGTTTCAAGCGCGGGGGCGATACTCTGCGCTGCCTGCGGATCCTCGCTCCAGATCGACGCGCTCAGGCCATAAGGGCTATCATTCATGAGGCGGATCGCCTCCGCATCATCCGAGACTTTCATGATCCCGACCACTGGACCAAAGCTCTCATCGCGCATCACTGCCATCTCATGGCTGACCCGGGTCAGGACTTGCGGGGCCATATAGGGCGTGCCTGCGGCATCGGCTGCAAATGTAGCGGGGTCGATATGCGCCTTGGCACCAGCATCCAGCGCAGCACTGATCTGGCCCCGCACAAAGTCTGCGGCGGAGGCCTTGACCATCGGCCCCAGGGTTGTTGCCGGGTCAA
>JANOFJ010000142.1:0-9387 GCA_031413595.1 Novosphingobium sp.
CCTTCGACAAGCTCTGGATGAGCGGATGTTTTTTGAACCCAACCACCCAGACCCGCTCATGCTGAGCCTGTCGAAGCATCCTGGCTACCCTTGCCGATTGCCAAAACGCAAACTATCTGACCCCTCATGGCTAACCGTGAAATCCTCGAAGTTCCCGATCCGCGCCTCAAGCAGATCTCCGCGTCCGTCACCAAATTCGATGACGAGCTCAAGACGCTCGTCGCCGATATGTTCGAGACGATGTATGAAGCGCCCGGTATTGGCCTTGCGGCTGTGCAACTCGGCTTGCCGCTGCGGGTGCTGGTGATTGATCTGCAAGAGCCGGACATGGACGCCGAGCCCGAGGAATGCCACGCCCACGCCGGCCACAGCCATAGCCATCAGCCGGTAAAGCTTACCCCGCGCGTCTTCATCAACCCGGAGATTCTTGATCCTTCCGAGGAGCACGCAGTTTATTCCGAGGGCTGCCTGTCGGTGCCCGAAATCTACGCCGATGTCGAACGCCCCGCGTCAATCCGCGCGCGCTGGCAGGATATCGATGGCAAGGTTCACGAAGAGACGATGGACGGGCTGATGGCGACTTGCCTGCAGCACGAGATGGATCACCTTGAGGGGATCCTGTTCATTGACCATCTGAGCCGTTTGAAACGCCAGATGGTGCTCAAGAAGCTGGAAAAGCTGCGCAAGGCGGCCTGATAGGGCTGGCGTTCCCTCTCCGTTCCGGTTAGCGTGCTGGAATGGACTCAACGCTGATCATCGTCATCATCCTGCTGCTCGGCCTTGGAGCCGGCGCTGCGTTCGGCTGGTTTTTCGGCTCGCGGCCGCTAGCCGATCTGCGGATCCGGCTCGCCGAGCAAGAGGGCGGGGCGAAGGAAGCTGATGTTCGCTTTCGCACAGCGATCAAGGAGCTGGGCGATGCCCAGATCGAGTTGGCGACGTTGCAGGCTAATGCCGCCAATTTCGATACGCAGAAGCGCAGCCTGATCGAGGCGCAGGAGAGCTTGAAGCAATCCTTCGAAGTGGCCGGCGCAAAGATCCTCGGGGCCGCTCAGGAAGCCTTGCTTAGCCGCGCGCAGGAACGGTTCACTCAGTCTGAAGAAAAAAACGAGGCGCGGATCAAGGCGTTGCTTGAGCCGGTGGGGCAGCGACTAAAAAGCTATGAAGAGCAGATCACCGCGCTTGAAAAGCAGCGGGTCGACGGTTTCGGGCAGCTCGCCGGGGTGATCGAGGAAGTGCGCAAGGGCCAGGAAGAGGTCAAGCGCGAGGCGCAGCGGCTCGGAAACTCCCTGACCAACGCCCCCAAAGCGCGCGGCCGCTGGGGCGAGCGGGCGTTGCAAAACGTGCTGGAGCAGTGCGGCCTGTCCGAGCATACCGATTTCAACCTTGAACATTCGATGGACACGGATGAGGGCCGACTGCGCCCCGATGCGATTGTTCATGTTCCGGGGCAGAAGAAACTGGTGATTGACGCCAAGGTTTCGCTCAACGCTTATCAAGCCGCTTTCGAAGCCGAAGACGACGGTGAGCGTAAGCGCCATCTCGATCTCCACGCGCGCTCTATGCGTAACCATGTCCAGACCCTCGGTGCGAAAAGTTACCAGAGCCAGTTCGAGGAAGCGCCCGACTATGTCGTGATGTTCGTGCCGGGTGAGCACTTCGTCTCTGCGGCGCTGGAGCATGATCCGGAATTGTGGGACTTTGCTTTCCGCAACAAGGTGCTGCTGGCGACGCCAACCAATCTGGTGGCAATTGCGCGCACCGTGGCGATGGTCTGGACGCAGGATAAGCTCGCGCGTGAGGCGGGGGAAATCGGCCGCCTTGGCGCGGAAATCTATGATCGGATGGCGACCGCAGGCGAACACCTCAAGGGTGTGGGTGCAGGGCTGGACCGGGCGGTGCGCAAATACAACGACTTCGTTGGCAGCTTTGAACGCAACGTGCTGACTTCGGGTCGGCGCCTGCGCGACAAGGGCATCGCCATCGGCAAGCGCGAGATCGAGGATGTGCCGTTGGTAGAGGCAATTCCGCGTTATGGAGAAGGTCTGGCTCTGCCGGGCGGTGACCCTGCCAATGATGAGGCGGCCGAATAGCGCCTATTTCACCTGCTGCAATTCGGCTGAATGTTTAGCCGAGCGCAGCGCCAACCGGTCGCCCGTCATTGTCACGCGGGGCCTGCCGCCAAGCAGCGCTGAAACCGCGCGCTCTTGCTCCATCAGGCCCTCGCAATACATCTGGGTTCCAATCAACTGGTCGGCGATGAGCCGATCCTGTTCCATCCGCCATTCCCCGCCCATACCATTGCAGCCGATATTTGCGCCAAGCCGGTCCGTCTCGAAACTCAAACTTGCCTTGGCAGAGACCGGGCGCGCGCCGTCGATCGCGGTGAAGGACCATTTGGTGCCGCTCAGATCAGGACTTGCGCCAGCAATCGTCGCACAGGCTGCGAGGATGGGGAGGGCGAGGAGCAGGGCTTTGGTTTTCATCGGGGCGTGATGCCAGTGCCCGGATGATCGGGCAATGAACGAACTCCTAGCGATCCAGCGCGGCCAGTGCCTCATAAGCCAGCACCGCCGCAGCAACCGCCGCATTGAGGCTGTCGGCGCGGCCCTTCATCGGGATGGTCACGCGCATATCGCAGGCGTCCTCATAGTCCGCGGGAAGGCCGCGCGATTCATTGCCGACCAGCAGGAAACAGGGCGCCGCATAGGCTGCGCTGCGATAATCGGTCGCATCGCGGAGTGAGGCCGCGACCAGTTGGCCGCTTGCCTGCCGCAACCAGGGCAGGAACTCGTCCCAGCTGGCCCGCGCAATCTTCTGGGTGAACACGGCTCCCATGCTCGCGCGCACTGCCTCGACCGAAAAGGGATCAGCGCAATCATCGAGCAGGATCATCCCGCCTGCGCCGACCGCATCGCCAGTGCGCAGCATGGTGCCAAGGTTGCCCGGATCGCGCAGCGCTTGCGCCACCAGCCAGATTTTGGCGGTATCGCGGTTGATCCCGGCAAGGCTGGTGTCGAATTCGGCGAAGACCCCGGCGACTGCCTGCGGATTGTCCTTGCCTGTGACCTTGGCGAGGATGCCCTCGTCCATCTCGATTACCTCGCCGCCTGCTGCCAGAACGTCGGCCTCAAGCGCGCCGAGCAAAGGGTGTGCCTCGCGCGAGGTTGCCATCACCAGCATTTCGGGGAGCTTGCCGCTATCCCGCGCATCGGTCAGCAGGCGCAAGCCTTCAGCAAGGAACTTTCCTTCCTGCTTGCGGTATTTCTTGTCACGCAAACTGCGGATGAATTTGACAGTGGGATTGGAAAATCCAGTAATGGTGCGGCGCTGGCCCAAGGGCTCAATCCTCGCCGAAGCCGTCCCTGATCAAGCCGACCAGCTTTGCCAGCGCCTGATCGGAACCCTCGCCGTGGACCTTGATCAGGATCGAATCGCCCTTGGCCGCGCCGAGCATCATCAACCCCAGGATCGAGCCGCCCGCGGCATCCGCGCCGTCTTTGGAGACACGCACCTGCACCCCAGTGGGCAATTTGGCGACAGCATTGACGAACTTGGCACTGGCGCGGGCATGAAGGCCCCGGTTGTTGATGATTTCAACCGTTTCGCTCGCTTCGCTCATGCCTCGTGCCCCAGGAACTCTGAAGCGATGGTAATGTAATTGCGGCCCGCTTCACGCGCTGCGCGAATGGCTGCCGCCACATCCATCGTCTTGCGCGCGCCCGCCAGCCTGATCAGCATTGGCAGGTTAATTCCAGCGATCACCTCAACGCGGCCGGTTTGCATGAGCGAGATGGCGAGGTTGGATGGGGTTCCGCCAAACAGATCGGTCAGAATGATCGTGCCTTCGCCCGCGTCGACCGCTTTGATCGCGTCGGCAATCTCACGCCGCCGCGCTTCCATATCATCGTTGGGGCCGATGCAGACCGTCGCCACGGCTTCCTGTCGGCCGACGACGTGCTGCATTGCATGCACGAATTCCTCGGCGAGTTTACCGTGCGTAACCAGGATCAAACCGATCATTTTGGGCTGATGCTCCGAAACTTTGGTTCAGCGAATCCCGCCGCAAAGTGGCGCAGGCCAATGGAACCGTCTGCGGCCATGGTCAATGCTTTCCTTTTGTCGATTTGGGTTTTCCTTCGACTAGATCGGCAGCCCGTGACGCAAGATTGCGGTGCAGCAGCGATGGCGCATAGTTCGCATTGCGCAAAGCGCCCGCAATCTGTTCGGCAGTGAACACCGACCGGTGCCTCCCGCCGGTACACCCAAAGGCGATGTTTACATAAGCCTTGCCCTGCGCCTGATAGCGGGGAAGCAGCATCAGCAGCAGGTCACGGATCCGGGTGTATGCTTCCTCAAAAGCCGGATCATTGCGGATGTGGGCAGCAACCGCTGCGTCTTGTCCGGTCTTTGGTCGCAATTCAGCATCCCAGTGCGGGTTATCGAGGAACCTCATATCAAACAGCAGATCCGCAAGTGGCGGCATCCCGCGCGAAAAGCCGAAGCTGGTGACGGTGATCGTCATCGGATGGTCCGATTTTGACTGGAATTGCTCGCGCACCGCTTGTTGAAGATCATTGGCGGTAAAGCTGGTGGTGGTCATCACCAAGTCCGCCCAGCGCCGCAGTGGCTCCATTAACTCACGCTCGGCCGCAATCCCGCTCGAGGCCGGGAGATCCTGCGCTAGGGGATGACGGCGGCGCGTTTCATTGTAGCGTCGCTCAAGCTCCTTGCCCGAACAATCGAGGAACAGGGTGGTCAATTCAAGGTCGGCCCGGGTGCTCAGCTTCTTGACCCGTTCGATCACCTTGGCCGGATCAAACCCACGGGTGCGCGAATCGAACCCGATTGCCAGTGGCGCGCGAGTTTCCGAGGCAGCGGCGTCTGGGCTGTCGATCAGTCGGTCGAGCAGGCGGATTGGGAAATTGTCGATGGTTTCCCAGCCCAAGTCTTCCAGCACTTTAAGCGCGGTCGATTTTCCCGCACCGAGCAGTCCGGTGACGAGCAGCACACGCTGCTTGACGAGTGGCGCGGATTTAGCGGGAGACTTGGACGGCATGGCGCACATCTTTGGGCGAGACGCGCTGGAAAGTCCACGGGGACGGGCCTGCTGTGCCGTTGCGGGGCGAGTGCTTAGCCAAGACCATACTCTCTGAGCGCAGCCTCGGCGCGCAAATGAAGCGCGGGACTATCCGGCCACAGGCGGACAAGGGGGATTGTCATTCCACGCAGCTCAGCCTTCTCGCTCGTTTCGATAAACCGCGGCGCATCGCGGTCAAGCCGCAAGACCAGCGCGACAGGAACCTGCTCGGCTGTTTCAAGGCGGAGCAGGCCGACATTGCGAACCTCCAGCAGCCCCGCGATATTGGGCGGGGGTGAGGCGAGCAGCCGTTGCTCAAATGCGGCATCGGGGCTTAGATCGAGTGTCACCCCGTCATCGCCCACTAGCACGGCACCGCGATCAATCAGCGCCAGCGCAAGGCTCGACTTACCGCTACCCGGCGGACCCTCGATCAGCACCGCGCGCCCGCCGATCGCGACACAGGTAGCTTGATGAAGCCGGCTCATTGCCGGCGTTCCGAGTCCGGCAAGGTCACCACGAGCCGCGCCCCCGGTTTGCCGTCCGGCCGATCGGTTGCTGTCAGACTGCCATCATGCGCTTCGACAATCGACCGTGCGATCGCAAGCCCGAGGCCGCTGTGGCTTCCAAATGCCTCGTCAGCGGGGCGGAGCGAGTGGAACCGCTCGAACACTTTTTCGCGCTCGGTAGCGGGAATGCCCGGGCCATCATCGATCACCGCCAGCTCAATCCGGTCAAAGTGTCGTTCAACCGCGACCCGCACCGCGCCGCCAGCAGGTGAGAATGATATCGCGTTGTCGAGCAGGTTCTCAAGCACCCGCTCCAGCCGCGCCGGATCGCCGCCGACCATCCAAGGGCCGGGCCCGCGCAGCTGGACCGATACACGGCAATCACGGTTGACCCCGCGCGCCTCGCGCGTCGCGATAATTGCCCGGGTCATGGTAACCAGATCGAACTGCATGAATTCGGTCCGGCTCAGCTCCGCATCGATCCGGCTGGCATCGGCAATCTCGGTAACCAGCCGATCGATCCGCTGCACATCGTGCACGGCGATCGCAGTCAATTGTCGCCGCAGATCGCCTTCCCCCACTTTTTCAAGTGATTCCAACGCACTGCGCAGCGAGGCCAGCGGGTTCTTGATTTCATGCGCAACATCGGCAGCAAAACTTTCGACCGCATCGATCCGGTGGCGCAGTGCGGTAGTCATATCCGAAACGGCGCGGGCCAGCATGCCGATTTCGTCGCGTCGTTCGGGCAGGCGGGGAACTACCACTTCCCGATCGCGCCCAAGTCGAACACGCACGGCTGCGCGAACCAACATCCGTAATGGCTGGACGATGGTGCGAGCCAGAAACAGCGAAAGTTGGATGGAGATCAGCAGTGTAATTGCAAGCACGATCGCCAATGTCTGACGGGCATCGCGCACGCTTTGGGTGATGTCGGGTGCATTACGAGTCGAAAGCAAAAGCTCGCCCCGCACGCCAACCGGCGTGGCTGCGTTGATGACCGGGGTCTGATCGGGCGCTGACCGCTGGACCACAACAGACAGGCCGGAATTTTTGGCTTCGGCCAGCTCGGGCCAGTCAGCAATCGTGTCGGGAAGCGGATCGCGGTAAATCGGAATCGCGGGGCTCCCGAGCACAAAGTTCATTCCGCGGTCGAGTATTCGCGCGGCCTCCTGATACCAGGGTTCGGTCGCAGGATCGATGAAGCGGAACGAAGGTTTGGTGATGGCGAAACTGTCGGCAATCAGGTTTCCGCGCCCAGCATAGAGCCGCAGCCGCAGGTGCTGCTCGCTGCCGATCCGAGCGAGCAGCGCATCGCGCTGGCGCGCAGGAGTTTCTAACAGCGCATCGGCGGTGATCTCCGCTTCGCTGCGGGCCAGCTTGAAGCGCTCTTCCAACAGTTGATTGCGATAGCTGTCGAGATAGAACAGGCTGCCCGCCATCAGACCCAAAGCGATGATATTGACCGCCAGGATGCGCGCTGTGAGCGACGTCCGCCGCGTCCAGAACAGCCGGGCGGGGCCGCGCGGATTGACGGGTTCAAACCTCGGCAAAAGAATATCCGGCGCCATACAGCGTCTCTATCGCGGCGAAATTGGGGTCAACTCTGCGGAACTTGCGCCGCAGCCGTTTGATGTGGCTATCAATCGTGCGGTCATCGACGAAGACATCGTCGCTATATGCCGCATCCATCAGTTGGTTGCGGCTTTTGATGACCCCGGGCCGGCTGGCGAGCGCCTCAAGCAAGAGAAATTCGGTAACGGTGAGCGCCACCGGGCGATCATCCCAGCTGACCTGATGGCGCGGCGGATCCATTACCAGCCGGCCACGGCGAATCGGTTGGGGTTGATCGCTATCCGCCGATTGTTCCTCGTCGATGCTTCGGACCAGCTCGCTGCGGCGCAGGATCGCGCGGATCCGGGCCACCAGCAGCCGCAGGCTGAACGGCTTGGCGATATAGTCATCGGCCCCCATGGCCAGGCCGAGCGCCTCGTCACGTTCTTCGTCCTTCGAGGTCAGGAAAATTACCGGAAGGGCTGATTTTTCACGCAGCCGCTCAAGCAATTCCAGCCCGTCCATCCGCGGCATCTTTATGTCGAAAATCGCCAGATCCGGGGGATTTTCGAGCAGAGCTTTAAGCGCAGTCGGTCCGTCGGTATAAAGCCTGGTGGCGAATCCCTCGGCCTGCAAACCGATCGAAACCGAGGTCAGAATATTGCGATCATCATCGACCAGCGCAATCGTCTGGGGGTGGGCGGGGGTAGGTCGCGCCGGATCGGCCATATACGTTGCTGCCAATTACACTGCTGCCGGTCTGCAACTGTTGCGTGGGAACAAGGAGTTAGCCCCTTGTGCTGAAACTGACAATCATGCAGCGATTTCAATATCTAAACGATTGATTAAAAAGTGCATTGTATTGTTCGCAGGTGAGTTTGACGCAGCCGCGCCCTTCGACTATGCGCGCTTCTCGAACGCTTGCATTCGTATGCAGAGCCGGGGTGGTGCAGCCGTGCCGCCCTATATCGATCACGGAGATAACTTTGACCGGTGCGCTTTCCTACCCGCTTGACCGCCAGGGCATTTCGACTCCGGCGACGATCCATGCCAATCTCGGCACAGCGCCGCTGGTTGAGCATGCCTTGCGCAATGGCGAGGGTATGCTTGCCGCTGACGGTCCGCTGGTCGTGGAAACCGGCAAGCACACCGGACGTTCGGCCAAGGACAAGTTCATCGTCCGTGATGCCGAAACAGAAAGCACCGTATGGTGGGGCAATACGAATGCCTCGATGACGCCGGAAAATTTTGCTGCGCTCAAAGCCGATTTTCTCGCTGCCCTGGGCGCGAAGGAAACGCTCTACGTTGCTGACTTGTTCGGTGGTTCGCAGCCGGAACATCGCGTCACCGTGCGCGTGATCAACGAGTTGGCGTGGCACAATCTGTTCGTCCGCACGTTGCTGGTTCGCCCGAGCGAGGCGGAGCTTGAAGCCTTTGTGCCGGAATATACCATCATTGATTTGCCCAGCTTCCGCGCCGATCCGGCGCGCCACGGCAGCCGCAGCGAAACCGTGGTCGCGGTTAATTTCACTGAGAAGCTGATCCTGATCGGCGGGACGTCCTATGCCGGCGAAATGAAGAAGAGCGTGTTCGGGATCCTCAACTACCTGCTTCCCGTCAAGGGTGTCATGCCGATGCATTGCTCGGCCAACATTGGAGCCGACGGCAAGACTGCGGTGTTCTTCGGCCTTTCGGGCACGGGCAAGACCACGCTTTCCGCCGATGCGAGCCGGACGCTGATCGGTGATGACGAGCATGGCTGGTCGGATAGCGCGGTGTTCAATTTCGAAGGTGGCTGTTATGCCAAAATGATCCGCCTCTCGGCTGAGGCAGAGCCCGAAATCTTCGCTACCACCAAGCGCTTCGGAACGATCCTGGAAAACGTGGTGATTGATCCCGTCACCCGGACGCTTGATTTCGATGACAATTCGCTCGCCGAAAACAGCCGCGGTTCCTATCCGATCGACTTCATTCCCAACGCTAGCGCCGACAATCTCGGCCCGGTTCCGGCCAACATCATCATGCTGACCGCCGATGCCTTTGGCGTGCTGCCCCCGATCGCGCGGCTGACGCCCGATCAGGCGATGTATCACTTCCTCTCGGGCTACACAGCGCGGGTTGCCGGCACCGAAATCGGCGTGACCGAGCCGGAAGCGACATTCTCCACCTGCTTTGGCGCTCCGTTCATGCCGCGCCACCCTTCAGTTTATGGCAACCTCCTCAAGGAGCGGATTGCCAAGGGTGCGGTAA
>JANOFJ010000143.1:0-7936 GCA_031413595.1 Novosphingobium sp.
CTGATTGTCGAGGGTCCAGCCGTCCACCGCATCGATCTTTTCCTGCAGTGTGCCCATCTCTTCCATCAGCGCGTCGAAATCGGCGTCTTCCGGGGGATCGGCCATGATCATGCTGATTTCATCGAAGCGCGTGACCAGATCGGCAGTTTCGCGGGCGCCGTCCTTGACGTTTTCAAGCACCGTCTTGGTGTTATCCAGCTGTGGTTCCTGCGCCAGATAACCCACCGTGATATACTCACCCGGCCAGGCTTCGCCGGTAAATTCGGTGTCGATCCCGGCCATGATCTTCATCAGCGTCGATTTACCCGCGCCGTTCGGGCCGACGATACCAATCTTGGCACCTTGATAGAACTGCAGGCTGATATCGTTCAATATCGGCTTTGCGGCACCGGGGAAGGTCTTCGTCATGTTCTTCATGA
The DNA here is from genome assembly GCA_031413595.1 of Novosphingobium sp. Classification (GTDB taxonomy): domain Bacteria; phylum Pseudomonadota; class Alphaproteobacteria; order Sphingomonadales; family Sphingomonadaceae; genus Novosphingobium. Next base: position 420 of record JANOFJ010000143.1, read on the forward strand.
CGTAGGCATATTGGGCGGCCATCGGAATCCTTACGGGAACAGGGAGTGCTTGAAATTTGGGCCGCCTCTACCCGGTGGGGAGTTTGGCCGCAAGCGGAGCCTGCGGGAGGGTTGACGCGCTGGTGCACCGGCAACAAAGTGCTGAGCGTGCTCTACGCTCGGCAGCGCAAATTTTGGTCGAGCGAGCAAATACGCGCAAACTATTTGATCGGAACACCATGGAACTAGGATTGGCGGGCAAGAATGTCTTGGTGATGGCGGGAAGTCAGGGGATCGGCCTTGCCTCCGCGCTGGGGTTCCACGCTGAGGGCGCTCACGTGACCATTGCGGCGCGCGGAAAGGCCGCACTGGATGCCGCTGCGGCGCTGATGCCGGGTTGCACCGCGATCCAGGCCGACGTCAGCGTTCCGGCCGATATTGACCGGATCATCGCGGCTGCCGGTGCTATCGATGTGTTGATCAACAATGCGGGCGGGCCGCCGCCGGGGTCCTATGACGCGCTGTCGGACGATGATTGGCAACAGGCGATCGAGCTGACGTTGTTGTCCGCCGTCCGCGCCACGCGCGCCGTCTTGCCGCATATGCGGGCGCAGCGCTGGGGCCGGATCATCAACATCTCATCCGTCGGTGTTAAGCAGCCGGTCCCTGGGCTTTCGCTGTCGAATTCGGTTCGCATGGCAGTGCTCGGCTGGTCGAAGACGTTGGCGAGCCAAATTGGCCCGGACAATGTCACCGTCAACACCGTCTGCCCGGGCTTGACTCGAACCGGGCGCGTGAAAACCCTGGTCGACAAACAGTCGGCAGAAAGCGGCAAGAGCGTCGAAGAAATTTCCGCCGCAATGGCTTTGCAAATCCCGCTCCGCCGCATTGGTGAGGCGGAAGAAATCGCCAACATGGTCGTCTTTCTTGCGTCCGAAGCGGCCAATTATGTGACCGGCGCTGCGATCCAGGTCGATGGCGGTATCGTCCAAGGTTACAGTTAGTTCAGCGGATTAGTCGGCCTGACGGCTTGGCAACAACATTTGCGCCGCCTAACCTTGCCGCCATGGACCATCTACTCTCGGCGCTTTCGCTCTCGCTCCTCCTCACCGCTGCCGGTCCTGCCTTCGCTGCTCCGCCGCAAGGATCGGGCACTGCGTGGGAGATCGTCGCCGATCTCACCACCGAAATCGGGCCGCGGCTTGCCGGATCGGACCGCGAAGCGGCTGCGCGGGAATGGGCGGCGGCGCGGCTCAAGGCACTGGGCTTCGGCAATATCCGAACCGAACCCTTCACCGTTAACGGCTGGGTGCGCGGGGAAGAAACGGCGCGGATGGTCGCGCCCTATCCGCAGCATCTGGCGATTACCGCGCTGGGGTACAGCGTCCCGACGCCGGCTGGGGGCCTCACCGCCGATGTCGTCTATTTCCCGTCCCTCGATGCTCTCAAGGCGGCGCCGGCAGGGTCGCTGGATGGCAAGATCGCGTTCATTGATCATGCCATGCGGGCCACGCAGGATGGCTCAAGTTACGGTCCGTTTGGTAATGCCCGCCGGCAGGGGCCAAGCATCGCCTCAAGCAAGGGCGCCATTGCAGCGGTGATCCGCTCGGCCGGCACCGATAGTCACCGTAATCCGCACACAGGCGGAACCGGCTTTGCAGCAGGGGTCAAGCCGATCCCGGCGGGTGCGGTTTCCAATCTTGATGCCAATCTCATCGCCCGCGTCGCGGCGCGCGGCAAGCCGATGCGCTTCGCCCTGAAGCTGACTGGTTATCCGCAAGCGAACTTGCCGTCGGGAAATGTCGTGGCCGAACTGCCTGGCCGCGATCCCTCGCTCCCGCCAATCCTGCTGGCGTGTCATCTGGATAGCTGGGATCTGGCGACAGGAGCGATTGACGATGGGGCAGGCTGCGCGATTATCACGGCGGCGGCGCTCAAGGTGCAAGCGGGCGGCAAGCCGCTGCGCACAATCCGCGTGCTGTGGGCCGGCAGCGAAGAGATCGGCGGTTTTGGCGGGGAAGCCTATGCAAAGGCCCATGCGGCAGAGCCTCATGCTTTGGCGATGGAGAGCGATTTCGGAGCTGATCAAGCGTGGCGGGTAAGGTTTGATTTCGCGGCGCTCAACACGGAGCTGGCCAATCGGATAACCGCAGCGCTGGCCCCGATGGGTATTGTCCGAGGCACCGACAAGGCCAATGGCGGCACCGACGTTGAGCCGATCATTGCCAAGCAAAAGCTTGCCGTGGTCGACCTCGATCCGGACGGTACCCGGTATTTCGATCTGCACCACACGCCTGAGGATACGCTCGACAAGATCGATCCGGTACAGCTCCAGCAGAATGTCGATGCGTGGACCGCAGTGCTGGCGATTGTCGCCAACGAGGCGGGGCCAATGAACGGAAGCTAAGGCCTGACCGTGACGCCCGGGCAGAGCGGTATGGCCCGGGGTAGCTGTGGTTTAAAAATGGTCGGGGAGATAGGATTCGAACCTACGACCCTCTGCTCCCAAAGCAGATGCGCTACCAGGCTGCGCTACTCCCCGACATTTTTCCCGGCCCCGAACTGCGCCCGAAAGGCGATGGTGGGCCCGGCAGGACTCGAACCTGCGACCTAGCCGTTATGAGCAGCCAGCTCTAACCAACTGAGCTACAGGCCCCAACACCGGTACAATCAAGCCCGACGGGGCGCGCGTTAGCCCGCGGGATGCTTTGTGGCAAGCTCCACCGACTCCATTATGTTCTTTATCGAACTTGGGCTGACCTGGCGCTGCGCCAGATAGGCGAAAACGCCGCGCCACCAGTCGTAGAAATCATCAAGGTCTTCCTCGCTGCGCACATAGGGGGTGTAGCCGGGCGCGAGACTGGGGCTGTGGAATGAAAAGACCAGCAGCGGCAGATTGTCGTCCAGTGCCATATCAATGCCGCGGATCGCTTCTTCCAGGGTAACACCCTCGGGGGTGAGGGGAATTCGCTCGAGCATGGCGATTCGCGATAGGGCGCCGCGCAGACGGGGAGTCCGCCACATCATCGGATAGAGCCACGGGCCTTGGCGGCGAAGCATCCCCCAATAGACGGTCGTGAGCGGCACCTCCATCAGGCCGCCGGGACGATCAACCCAATAGGGGACGACCGGAAGGTCGCGAAAATTGGGGCCGCCGGTGGAACTGTAATCAAATCTTGCCCGCACCGACGTATCGATAGCGATGCCGCCTTCGCTCAAGATCTGGGCGGTATTGGGGCCGACGCCATAGCGTCCGGCGCGATAGATCAGCGGGGCCACGCCGAAATTCTGCGAGATCGCATCGCGCAGGCGCAGAAACTTTTCGCGCTCTAGTCCGGGTGTCAGATTGCCGACAAAGCTGTTGAACTCGGTGACATCCTCATCATGCGGCGGGCTGACCCAGGGATGGAGCTGGACGCCGATTTCGGCCCGTCCAGCGGCAATTGGCGCGCTGAGAATTTCGGCCGCCATCGGCGAGGTCGCGATCGGGTAATCGACCAGATAGATCGGGACGACGCCGAAGCTTTCACAAAACTGCTGAAACTTGGCCAGCCGGGGAATAGTGTGGATGCTGTGATCGGCCCGATTCAGCGGCTTGCCCCAGTCGAATTCCTCTTCAGTATCGACTGTCAGCACAAATCGCTGCCCGAAGTCTGGTTTGAAGCGCACCAGATCGCGGTTCTGCGGTAAATCCGTAATGCGGTTGTCCGCCACCAACGATAAGCCCCTGTTGCTGCGATCCGAGGCTGCCGTTCAAGCCGCTCCGTCGCTTGCTCCTTGGCTATGGTCCGCAGCGGTCCCGGTCAAGCCCGGTAGCACCAGTTGCAACCGGTCTGACTTGCGAATCAGCGTGCCGCCCGCCGATTTGGCTTCGGCCGCTGCCAGCCGCAAGGCAAAGCCAACCCCGAATACGCCTGCCGCGATTGCTTGTGGCACCGCGCCGACGGTGGCGTGAAAGAGCGCCTGATCATCCCGCTTGGCGAGCGAGGCGGGCAGCGAAATGGTCAGGCGCAGCTCTTCGCCGCGGGGGCGCAGTCTGAGTTTGAGAAGCTCGCCGGGCGCTGCTGCTCCGGCCAATGTTGCCAGCAACCGCCAGACGATCCGTTCCGCCTCGATCTCGGCGAGCGGCGCATGAAGCGGCGACTGGTCAATCCGGGCCGAAAAGCCGCTGCCGCGCGGGCCAGTGTGCGGGATAAGCTGTTCGATCGTGGCCGTAACAATCGCAGCGAAATCGCAAGTTCCCTGCTCCAGCTCAAGCGCCCCGCTGCCCAGCCGGGCGAGCCGCTCAAGTTCCTCGAACGCGGCCAGCATCCGTGCCGCGTCCCCGGCAATCGTTGCAGCCAGTGCGCGATATTCATGCGGAGTCGGACCGAACAGCTGTTGCTGGATAATCTCGGCAAAGCCCTGGATCGCATTTACTGGCGTGCGCAGTTCATGCAGCAACTGGCGGACCCGGTCCGAAGCCGAATCAGGGGTTGTGGACTTCGCTTCGGCGGGCAGCGCGGCTGGTCTCCGCATCCGACCGCGATAGCCGGCAAACCGCCCGCCGATCGGCTCAAACCAGGGCGTTGCCTCAACCTGCCACTGGCCGGCAAGCGCAGGCGCGCCAATGATCATAAGCCGTCCGGCGCGGATTGGCTGCCGGCGGCGCAAGGCTTCTGCCAGCGCCACCTCGACCTGCGCCGGATTGGCGGAATCGCGCCCTGACAGGGTCAGCCCGACCGCCATTGGTGCAACGCCCGGATCGGCCCAGATGATTCGCCCGGCAGCATCGGTAGAAAAATCGAAGGCGCGGACTTCTGCGGGAACATGCAGGACATGGTCTTCGCCCAGCGGCAGGCGCGGGGCATCGCCGGGCCGCGGTGCGTCGATCACTTCGCGCGCGCGCCGGTAGGCTTCGATCCGCCGCACAATCGCGCCGATCCCTTCGGGCTGTTCCCCGGCAGCGGGTGGCGGCGCAGGCGCGAGTATTTCGGCTTCAATGGCGATGTGTTCGCCCGCTGGCAGGCCGCGATCGTGAATTCCCAGCCGGTCGAGCTGCCGGGCGACCAGTGGGCCAAGATCGCGGCGCTGGCGGACAAAGCCACGCGCCGGGACCGGCAGGGCAGGGATCAGGTCAAGCCATTGCTCTTCGGACAGCTCAGCCTTGGCAATCGCGGCGCCGGCTACTTGTGGCTCAGCCGCTGCCAATGCCGCGACCAGCCGGGGTGAGCGCAGCCGCAGACCCAGCTCGCTCAGCATGCGGGCGCGATCAGCAGCGAGGATGGTGGGCGCAAGCTCGGCCAGCCGGTCGAACCCCGCATCGATCAGCGGTCCGCGCGCTTCGCTGGGCAAAGTCCCGAGCAGATCGAACAACTGGCGGAGCTGGATTCGCGACGTCGCTTCGCCGTCAGCGCGAAAGCGCAGCACGGTGGCAAGACGATCGTCAAACTGCATTGTCGCTCTGCGCTGCCCTGGTTCAGTTGGATGAGCATGCCGCTTAGCATGTCGCCTGCGCAACGGAAGCGGGGCTGATTGCTGCGTTGCAAAGCGGGACGATTGCTGGGGAGAATAATAAAATTATCGCTGGCGGTCACCGTTAGTTGTGAATATTGCGGCAACCGGGCATTGTGCGGCGTTGTTAGGCTGCGGAAGTTGGGGCATTATGGCGAATCTTGACCAGATTGATAGGCGTCTGCTGTCCGAATTGCAGAATGAAGGCCGCGTCACCAACGTTGAGCTGGCCAACCGCGTCGGCCTCACCGCGCCGCCCTGCCTGCGCCGGGTCCGGGGACTTGAAGAATCGGGCGTAATCAAGGGTTATCACGCCGAGCTGGATGCCTCGAAGCTGGGCTTCGCGATCACCGTGTTCGCGCTGGTCAGCCTCAAGAGCCAGGCCGAAGATTCGCTCCGCCAGTTCGAAGATCACATGAAGGATCTGCCCGAAGTACGCGAATGCCACATGCTCAACGGTGAGATCGATTTCATCCTCAAGGTGGTGAGCAAGGATCTGCAGAGCTTTCAGGAGTTTTTGACCTCGAAGCTGACGCCTGCGCCCAATGTGGCGAGCGTGAAGACGAGTTTGACGATCCGGACGGCGAAGCAGCTGCCTGGGGTGCCGCTGGAGTAGAGATGTCCCAATTCCTAAGAGTTGGAGCCGTGTTTCTGGTCGGAGCCCTCGTCGGGCCGCTGCTGATTGCAGTGGTTATTGCGGCGGTGCCCTCACGACGAGAGAAACCGTTTATTTTCGAGAAAGATATGGAGATTGCCAAGCTCGTGAGAGCATACCGTGCAAAACTGCCCGCGCGACATGTGTTTTTGGTCGCCTTACCCACGCCAGATGGAAGAGAGTGTGGTTACAATCCGGAAGCAGTTTTCCCCGGAGGCAACATGAAGTCGAGTGAAGAGCTACTGTCTGATCGATGGACTGATTACGATGGTTACTACGCGCTCCACCGATGGCGAGGCGAAGCGCAAGATGAGGGCTATATCGCTGGAATTACTGAGAAGATGACGAAGGACCTCTCGCGCTTTGAAGCAAAATTTCTGCGATTGTGTATTGAATCTACAATTGCATCGGAAATATGCTCGAGAAAGGTTAGCGCCTACAGTGAGTTGGTCGATCGGTTTGCAATGGATACAAAGCAACGCAGTGTTACTCGTGGGAATGAAGATCGGATTGTCTGCTCATATGTGGATGGCGTCGCTGTGCGAAGGGGAATGAAATTGTCCCCGCCCTTTAATCAGGAATACGCCGACGACCAATTTCGCAATACCCCTTGGCTGTTCCGGTAGGTTTCTCACCCCACCCGCTTTGCCAGCCAGTCCTCCAGCCATTTGATCGAATAATCGCCGTTGATGATATCCGTGATGTAAAGTTGCGGCGCTTGTGGTCAAACGGAGGATGAAAGGTTGCGACTAGGGGTAAGCCGAGTTCTGCACAAATTTCTGGCAGCAAAAAATCTAGAGGAGAGAGAGTTAGAGAAGCATGAACAACGTCGGGTCTGAGTTGTTTAAGCGCCTGGGTCAGGACTTTGCTCGATTTGAGCGAAGGGATGGTATAGATCTGAGATTTGTAGAGAAAGGGAATAGGAACTTCCTGCCATTCTGAACGAGGCTCAAGCGGCGTGTCTTCAGGGGCAAAGTGGACAAAGCTTACCTGATGACCCCGATCTAATAGTGAATTCGTAACTTCTCGACCGTAAGTAACATTGCCACAAAATGGGGACTTCTTTCCAAGCCAAGCAATATGCATTCAAGTTAATCGCTAAGTAATCTTTTGAGAAATAAGAATCTAATATTAAGGATCTTAGACGGTTATGGCGTTGCTTCATCAGGTTGAGTCGGAGAAATTGTCCGAGTTAAAATGCCACCTGCCATTGCCAGAGCCGCTAAACCTAAGAATACGGCTTGCAGCCCAAACCAAGTTTCTGCTAGCCCTGCCAGGACTAGAGGCAGGCTGAGAGCGATGTTAATAGCGTTGTTCTGTAAGCCAAACACTTTGCCTCGCATGTCTTCGGGGGTTTCTTCTTGAATTGCCGTTTGCATGGGAACTCCGG
>JANOFJ010000144.1:0-1693 GCA_031413595.1 Novosphingobium sp.
CCCCAGTTCGAGCAAGGGCGAGCCGGGATCGAGCAAACGTTCGACGCGTTCCCTTGGCAGGAGTTTGCCGCGCGCGGTGTGGCGCTCACGCGATTTCGCGTTCCCGCCCAGCGCCGCCTCGGCCACCTTGGCGCGGAGTTCCAGCGCCAGCGCGCGGTTATGTGCAGCGCGCGCCTGCGCTTCGGGGCTGTCGGGGTTGAGTGTGGTGGAGAGGACAGGGGCGCTCATGCCTTGGATTCCATATTGAGCAGTTTTTCATCGTACCAGACGTCCCGGTGGTTCTCGCCTGTCAGGAAACGCCAGCCGGGAGGAAGGGCGAGAAATTCAAGAACATCCGGCCTTATCTCAGCCAGATGTTCCCAGCAAACCGGCTCGAAAAAATCTTCGCGTTCTGAATAGTCTTCACCTGCCCAGATGTACCAGCCATTCGTGTGTCCTTCAGGTGGGTGGCGCAGACCATTCAAGGGCCATTGCTTGGAAAGGGTGGATCGAGCGAGGCCGACTACACTTTTGGCAACCGGGGGCACAGGTTCACTCGAGGCAGACCCGGTTAGCGCGGTTCGAAGGAGATGGCGCTTGTCCATGTCTACCCCGCCGCGCCGATCAATTCGCGCCCGATCAACATCCGGCGGATTTCGTTGGTCCCGGCGCCGATATCGAGCAGCTTGGCGTCCCTCAGGTAACGTTCGACGGGCCAGTCCTTGGTGTAACCCGCCCCGCCCAGCGCCTGCACCGCCTCACCCGAAACGCGAAAGGCGTTCTCAGATGCCAGCAGGATCGCGCCCGCCGCGTCAAACCGAGTGGTTTGCCCCGCATCACACGCCCGCGCTACCGCATAGACGTAGGCCCGCGCCGATTGCAGCGCGACATACATATCCGCCACCTTGGCCTGCATCAGCTGGAACGCGCCGATCGGTTTGCCGAACTGCTTGCGCTCACGCAGGTACGGAATGACCGTATCGAGGCAGGCCTGCATGATGCCAAGTTGCAGGCCCGAGAGAACCACCCGCTCATAATCAAGCCCCGACATCAGCACGCCCACACCGCCATGCAACGGCCCCATGATATTCTCTTCGGGCACATGGCAATCATCGAACACCAGCTCTGCCGTGGGGCTGCCGCGCATCCCCATCTTGTCGATCTTCTGGCCGATCGAGAAGCCATCCATGTCCTTTTCGATCAGGAAGGCGGTGATCCCGCGGCTGCCATCTCCGGTCTTGGCATAGACCACCAAAGTATCGGCATAGGTCGCATTGGTGATCCAGAACTTGGTGCCGTTCAGCACATAGCCGCCCTGCACCGCCTCGGCCTTGAGCTTCATTGAGACGACGTCTGAGCCAGCGCCTGCTTCCGACATCGCCAGGCTGCCGACGTGTTCGCCGCTGATCAATCCGGGGAGGTATTTCGCCTTCTGCTCGTCGGTTCCCCAGCGGCGGATCTGGTTGACGCAGAGGTTGGAATGCGCGCCGTAAGACAGCCCGACCGAGGCCGAGGCACGGCTGACTTCCTCAACCGCGATGACATGTTCAAGGTAGCCGAGGCCCAGCCCGCCCCATTCCTCTTCCACGGTGATCCCATGCAGCCCCAGCGCGCCCATCGCCGGCCACAGCTCACGCGGGAACCAGTCCTCGGCATCGACCCGAACCGCCAGCGGCGCGATCTGCTCATCGGCAAAGCGCGCGGTCGCATCGCG
>JANOFJ010000145.1:0-11568 GCA_031413595.1 Novosphingobium sp.
GAGGCCTGGGCCTCGGTCAAAGCCGGCCACGACGAGATGTCGCAGCTCAAGCATCAGGTAGTCGGCAGCTAGCAGCACTGCCCCCAAAGCAGAATGCCGCGCCGCCGCTCCGGGATATCCCGGTGCGGCGGCGTTGCTGTGTTTTTGGGGAGGCTAATCGGGTAGAATTCCGAGCGTCTTGGCGACCAGGATGCCCAGCAGGCCCAGCAGCAGCAGATAAACCCCGCCCCACAGCCACAGCCGCGGCGGGCGGGCCAGTTCGGGGTGGCCTTGCGGATAGGCCAATTCGCGGATCGTGCCGAGTTCAGGTTGGCGGGCCGGGCGATAGACCGCGTCAATCACCTCGTGCTCACCGCTTTCATCGCGGAACCGGTAGATGGCGGCATAGGTCTTGCTGTTGTCGTCCCAGCTGGACCGGTGTCCGGTAACTTCGCCCAGCGCCCGCTGGCTTGGCCGGGTCAGCCGCAGCCAGTCGTGCCGCCCAATCGCCCACAGGCTGAACAGGCACAGCGCCGTGCCGGCAATGAGGAAGTAGCTTTCCACCCCGGTGGTCTAGCCAGCCAGTCGCAGCGCCTCGACCGCGCGGACCGGCTGCTTGGGCTGATCGAGCCAGATCCCGCGGGTGTCATAGACCAGCTTGCTGGCCCGTTCGGCCAGCGGAACCACGCGGAAGATGTCGTGATCGACCAGCACGATCAGGATGTCGCAGGTTTCCAGTGCGGTATCGAGGTCGATCAAGGTAGCGGCGGTGCCTTCAAACTCGCGGGGCAGCTCAGCCGCATAGGGTTCGACCAGATTGATCCGCGCGCCGAATTTGCGCGCCAGAGTGGCCGCGACCAGCCGCGCCGGGCTCTCGCGGAAATCGTCGATGTTGGCTTTGAAGGCAAGACCCAGGCAAGCGACGGTAGCGCCCGGATGTTCCTCGATCAGCTTTTCGGCGCGGGCGATGACGTGGCGGATCTTGCCGTCGTTGACCCCCCGGGCGGTGCGGATCAGCGGGGTATCCTCGGGCGCGCCGTGGACGATGAACCACGGGTCGACCGCGATACAGTGCCCGCCCACCCCGGGACCGGGGGAGAGGATATTGACGCGTGGGTGACGATTGGCGAGGCGGATTACCTCCCACACATCGAGGCCCATCGTGTCGGCGACGATCGACAGTTCGTTGGCAAAGGCGATGTTGACGTCGCGGTAGGCGTTTTCGACCAGCTTGGTCATTTCGGCCGAGCGGGCGTCGGTGGTGATGCAGGCGCCGCGCACGAAGCGCTTGTAGAAAGCGAGGGCCTTGCGGGCGCAGCGCGGGGTGATCCCGCCGATCGAGCGGTCGTTATTGGTCAGTTCCTCGAGGATCCGGCCTGGCAGCACCCGCTCGGGGCAATAGGAAATCGAAATATCGGGAGTGTCATTGGTCATGCCCATTTGCCCCGGAGATTGGGGACATTTGAGATCGGGTCGCATTTCGGCGATCATATCGCGCATCGCCTCGGTCGTGCCGACCGGTGAGGTTGATTCAAGGATCACGCAGTCACCGGGCTTGAGTACCGGCGCGACCGCGCGGGCTGCTGCCAGGACATAGGAAATGTCCGGCGCGTGGTCTTTGCCGAACGGGGTCGGTACGGCGATGATGAACACATCCGCCGGGGCCATTGTGGTCGAGGCGGACAGCAGCCCGCGCGCGACCACGCCCTGAACCAGCCCATCAAGATCGACTTCCTCGATGTGGATTTCGCCGCGATTGATTGTCTCGACGACGCTTTCCGAAACATCGACGCCCAGCACCTTGCAGCCCGAACGGGCGACAATGGCGGCGGTCGGCAGGCCGATATAGCCCAGGCCAACCACGCAAACATCTGGTTTAACGTCCGATTTCATTCCCAAGCAGCTCCACAATCCGGCGCGCGGTCTGCCCATCCCCGAACGGGTTGTGAGCGCGTGCCATGGCTTCGTAGGCAGCCTTATCGTCGAGCAGAGTGAAAATTTCGGTAACGATGTTGTCGGCATCGGTGCCGACCAGTCTGGCGGTCCCGGCGGTCACGCCTTCGGGGCGTTCGGTGGTCTCGCGCATGACGAGCACCGGCTTGCCGAGCGCCGGGGCTTCTTCCTGAACGCCGCCGCTGTCGGTCAGCATGATCTCGGCGAGGCTGAGCAGGTGGGCGAAGTGCGGGTAATCGAGCGGCTCTATCATCGCAACGTTGCCAAGGCCGGCCAGCGCCCGGTCCATCACGGCGCGAACATTGGGGTTGGGGTGAACCGGGAAGATGATCGCAACGTCATCACGCGCCGCGATCCGCCGGATCGCCTCGGCGATGTTCTCCAGTCCCCCGCCGAAATTCTCGCGGCGATGGCTGGTGACGCCGATGATCCGTTTGCCCTTGAAGCGCGCCTCAAGTTCGGCAAGACCGCCTGCCAGCGTCGGCTCGGCTGCAATCCGGGCAGTGACCCAGTGGAGCGCGTCGATCACTGTGTTGCCGGTGACATGGACCCGCGCCGGATTGACATTTTCGGCGATCAGGGCGGCGGCCGAGACTTCGGTAGGGGCGAAGTGCAGGCTGGCGATGGTGCCGATGATCTTGCGGTTCACTTCCTCGGGCCAGGGTTGGTAAATATCGCCAGAGCGCAAGCCCGCCTCGACATGATCGACCGGTATTTTGCGGTAATAGGCGGCGAGCGCCCCGCACATGGCGGTGGCGGTATCGCCTTGCACGATGACGCGGGCCGGTTGTTCCAGATCCATCACGCGGCCAAGACCGGTCAGCAGCGCGGCGGTGAGGCCGTCCAGCGTCTGATCGGGCTTCATCAGGTCGAGATCGTGATCGGGGACGATCCCGGCGATCTCCAGCACCTGATCGAGCATGCCGCGATGCTGCGCCGAAACGCAGACGCGCACCTTGAAACGCGGATCGGCCCTGAGCGCCGCAACAACCGGGAACAGCTTGATCGCTTCGGGACGGGTGCCGAAGATGATGAGGATGGTTTTGGGTTCAGCCATTTTTTCGCAACTACCAGCCGAGTGTTAACCACGAAATAAGAGCCTGTCGCCTATGGGATTTGCAACGCGGGAACTTCCGCAGCAGATTGAAGGGCCTGGCTTGACCTCGATGTATCCCAAAGTTGCCGCGGCATCTGCCGCCAAGGCCGCGATTCACGCGGTCACCGGCACCCGCATCACGGTAATCGGGTTGGGCTATGTGGGGCTGCCGCTGGCGGTGGCGTTGGCGCGCAAGTTCGACACCGTGGGCCTTGATATCGATCCGCGCCGGATTGCCGAACTGGAAACCGGGCATGACCGGACCGGCGAGATTGAGGCCGGGCGGCTGAGTGCCTCAACTCTGGCGCTGAGCAATGATCCGCAAGCCTGCCCGCCGTCCGACTTCTACATCGTTACCGTGCCAACCCCGATCGACGGCGCCAACCGCCCGGACCTGCGGATCATCGAGGCAGCATCGCGGACCATTGCGGCGATGCTCCCGGCAGCCGTCGCCGAGGGCCGCGTTCCGGTGGTGGTCTATGAAAGCACGGTCTATCCCGGCGTGACCGAAGAGATCTGCGCAGCCTTGCTCGAGGCGGGCTCTGGCCTGAAATGCGGCGAGGATTTCTTCCTTGGCTACAGCCCCGAGCGGATCAACCCTGGGGATCGCGAACACACGATCGACAAGATTACCAAGGTTGTTGCCGGCCAGACCCCCGAAGTGCTGGAGCGGGTTGCTGCGCTATACGGCGCGATCACCAGCGGCGGAGTGTTCCGGGCAGCTTCGATCAAGGCAGCAGAAGCGGCCAAAGTCATCGAAAACGCGCAGCGCGATATCAACATCGCCTTCATGAACGAGATCGCCCAGATCTTCGCGAAAATGGATTTATCGATCTGGGATGTGCTGGCCGCCGCCCGGACCAAGTGGAACTTCCTGCCCTTTGCGCCGGGGCTGGTTGGCGGGCACTGCATCGGCGTCGATCCCTATTACCTTTCGCACCGCGCCGAGCAGCTTGGCCTCGATCCGCGAGTGATCCTGGCCGGGCGCGGGATCAACGACGGGATGGCGGGCTGGGTCGCCAAGCAGCTTCACGCGGCGCGGGGCGGCAAGCCGGGCAGCGTTTTGGTGTTGGGAATGACCTTCAAGGAGAACATCCCGGACCTGCGCAACAGCAAGGTCGCCGATCTGGTCTGCGCGCTGGGGCGGCTCGGCCATGCGGTCAGTGTGCATGATACCCATGCGGACAGTGACGAGGCAATTAATGAGTATGGCATTCCGTTGGTGGCGGATGCGCTCGATCGTCGCTATGATCTGGTCCTGCTGGCGGTACCGCACCGTGAATATCTGGCCCTTGGTGCTGATGCCCTCAAAGCATTGGTCAAGAAGGGTGGTATGCTCGCCGACTTAAAAGGTGAGCTGGGCGACGCGGCTGACTGGACGCTTTGACAGGAGTTGCCGTGAAAGTTCTTGTTACCGGTATCGCCGGCTTTATCGGTTACAGTCTTGCGATCCGTCTGTTGGCCCGCGGTGATATCGTGATCGGTGTCGACTGCGTGAACGACTATTACTCGGTCGCGCTGAAGGAGGCGCGGCTGGCCGCTTTGCGCGAGGCAGGCGGCAATCGGTTCACCTTCCACCGTCAGGACTTCGCCGATTACCCGGGTCTGACCAAGGCGCTGGAAGGCACCGAGTTTGACCGGATCGTCCATCTGGGGGCGCAGGCCGGGGTGCGCTATTCGATCGATAATCCGCATGCCTACGTCAGCGCCAATCTGGTCGGCCACCTCAATCTGCTCGAAGTCGCGCGGCACCGGGGGGTGGAGCATATGGTCTATGCCAGCTCGTCCTCGGTCTATGGCGGCAACACCAAGCTGCCGTTCTCGGTCGACGACCGGGTCGATCATCCGCTCTCGCTTTATGCAGCGACCAAGAAAGCGGACGAGCTGATGAGCGAAACCTACGCGCACCTGTATCGTCTGCCGCTGACCGGCCTGCGCTTCTTTACCGTCTATGGTCCGTGGGGGCGGCCTGACATGATGATGTGGCTGTTCACCAAGAAGATCATGGCCGGGGAACCGATTCCGGTGTTCAACCACGGCGATATGTACCGCGATTTCACCTATATCGACGATATCATTTCGGGCGTGGTGGCCTCGCTCGATAATCCGCCGCCCGATGACGGGGCGCTCAAGGCCGGCGGCAGTATCAAGCCGCACCGGCTGTATAATATCGGCAACCACAAGTCCGAGCATCTGATGAAAGTGGTCGAAATTCTGGAAGCGGAATGCGGCCGCAAGGCCGAGCTTGAGCTGCTGCCGATGCAACCCGGGGACGCCCGCCAGAGCTTTGCCGATATCGATGCGATTGCGGGTGATCTGGGTTATGCGCCCACCACCTCGATCGAGGTCGGTGTCCCGAGCTTTGTGCGCTGGTACAAGGAATACAACGGGGTCTGAGGCAAGCGTATCGCGCGTCCACGGGCAGGCTCAGGATGAACGGGTATGGGGGAGCTGGGGATAGTCCGATTAGAGGTAGGGAGCAGACACCACTTTCAGGCTTCGCCTTCGCCCTTGTAACAATGTATGGTACCCCAGACCGTGCACTTTCCTCTCTCAATCTCTCGGAAGTTCATCGCCAAGTGATCATCGATTTGCTCGATTTCATCCTCGTCAAAAACCTCACGCTCCTCTTCAATCGCAATCACTAGCAGGCCAAGATGCTTGATGTCTCGGGCGATAAGCAATCGCGCAGCTTCCTCATCTGGTGCCAGCGCCACCATCCAGCCGCACGCGCCTTGCGCCCAATCGGGCAGTATATCCTGTTCTTTGTCGTGCCGCTCGAATGTTACCAGAGCCAACCACCATCGCCCGTCAGTCATGTCTTATCTTGGGATGTCGGGGACGGGTCGTCAACGTCCGCAATCTTGTCGCAAGCAGACCTCGTACCCATGCCGTACCCTGCCATCTAAACCGGACGGGGAAATCCTCCGGGCGAACCTTGCCCGAACCGCCGTGCTTCGCCATCACCGCACCATGGCGATTCTCAGTGACAAATGGATCCGCGCCCAGGCGCTCGAACACGGGATGATCGAGCCGTTTGTTGAGGCCCAGCGGCGCGATGGCTGTATCAGCTATGGCCTCTCGTCCTATGGCTATGACGCGCGGGTGGCGCCCGAGTTCAAGATCTTCACCAACGTCAATTCCGCGATTGTCGATCCCAAGAACTTCGATCCCGAGAGCTTTGTCGACCGGGAAACCGATGTCTGCATCATCCCGCCGAACAGCTTTGCGCTGGCGCGGACGGTCGAATATTTCCGGGTGCCGCGCGATGTGCTGGTGATTTGTCTGGGCAAATCGACCTATGCGCGCTGCGGGATCATCGTCAATGTCACCCCGCTCGAGCCGGGCTGGGAAGGCCATGTGACGCTGGAATTTTCCAACACCACCCCGCTTCCGGCCAAGATCTACGCCAATGAGGGCGCCTGCCAGTTTCTGTTCCTCCAGGGCAATGAGCCTTGCGAGATCAGCTATGCCGACCGCGCGGGTAAATACATGGGCCAGAAGGGCGTGACCCTACCCAAGCTTTAGGGCGACGGATCGCAATTCAGTTCGACTTTGCTACCGAATCATGCAGTTCTATAATGAACCCGGCCGAAGCAGATTCGGGCGCCATGGAGAGCAAGCATGAACAAGGCAGACCGCCCCTTCGATATCATCGTTTATGGCGCGACCGGCTATACCGGGCGACTGGTCGCGGAATATCTGGCGCATCATTACAAGGGAAAAGGTCCGAAATGGGCAATGGCCGGGCGCAGCGCGGCGAAGCTGGCCGAAGTGCGCGATTTGATCAGCGCGCCGGCTGATACTTCGCTGATCGTGGCCGACGCCGATGATCCGGCCAGCCTTGCGGCGATGGCGGATCAGACGCGGGTGATCATCACCACGGTCGGCCCCTATCAGCTTTACGGCGAGCCGCTGCTCAAAGCCTGCGTCGATGCGGGCACCGATTATGCCGACCTGTGCGGTGAGCCGGTCTGGATGCGCCAGATGATCGACAAATATCATGCCGCGGCGCAGGCCAGCGGCGCGCGGATTGCTTTTTCGTCCGGCTTCGATTCAATCCCGTTCGATCTTGGCGTCCTGATGCTCCAGCAGGAAGCCAAGGCGCGATTTGGTGCCCCGGCGCCGCGCGTGAAAGGGCGCGTCCGGGCGATGAAGGGGACGTTCTCGGGCGGGACTGCGGCCAGCCTCAAGGAAAGCCTCAAGACGCTGGCCAAGCACCCGTCGCTGTTGCCCTATATGACCAGCCCCTTCGGCCTGACGCCGGGCTTTGACGGGCCGAACCAGCCGAGCGGGATGATCCCCGAATACGACCGCAGCCTCGATAGCTGGGCCGCGCCGTTCATCATGGCGGCGATCAACACCAAGAATGTCCACCGCACCAATTTCCTGCTCGGGCATCCCTATGGCGCGGATTTCAAATATGACGAGATGGTCCTGACCAGCCCGGGCGAGATGGGCAAGAAGGCGGCCGAAGCAATGGTCGCGGCGCTCAAGGCCCCGTTCGGCGATGGCGGCGGGCCCAAGCCGGGCGAAGGCCCGTCCAAGGAAGAGCGTGAGAACGGACACTATGATGTGCTGTTCGTGGGCGAGATGGCCGATGGCCAGACGATCCATTATGGGGTCAAGGGCCGCTATGATCCAGGCTATGGCTCAACCAGCCGGATGATCGCGGAAACCGGGATTGCGCTGCTCGATTGCAAGGCGGTGGGTGGCATCTCCACCCCGGGCGCGCTGCTGGGCGAAGCGCTGGTCAAACGTTTGCAAGAGCACGCCGAGATCAGTTTCGCGGTCGAAAGTTGAACCCGCCTGCCTTTGAAGACACGCCGAGCGAATGGACCGATGGCTGGCGGATTGTGCTGGCCTGTGCCCTCGCTTCGGGCACGGGCATCGTGCTGCTGTTCTTTTCATTCAGCCTGTTTGTCCTGCCGATGGCCAAGGAACTTGGCATTTCGCGCGGGATGATCGGCAGTCTCCAGTCGCTGGTAATATCCGGTGCCTTGGGATCGCCGATCATCGGTTGGCTGGCTGACCGCTATGGGTTTCGCCTGGTTTTCAGCGTTTGCACTGTGCTGGTCGTCGCGATCGAACTCGGCATGGTGCGGTTTGCCACCACGCTGACCGAATTGGGGATCGGGATTTTTCTGCTTGGATTTGTGGGCGTGGGCACGACCGCGCTCACCACCACGCGCCCGGTCAACGCCCATTTCAATCGGCATCGCGGCAAAGCGCTGGGGCTGGTGGCCGCGGGCGTTTCGATCACCACCATTCTCGCGCCGCCGCCATTGCAAGCGGTGATGGAGGTTTACGGCTGGCGCGGCGGGATTGCGGCACTGGCGGCTCTATCGCTGCTGATCGGCATTCCGGCGGTGCAGTTGCTGCTCCCCAACCGGGTAGCGGGACCAGTGGTGCGCGCGCCTGCCGCCGTGGGAAAGGCGCCGCCCAGCTTTCTGCGGGAACGTCACTTCTGGCTGCTGGCCATCGCCGGGGTGTTTGTCGGCGCTGCGACTTCGGGCTTCGTGAGCCAGCTTTCGCCGATGATCCAGTCCGAGGGGCTTGATGTTGCCACCGGGGCGCTCGCGCTTTCCGCTTTTGCGGTCGGCCAACTGATCGGAAGATTGGGCGGCGGGCTGCTGCTTGATCGGTTTGATCCGCGATTGGTGGCCGTAACGCTGATCCTGTTGCCCGGCAGCGGTTTCGTTCTGCTGCTGCTGACCGATCAGATGCAGCTCGCAGCGCTGGTGGCGGCTGGGATGATCGGGCTGCTTCAGGGCGCGGAGCTTGATATCAACGCCTATTTCGTCGCTCGCCGGTTTGGCCTGACCCGGTACAGCGCGATCTATGGTGCGCTGCTTGGCCTTGGCTGGATCGGCAACGCGGCCGGGATCATCGGCGTCGGTCTGATGCACGACCGGTTTGGCAGCTATGATCTGGCGCAGCTGCTGGCACTGGCCGCGCTGGCGGTGGCCGCCGTGCTGATTTCGGGGGTCAGGCTTGCCCCGCTGGCGCCTTCACGAGCAGATGGAAAGCATCTGTAACGCGTTCATCGTCGGCGGAGTCGAACCGGTTTTGGACGCAATGATTTCAGGTGAATCAGGCGAAGCTGCGGCCATTTGTTATTATCTTTTTAGCTGCGCATCAGGTTGCCTTATTAACGCTTAAGGCAATGATTAAAAATCATTATCGCCTCAAATCCACTTCGGGAAATCGTTCAAAATTAACTCAATCTTACGGATGTCCGGTAAACACACATTATAAGAGCAGGGCGTATTCGAGTCACCAGAGACATTCGGTTCGACGAAGTCTGGAGACCGCCCGTGATCAATTTCAAACGCTTGATGCAGGGAGTGGCCTTGGGGGCCATTGTCGTTTCCAGCAGTGTGCACGGGCAGACCATTTCCACTGCGGTGGTTTCCACAGGGACAACCACTCCCTCGGTGACGGCGCCAGTCTCCACCCCGCGGGTGGTTGCGCCTTCCTACGGAAATATCGACCCGTTCTACAAGGACATCGGCGCGTTCTGGAAGGACATCAATCCATTCACCGGGAATATCGATCCGTTCTGGAAGGACATCAGCCCGTTCTCCGGCACCGTCGGCGCATTCTGGGGCAACATCGATCCGTTCTACAAGGATATCGTCGCCTTCACGGGTGAGACACCGCCGAACTATGCGCTTGTTGGTACTTTCTGGAAGGACTTTGGTACCACCTGGTCGCTTGCCGATCAGCAATGGGGTGCGGCCGGCTCCTATGCCACCGACCCGCTCAAGTACCAGCAGCTCCAGCAAAGCCTGCTGGGTCTCGTCGCGCAGTCCGAAGCGGTGTGGGGCACTGCCGTTACAACCCGGACAGGCCTGACCTTCCGGGCAGGCTTTGCCGATAGGGTCTTTGCCAAATATGGCGTCGATCTGAACAATGCAGCGACCTTCGAGGGCATGACCCAATCGGAGCGGGTCCAGTTCTTCCTCGACTGGTACGATGGATTGATGGACTATTCGGGGGCTGATCATATCGACCACTGGATGGGCACGATCAACTGGTCGCCTAACATCACCCGGGTCCAGGGCGGCGGCACCGGCACTGTCATCGGCCTGCTTGATTCGACGGTGACCAACTATCCGGATATCGCCAGCAATGTCATTTTCAATGGCGGCTACAACAATCCGCTGAACGGCCACGGCACTGCTGTCGCCAGCCTGCTGATTGCCGAGCACGACGGCCGCGGATTGATGGGCATCGCCCCCAATTCGTCGGTCGCAGCCTATAATCCGTTCGATGCAACCGGAACTGCGTCGTGGGACGATATTACCGCAGGCGTTCTGGCGCTCAGCGCCCAGCGCGCGAGCGTGATCAATATGTCGCTTGGCGTTCCGGGCTGGACGTTGCACCAGGACTGGAACACGGTGTTCTCCAACCCGGCCGTTGCGGCCGCGAGGCAGAACACGGTGTTCGTCATCGCCGCTGGAAACGAAGGCACCATCCAGTCCGCCGACCTCGCCTGGAACTGGGCGACCGACCCGAACATCATCGTGGTCGGTTCGGTCAATCCGTCGGGCGTGATTTCAGGTTTCTCCAACACGCCGGGCACAGCCTGTTTGCTGAACAATGGCATCTGCTATGCGCAGAACCGGCTCTTGAACCGCTTCATCGTCGCGCCGGGCGAGGCGATCCTGGTATCGGATGGAATGGGCGGAATGATCCGCCGCTCGGGCACATCGTTCGCCGCGCCGCTGGTATCGGGGACAATCGCCCTGCTGCATGACCGCTGGCCATGGCTGGCGCAGTATCCTGACGAGACCATTGATATCATCCTTCGTTCAGCCAAGGATCTGGGCGCCACGGGGCCCGATGCAGTCTATGGCTGGGGAATGCTTGACGTGCGGGCGTCGCAGACGCCGCTCGATTTCAACAAGCTGACCTATTACGAAAACAAGTTTGGCAAAATAACCTCGCGGACCGTGAAGGCGATCCGGACTGCCGGAGTGAAATCCACCTGGGAAGCGGACGGCGTATTCTTCTCGATGTTCGAGACGATCGGCAATACGCGTCGCGATTTTGTCGTGCCGATGTCATCGCGCCTGATCGGTCAGAAGACCAGCGCGGGCGGATCAAGCGAATACTTCCAGAATTACATCACCAGCCGTTTCATCGACTGGATCAAGACCGGCCAATTCACCAACTTCAGCGATATCAGCACCTCTGCGGCCGATGTCGGCGGCGGACTCGAGTTTGCCGTCGCAGCCAGCCCGTTCCTGCCCTACGCAGACCGTTCGGCCTTTTCCGGTTCGCCGCATTCGGCGATCAGCCTCGCCGATCGCGACCGCGGCCTGAGTTTGACCGCAGGGTTTGGGCAGGGGGCTCTGGCCATCAACGGAACGAGCGCGGCCATCAGCGGCGCAACCGGATTCGGACTGACTTCCGATCACAGCAGCAGCACCGGGGGAGTCAATCCGGTGCTGGGCTTTGCCTCAGGCGGAGCGTTCGGCGCAATCGGCTATCAGATCGCACCGGACTTGCAGGTAACCGCAGGGTTTTCCGAG
>JANOFJ010000146.1:0-5408 GCA_031413595.1 Novosphingobium sp.
TACATGATCGGCAGCTGGCGGCCCTTCAGCTTGTCCGCGCGATTCGAGTAGATCTGGTTGATCATCTCGAGCAGCGGATAACCGCGCGCGATCAGGATGCCCTGCTGGCGGTAGCTGGGGAATACCATGTCATCGCTTGCCAGCGCATAGGCCGAAGCGACCGAGGTGGCCTCTTCGCCGGTGCATTTCATGTAGAAGCTGGTCTTGCCCTGGCGCTGGCCGCGATACATCCGGTCATCGAACGCGCGGGTCAGTGCCATGGTCCGCAGCATTCGCCGCAGAGTATCGGGATCAAGCCGCGGATCCCACGGTCCGACCGCGAGGTGATCCTCGTCCAGAACGCGGATCATATCAGTGCAGAGCGGATTGGTTTCGGACGCAGCGCAAGCCTCGTCCGGGCGTGCTTGCGCCCCAGCACGCGGGATCGGCAGATGGGAATAATCAACGACGTCACCGGGACGGAATCGGGGTTCGGGCACATGGAGCGACAGCGGCGGCAGATTGCCGCGGGCTGGCTGGGTAGGGTCAGGCCGATCGGCCATGCTGCGCTCTCCCGCTTCCAATGGTAAGAAGCAATGTTATACGTAGGCGTTATATTATTTCAAAGTCGTTACTCCGTCAACTACACGGCGACCGGTGCTGCAATATGTGCCTGGGGAGCATAATCGCTCACCTCGAAATCCTCGATCCGGTAATCGAAAATGCTCTCCGACTGACGAACTATTGCCATCCGCGCCTGTCCCGACGGCACCCGGCTCAGCTGTTCCTCAACCAGTGCTGCATGGTTGAGATAGAGGTGCACATCACCCCCCATCCAGATCAGCTCGCCCGGCTCCAACCCGGTCTGCTGCGCGAGCATCCGGATCAGCAGCGCCGCGCTCCAAACATTGAACGCAAAGCCCAGCCCCAGATCGCAGCTGCGCTGGTAAAGCAGTCCGTTGAGGCGGCCATCAGCAACATGAAACTGGTAGGTCTTGTGGCACGGCGGCAGCGCCATCGCATCCAGTTCCGCAACGTTCCAGCCCTCGATAATATGGCGCCGACTGCCGGGGTTTTCGCGGAGAGAACGGACCACTTCTGCGACCTGATTCACGCCATGCTCGCGGCGGCGGTAAAGGCCTTCTCCGGTGGGCTCATACACCGGCCAATCGGTCCATTGCTTACCGTAAACCGGGCCAAGATCTCCCCACCGGGCGGCAAACGCCTGATCCGCGACGATCCGAGCGGAAAACGCCTCACGGGTGATCGTCTCGCCGGTCTCGCGGCGGTAGCGATCGAGCGGCCAGTCGGTCCATATCTGCACGTTTTGCGCGCACAGCTCGCGAATATTGGTGTCGCCGGTCAGGAACCACAGCATCTCACGGGTCGCAGTTTTCCAGAACACCCGCTTGGTCGAAAGCAGCGGCATTTTGCCGTCCGTCAGATCGAACCGCATTTCCGCGCCGAACAGCGAACGGGTGCCGATCCCGGTTCGGTCAATCCGCTCGTCGCCCTGCTCCCAGATCCGCCGCATCAGATCGAGATATTGCCACTCCCAGTGCTGGCCGCCGGGACGGTCATCGAGAGAATCGGAACGGAAGGGAATGGAAGCCATCTCGCCACCCTAAACATGCGAATGCGCGCTTGCCACCCCGCACGTCGCTGACTATAGGCCCGCTCCTGCCTCGGCCACCTTCGGGTGGTCAGCATCGGTCGGGGAATAGCTCAGCCTGGTAGAGCACTGTCTTCGGGAGGCAGGGGCCGGAGGTTCGAATCCTCTTTCCCCGACCAATCTTTCGCTCAATGTTGAAGATGGCTCCAGGGCCTCTTCCCGGCTCTGCCCCGACACCCATGCGCTGGGACAGCGCAACTTTCGCCAGCCTGAAACTATCCTTCGATCAACCGATCGGAACGTCGGAACATCTCTGCGCGATGCGAGTTTGCCATTCATCTTGTACGCCAAAACCCAGCATCACAGGAGAATGCGATGTCCGCAACCCAATACACTGACGCAATCGCGCTACTCAAGGCCGATCACCGCAAAGTGGCCAAGCTGTTCGAAGAGTTTGAATCGGCCAAGGGCGCAAGAAAAGGCGCCATTGCGGATAAGATCTGCACCGAGCTCAAGATTCACACCATCATTGAAGAAGAGCTGTTTTACCCGGCGCTGGCCGGAAAAATCGAACAGGCCGATCTTAGTGAAGCATATGTCGAACACGATGCCGCCAAGATCATGATCAACGATATTCTGGCGGCCGGCCAAGAGGACGAGTTTTTCGAAGCCAAGGTCAAAGTGCTCTCTGAAGAAATCACGCATCACGTGAAGGAAGAAGAAGAGCCTGCGAAGGGCTTGTTCGCGCTTGCCCGCGCGACCGATGTCGATCTTGAAGCCCTCGGCGACGTGATGGCTGCGCGCAAGGATCAGCTGATGGAACAGGCCAAGGCGTCCGGTCTGCCCGAAGCAGAGCTGACAGCACTGCACCAGCCCGCAGCGTAAGGTGCATGAGCGGAGTGGAACCTGCGATCAGGTCACTCCGCTCAGCCCGGCTTCTTAGCCCTACCCACCGCGCAGCAATTGCACGCCCCAATCGCGTTCGAACAGATAAAGCAGCAAGCGCGCCGCTTCTCCGCGCGGAGACGCCAAGCCGCCATCTCGGCCGATCAACAGGCGTGCATCGTCATGGGCGAGCGGCAGCAGCCGGCTGATCTGCTCAAGGCTTGCAACCCGGAATGGCGTGTCCCCGGATTGCCGGGTGCCGAGCAGTTCACCCCCGCCGCGCAGCCGCAAATCTTCCTCGGCCAGAACGAACCCGTCCTGCGTTTCGCGCATCAGGGCCAGCCGCTCGCGCGCCGTTTCCGATAGAACCAGCCCGCGCAGCAGCAGGCAGACCGATTTGCCCTCGCCCCGGCCCACGCGCCCGCGCAGCTGGTGGAGTTGGGCCAGACCGAACCGTTCCGCCTGTTCGATCACCATCAGCGTGGCATTCGGCACATCGACGCCGACTTCGATCACGGTGGTCGCCACAAGCAATTGCGCTGCGCCGCTTGCAAATCGCTCCATTGCGGCGTCCTTGATCTCGGGACGGAGCTGGCCGTGGACCAGCATCACGGTATCACCAAAGCGCTCTTTCAGCGCCGCAAACCGGGCTTCGGCAGCGGCAATATCATCCGTCTCGCTCTCACGGACCATCGGACAAACCCAATAGGCCTGCCCGCCGCCGGCAAGATGCCGTTCCAGCCCACCAACTACATCGCCGATCCGTTCCAGTGCCACCACCCGCGTATCGATCGCCTGACGCCCGGGCGGCATTTCATCCAGCCGGCTGACGTCCATCTCGCCATACTGGGCCAGCGTCAGCGTGCGCGGGATCGGCGTCGCGGTCATCGCCAGGCAGTGCGGGGTGCGTTTGCCTTTTTGCGTGAGCATCAGGCGCTGGCCGACGCCGAAGCGGTGCTGCTCGTCAATCACCACCAGCGCGAGCTGCCTGTAGGCCACCGCTTCCTGAAAAATCGCGTGGGTGCCGATACAGATGTCGATGCTGCCATCGAGCAGCCCCATCAGGATCGATTCGCGCGCGCGGCCCTTGTCGCGCCCCGTAAGCAGTGTGATCGTCACTCCTGTGCCGGCCAGCATCCGAGTAAGCGTAGCATGGTGCTGCCGGGCAAGGATTTCGGTCGGCGCCAGCAGCGCGGCCTGTGTCCCGGCCTCCACCGCGATCAGCATCGCCTCCAGCGCTACCACCGTCTTGCCCGAGCCGACATCGCCCTGCAGCAGCCGCAGCATCGGCGCGCCCTGCGCCATATCGCCCCCAATTTCGGCAATCGATCGCTTTTGGGCCCCAGTCAAAGCGAAGGGCAGCGTCAGCCTGGCCCGCAAGCTGCCGTTACCTGCCAGTGGCGTGCCGATCCTCGCGCGGTTGGCATCGCGGACCAGCATCAGGGCCAGACTGTTGGCGAGCAACTCATCATAGGCGAGCCGGTCGCGGGCGCCGGGATGCTCACCTTTGTGCGCCAGCTTCAACGCGTCTTGCCAGGTCGGCCATTGCATCTTGCCCATCAGAGACGGCTCGATCCATTCGGGCAGTTCAGCCACCGATCCCAGCGCCTGCTGGACCAGCGCGGCGGTGCGCCCCTGGGTCAGCCCGTCGGACAGCGGATAAACCGGCTCACACAGCGTTGCCAAAGCCGCGCCGCCTTCTTCGGCGACATGATCGGGGTGGACGATCTGCAAGGTCTGGCCAAACTGATCGAGCCTTCCGGCGATCCAGCGCGTCTCGCCCAGCGGCAGCGATTTCTTGGCCCAGCCCGAATTTCGACCGAAGTAAGTTAGCGCACAGATATTGCCGATTGCATCGCTCGCCAGCACCCGGAACGGTCCGCGCCCCGGCGAGCTGCGGTATTCGATCGGGGTCAGCTGGACGACGACATTCTCCCCCACGCTCGCCTCGTCCAGATTGCCCACCGCGCGGCGCTGCACAAATCGGTCGGGCAAGTGATAGATGAAGTCGCGCACGCGGGTCAGCCCCAACTTCTCAAGCGGGCGCACCAGACCCGGGCCGACGCCCTTCAGGCTGTCAGCGGAAACGAACAGGGAATTGAGCCGATCGGGACGCATTGGCAGTGCTCTTAACCCGGTCGCGCGGCAAATTCGCCAAAATTGATGCAGCGCATGGACGAGACTGGCCCCGAAGTGCTTTGCCAGCAGTTATAGCCTTCGGACCCGAAGGTGTTTGGAGGAAATTGAGATGTTGTTGCCCCATGGAACCGTCGTCGCGCTGGTTGATGGCGATAAGTTCGAATTGTTCCGCAATGCCGGCAATGAAGGCGAGCCAGAACTGGTCGCGGCGTTGAGCCCGACGCTCGATGTCAGCAACCACAGCGGGGCCTCGCATCATTCAGTGCCGGGTAATCATGGTGACCGTCAGGTGGCTGAGGATGTACACGCCATTGCCGCAACGGAATGGCTCAACGAGCAGGTTTTGAGCCACAAACTGGACAATCTGGTGGTCATCGCAGCGCCGCGAACGCTGGGCGAAATGCGCCGCCATTACCACGGCCAGTTGAAGCAGAGGCTGCTGGGCGAATTGGACAAGGACCTGACCGGCAAGCAAGGCGCGGAGATAATCGCCGCGTTGCGCAGCAACTAGGCCGCAGCTGAGGCCCTCGCTGCAATGCGGCGGGGGCTGCCGTGCAGGGGTTGTCTCGGTCGGCGCCCTCCCCTACCGCGCGCGTCATGACTTCTCCCAACCCTCTCGACGCTGACAGACTGCGCCGCATCCAGTTCCGCTCCTGGCATCGCGGCACCCGCGAGGCCGATTACATGATCGGCGGTTATTTCGATCGCTATCACGCCGGTTGGGACGAAGCTGCGATCGTCTGGTTCGAAGCGCTGATCGAAGAAGACGACGTCGACATCATGGCCTGGGCGC
>JANOFJ010000147.1:0-5937 GCA_031413595.1 Novosphingobium sp.
ACTTATTCACGTCTGGATTCGGTGAACGGTGCACCGATCTATTTCAATCCCGACGAAATTGAGAAACACGGCGAGACAGCCATCCTGAAGGCAGACAATGCGCCGGTCAAAATCGGCCGCGTCATCAAGATGTCGAAGTCCAAGAAAAACGTGGTCGATCCCGACGACATCATCGCCCAATATGGCGCCGATGCGGTACGCTGGTTCATGCTCTCCGACAGCCCGCCCGAGCGCGACCTGCCATGGTCCGAGGCCGGGATCGAAGGCTGCGCGCGGTTCGTCCAGCGGCTGTGGCGACTGTTCGGGCAGTATGATGCCGCAGCTAGCGGCGAGGACAAAGCCCTCGACCGCAAGCGCGACCAGGCCGTTGCTGCCGCCGCCGATGACATCGCCGCGCTATCGTTCAACAAGGCAGTGGCACGGATCTATGAGCTGACCTCGGCGGTGGAAAAATCCGCGCCGTCGGCCAGCCGGACGACTGCGATCCGCACGCTGCTGCTGCTGGTTGCGCCGATGATGCCGCATCTGGCCGAAGAGGCCTGGGCACAAATTGGAGAAGCCGGCCTGATCGCCGAGGCCGCCTGGCCACTGGTCGATCCCGCGCTGCTGATCGAAGACGAGGTGACCATCGCGATCCAGGTCCGGGGCAAGCTGCGCGACACTGTGACGGTCGCAAAGGGGCTACCGCGTGAGAACCTCGAAGCGCTTGCCCTCGCCAGCGACAAAGTGCAGCGTGCGCTTGAAGGGGCTGAGGTGAAGAAGATGATCATAGTGCCCGACCGGCTGGTCAACATCGTCGCATGAAACGGCTTTGCATCCTCGTTGCAGTGCTGTTGCTAAGCGGTTGCGGGCTCCAGCCGATGTATGCCGGCGGAGGAGACGGCACCGTGGCGCGGGGGCTGGCCGGGATCGAGGTCCCGCCGATCGAGGGCAAGGCCGGCTGGCTGATCCGCAACGCGCTGGTCGATCGGTTGGGTCAGAAAAACGGTCCGCCGCGCTACCGGCTTGACGTTCGGCTGGATGACAAACTTGAGGGGCTGGGCCTGCTGTCCGATGACACGATCGGCCGGGAAAGGCGCACTTTGCGGGCCCGCTATCAGTTGGTCGATACCGCAAGCGGCGAAATCATGCTGGATGCCACCGCCGGCTCGGACGCAGGCATCGACATCGTCTCGAGCGAATATGCCACCATCGCCGCCGAACAGACCGCGCTGGAAAACCTTGCCCGGCAAGTCGCAGACCGGATCGTCACGCGGCTTTCGCTGCAGCTCCGCAAGAGCAAGTGAAGGCAACCCAAAAGGACTTCAACGGGATCGCCGCACGCGCCGCGCGCGGTTGTAATGTATTCTTCTTTTGCGGACCTGATGAAAGCGGTGCGCAGGATGCAGCGGCACGGATAACCGCCATGCTGGAGGACCCCGGTGAGCGGATCGAGCTTTCCGGGGGCGATTTACGCCGCGATCCGGTTCGGCTGGGCGATGAAGCGCGCTCAACCTCGCTGTTTGGCGACAAGCGCCACATATACGTCCGCGCCAGCGGCGATGAAGCGCATGATGCGGTCGAAATCCTGCTCAGCGGCGAGGCGGAAGCTTGCCCGGTGTTGATCATGGCCAGCGGCGCCAGCGACAAGTCGCGGACCGCCAAGCTGCTTGCCGGGCGCCCGGATGCGCTGGTCGCAATGTTCTATCCGCCAGACCTCAGATCGGTGACCGAGGCAGTGCGAAATATGGCCGATGGTGCAGGCGTGCGGCTGGGCGGCGATCTGGCCGAGCGGATTGCTCGGGCGGCCTCGCTCGACACCAGGATCGCCCAGTCCGAAGTGACCAAGCTTGCGCTATATCTCGATGCAGGGCCCGAGGCGCCGCGCACCGCGGATGCAGCGGCCTGGGAAGCGATCGGCGCGCGGACCGAAGACGATGGATTCATGGCGCTGGTCAATGCAGTGCTGAGCGGCGAGAGCGGTAAGTTGGCGGGCGAACTCAGGCGGATGCGCGAACTGGGACTCAATCCGGTCGGGCTGCTGCTCGCCTTTGAACGCCGGGTAGCGCAACTCGCGCAGATCGCGGCGCGGATTGGACCGCGCGGCGACGTTGCAGCGGTGCTCAAGGCCGAAGTCGCGGCGCGGCGGATCTTCTGGAAGGATGAGCGCGATATCACGGTCCAGATCAGGCGTTGGCGCGGCAAACGGCTGGCGCGGCTGGTCGACCGGCTGGTCGAACTGCACCGGGCGCTGCTGACCAATAGCCAGAATGCCGAACTCCTCCTCGCCCAGGGGCTGGCCGATATCGCCCGGGCGGCCGCACAGCGAGCTTGATGCGCAAAAAAAGCCGTTCGTTTGCAGCAGATTGGTCGGCCATGGCTTGCGCCGCGAGGGCAAGCGAGGCAGAGATCGCCGCTGACCGAATTTTCGGCGTCGCGCGGTGCACCTCATGATCGAAACTGCCTTGCCGCTCGATAAGCGGCGGCTGCAATGTTATCTGGCGTTCGTCCTTGCAGATATGCTGGCGTTGTTCGCCGGATTCTGGAGTGCCGGTTATCTCTATCTGGGCAATCTGGGCCTGAGTCAGTCGGGCCTGCTGGCGCAATTAGTGGT
This sequence comes from Novosphingobium sp., assembly GCA_031413595.1. GTDB lineage: Bacteria > Pseudomonadota > Alphaproteobacteria > Sphingomonadales > Sphingomonadaceae > Novosphingobium. The sequence goes on from JANOFJ010000147.1 coordinate 2,594, forward strand.
GCCGATCTTCCTGACCGTCGGGCTCTACAACGGGGCCTATTCGATGGCTGCGCTGGCCGATGCGGTACATGGCGCGCTGCGGGCCTTGCTGGCGCTCGCAATTTCGGCGGCTGCGGTTGTGTTCATCGCTTTCTACACCAAGGCGAGTGAGGAATTCTCGCGGGTCAGCTTTACCGGCGGGGTCCTGTTGGCGGCGTTCTGCATGATCTGGACGAGAACCCAGATGCGGGCCTTCGTGCGCTGGAGGTGCGGGCCAACCGTAATTAATGAGCTGATTCTCGATGATGGCGGACCGGCGGTTACATTGCCCGGTGCGCTGCGGGTTTCGGCCCGCGAGCTCGGCCTCGCCCCAGAGCTCGACAATCCGGTTCAGCTTGACCGGATCGGGGCAATGCTGAGCAATGTCGACCGCGTGGTGGTCAGCTGTCCGCCGGCGCGCCGCGCCGCTTGGGCGATCATCCTGAAAGGGGCCAATGTCTCTGGCGAAGTGCTTGATGACGCCGTTTCGCAGCTCGGGGCACATGGCGCGCGGATCGCTGGCGGCCATGGCTGGCTTCGGGTGTCGATCGGACCGCTGGGCATGCGCGCCCGCTTTGTTAAACGGGTGTTCGACCTGGCTCTGGCTGGATGTGGCTTGCTGATGGTGACGCCGGTGTTGTTACTGGTCGCCTTGACGATCAAACTGGAAGATGGCGGGCCGGTGCTGTTCGTCCAACGCAGAGTCGGACGTGGCAATCGCTACTTCAATATGCTGAAGTTTCGCAGCATGACGGTGGAGGCAAGCGATCGTCGCGGCAATGTTTCAACCGCACGGGACGATCGCAGGGTTACCAAGGTTGGCCGCCTAATCCGCCGCACCAGCATCGACGAGCTGCCGCAGCTGATAAATATTCTTCGGGGTGAAATGAGCGCTGTCGGCCCGCGCCCGCATGCACTGGGCTCGCAAGCAGGCGATAAGCTGTTCTGGGAGGTCGATGCGCGGTATTGGGAGCGCCACTCGCTCAGACCCGGCATGACCGGACTTGCCCAGGTGCGCGGCCTGCGCGGTTCGACCGAGTTCGAATCCGACCTGGCGCAGCGCTTGAATGCCGATCTGGAATATCTGGACGGATGGTCGCTGGCGCGCGATATCGCGATTCTTGCTGGAACATTGCGCGTGCTCGTGCATTCAAGAGCTTATTGAGGGCCGATCCACCGCGCGCTAGAGCGAATTTGTGCTGCACGTGCGTTGTCCAAAAAAGACTGTTATTTCCTCGCGATACGCTTAGAAAAGTTCCAATTAACACTGTTTTGACTAGACTTGGGTATTCGCCCCATGGTAGCGATCCAAATGGAGGGGTCGTTTAAGAGATCTCTGAAGGGTATTTTGCATGAGTTCACAGATTACGGCAGCGATCGTCGCCTTTGGGCTGGTTGGCGCAGGGGTGGCATCCGCCAATGAAACGCGTTCCGTCTCTGCGCTCCCCACCCAGTCGCTGATGGCCGTTGATGGCATTGGCGCAGGCGCTGGCGCAGGCGGCGAATGCCGGGTTGACGTGATCCGCTCAGGGGCTCCAGGTTCTGCCGATGTGACGCGTCAAGTGTACAGCAATGGCGGCTGTGTCTGCACGATTACCACAGGCCCATCGGGCAATGCCAATGGTTCAGCCGAGGCTATCGTTGAATCGCTTCTTCGTGATCGCACCTGCGATGGCGCACCTGCAGCAGGCGAGCTGGGTAGTCAGGCGTCCGGTGCAGCTGGCGGCGGCGGTGGCACTTCCGGCGCGGTGTTGACGGCGCTCGTCGCTGCAGGTGGTGCGGCTGGTCTGATCGTCGCTTTGGGCAAAGACAGCAAGGGCTAAGCCCGAAACTGGACCTTGCTTGCCTCGGAGCTTGAGGTAGCCTTCCAACTAAGCGGATCGAAATTTCAACGCTGCGACGTCCAAGGCGTTGCAGCGTTGCTCTGTTGGCTGGCCACTGCAGCGCCTGCTGCGCGATCGCGGTTTATTCCGCGGGTCGCCTTCCCGGCATTGTATTTCGCTTGCGGTTGAGTTCTGCGCGATTCACAGGCACGAATGGCAACGAATATAGGGTCGGATCTAAGATGGTAACCAGCGTTATGGACCGTGACCGGCGATTGGCAATACTCCCAGCGCTGGCTGTGGGATTTGCGCTCGTGCTTGGCGGCGGTGGGTCTCCGGCGCCGCTGCCTGAACTGATACTCCAGCTCATCACTGCACTTCTTCTTGGAGCGTGGGCTGCCATGCTTGCCATCAAGGCCTATCTCGGGGAGCCCGCGACGCGGTTGTCACGACCGGCCGTCCTGTTTACGATTGCGTTTTTTGCAATTCCCATCATCCAATTGGTGCCATTACCACCAATCCTGTGGCACGGCCTGCCAGGCCGCGAGGGTGAGCGGGCGGCGCTTGCGCTGATCGGCCAACAGGACAGCTGGCGTCCGCTGACATTCTCGGCTGCACGAACGATCGCAGCGATGCTGGCACTCGCCACCCCGCTGATGGCAATGGTGATGGTCGCTTCGCTCGATCGGGCAGGAAGGGCCATGATAATGGACTTGATCGCTGCGGTTGCGCTACTCAGTGTCGTGGTTGGCGCTGCGCAAATGTCGGGCGGGACGGGCAACTGGCTTCGCTTCTACGTTCCTGACCAACCCTTCCTGAGCGGATTCCAGGCTAACCGCAACAGCAGCGCCGATCTGCTGCTGGTCGGCTATCTGGCCTTAAGTGCGGCGATGGTGGAATGGATCGGCCTGCGCAGCCTCCGCGCCGATCAAATCCGCTGGCCGCTGGTGATGGCTGCTCCGTTCCTGGTACTGCTGCTTGGTATAGTTCTAACCGGCTCACGGGCTGGCATGATGCTAGCTGTGCTGGTCGTAATTGCGCATCTTGTGATCTCCCGAGCTTATCTGACCATATCGCGGAGGGTAGGTCTGGCACTGCTGGGGATAGTGACGGCTAGCATAGCCCTTCCGCTTTTCCTGCACAATTCGGTGATCGCGGGCATCCTCGCACGATATGATTTCGCGGGCGAGTTCCGGCCTGAATTATGGAAGGATTCGCTCTACAGCCTTGGTCAATACTGGCCGTTTGGGGCCGGGCTAGGCAATTTCGTGCCGGTCTTCATCGCCGGAGAGCGGCTTGAGGTTATCGATCCAACCGTGCCGAACCGGGCTCATAATGATTTTCTCGAGTTCGCGATTGAAACTGGTCTGCTGGGCATTTTGGTCGTCGCGATTTGCGGTGCGATCCTGATCGGACTTGCGCGCAAGCACTGGAATAGTGGTGTGCCGGGTGCACGAGCCCAGGTATGGTTTGGCGGCGCAGTGCTTGCTGTACTTGGGCTCC
>JANOFJ010000148.1:0-16336 GCA_031413595.1 Novosphingobium sp.
GTCGGCGCGCCGTGCTGGTTGACCCGCGACAGATAGCGCGGCAGCCAGCCATCGACCGAGGCCTGATACAGCGTGCGCGACGAGCCCATCATCGAAGTCATGACGATCAGCAGCAGCGCCAGGATCAGCATGGCGATGAAAATGTTGGTAATCAGCACCCCGCCGCCGAGGATCTTGGACAGCGCCAGCGCGACGCCCGAACCGTCATAGATCTTGGGATCGAGCATCGCATCGAGCCCCAGAGAGGCCTGAAAGGCCAGCGGCACCAAAGTGAAAATGACAATGCACAAGAGCCCCGCCGAGAGGATTGCCTTGAACGTATCCTTCTTGGGATTGCTGAATTCGCGGGTGTAGCAGACCGCGGTTTCAAATCCGTAGGTTGACCAACCCGCGCCGAACATCGCGCCTGCCAGCAAGGTCAGCCCCATGACATCCCAGGTGCCAAAGCTCATCTGCCCGGCCGCATCGCGCACGAACGGCAACAGCGGAAACAGGTTTTCGGAAGGAAGATCGCCGGTCAGGATCGGAACCAACCCGACCAGAATCAGCGGCGAGAGGCAGACCAGCCCGATGATCTTCTGCGCCGCCGCGGCCCGCGCCGCGCCGTGGTGCTGAAGCACGAAGGTCAGCAACAGGAACAGGCTGGCGATGATCGAGACCAGATTGATCCTGAGGTGCAGCCCCTCGCGGATGAAATCCAGGCTCAGCAGCGGCACTTGCCAGGTGTTGATCGCGGCATCGGGCGCGAACAGGCTGGCCATGATATAGCCCGCCCCCAGACTGGTGCCCAGCGCCAGTACCGGCGACCAGGCCAGCCAGTTGCACCACACCGAAATGGGCGCGATGAACTTGCTGTAGGGCAGCCACGCCGCCGCGCCGTAAACCGAGGCACCGCCGGATTTCTGCGGATATAGCCCGGCAATCTCGGCATAAACGAAGCTCTGCATGAACCCCATCAGGATCGAGGCGATCCACACCACCCAGCTCGGCTGGCCGATCACCGTGGCGATCCCGCCCATCGTCAGCAGCACACCCGCCGGGACCCCGCTCGAGGCCCAGAAGGCGTCGACCCAAGTCAGCTGGCGGCGCAGCGTTGGTGCTGCGCCGCTTCCTGTGGAAGCTTCCCCGATCATGCCGGTCGGCTCACTCTGCGCCGAAGCGCATCTTGGCCGTTACCCCCAGGTCCGCGGCTTGGCATAGACGCCTGCGACCAGTCCGGCGAACAGCGAGCTGTCAAAGGCGTAGGCGCGGTAGCGTTCCTCGAACAAATTGTTGACATAGGCCGCCACTTCCCAGCGGTTGTCGGCCGAGGCGTAGCCGATCCGGATATTCTCGACGTGGTAGCCGTTCTCGCGCTCAACCGGCGCGCACAGCACAGTGAAGCAGAACTTGCTGGTCCACAGCGCGTCGGCCTGGAGCGAAGCGGTACCGCTGCCAACCGCGAACTCATACCGCGCGAGCGCATTGCCCGAGAATCCGGCGGCCTGCGGTAGGTCATTTTCCACCACGCTGACCAGATCGGGCAGCAGGATGTTGCTGACCTTGCTGTCGAGGAACGAAGCGCCTACCGAAAGTGTCAGTCCGGAAACCGGACGCAGGTTCAGTTCGGCTTCGACCCCGTTGAGCTTGGCCGGCAGATTGATCACCGACTGGATCGGGCCAACTTGGGCAAACGCCTGATAATCGTGATAATCATAGTGGAACGCGGCCAGATTGAACGAGGCGATGCCGCGCTTGATCTTCAATCCCAGCTCAAAAGCATCGAGCACTTCGGGCTTGTAGGGGATGCCATTGAGGAAGGCCGCTTCGAAGCCGGCAAACGGCGTGCCGGTCGAGAAGGTAAAGCCGCCGCTTTTGCTGCCCCGGTTGAAGCTGGCGTAGATCAGCGTGTCGGGATCGGGCTTGTAATCAATTTCGGCGCGGAGAGTGACATCGTCAAAGGTCGGCTTGGCCGAAGCGCCGTTTACCGTCACACCGGTGGTCTGGGCCGGGCCGCCGTAGCTGTTGAAAAAGGCTCCTGCGGTTGAGAAACTGATCCCGACCCCGGTGTAGCCCAGCTCTGAGCCGATATAGCTCCCGGTCTTGGTGTCGCGCCAATAACGGACGCCACCGATCAGTTTCAGCTGCTCGGTCAGCTCGAACTCGCCTTGCGCGAAGAACGCCAGCGATTCGGTGCGCTGCGAGAAAGCGACATTGGGATCGTAGCCGTAAAACGGCGAGGCGAACTTGCCGGTGTAATCGCCGTCGATGATCATGCCGTAAGCACCCGCGACCAGATAGGCCGAGCCCAGCTTGGTCGACAGGCGCAGCTCCTGCGAAATCTGGTGGGATTTCGCGCCCTGGAAGAATACCACGCCAAGATCCGGCGAGGCATCGCCGCCTTCGGTGTAGAACTTGTTGAGCGTTTGATAGTCGGTCACCGAAACCAGATCGACATTGCCGATCCCGTAATCGAGCCGCAACGTCGCACCGAACAGCTTGCGATCGACGTAGGACGGCGAGGTTTCCTCAGTCGCCCACGGAGTGCCGCCGCGCGACGGCGTGATCGCATCGTTGCGATAGCCGGTGGCGGTGGAGCCAGCGACAGGGGTGCCGAAGCCGACCCAATAGGGGCAGGTCACGCCCACCGGTGTGAATTCGCCCTGGAACTGGGCATTGGGGCAGGCTGGCTCGCTGGAATAGAGCCCGGCCTGACGCTCCTTGTCGGCCTGGGCATAGCGCACTGTCACCTTGGCCTTGAAGTCCTCCGATGGTTCCAGCGACAGTATGCCGCGCAGTGCCCAGTGGTTGTTCGCGCCGATATCCTTGAAGCCGGGGACGAGGTGCTTGATGAAGCCATCGTCGCGATTGTAAATCCCGGCGATGCGCAGGGCCGCGGTGTCGCCCAGCGGGCCGGACACGGCGCCTTCCAGAATGGTCTGGTTGTAGCGGCCATAGGTCGCGGCGACATAACCACCGAATTCGCGTGTAGGCTGGTTGGAGATGAACTGCACCGCGCCGCCGGTGGCATTGCGGCCAAATAGCGTTCCCTGCGGCCCGCGCAACGCCTCAACCCGGGCCAGATCGAACACCGGGAAACTCGCGGTGTTGATCGAGCTGGCGTAGCTGTCGTCCTGATAGACCGCGACCGGCGGCTCCTGCTGATCGCCATAATCGTTCTGCGAAACGCCGCGCATGTTGAACACCACCTGCGAGGAGGAATAGGCGTTGTATTTGAGGTTGGGGATGGCGCGGGCAATGTCGGTCGCATTGGCGATGTTGAGGTTGGTCAGCGTCGCTTCACCCAGCACGGTGGCCGAAACGCCAACGTCCTGCAGGCGCTGCTCGCGCTTCTGGGCAGTCACAACGATATCGGGTTCCGCGCCATCTTCGGCAGCCTGAGCCAGGGCGGTACCGGGCAGAAGGGCAATTGCAAGGGCGGCAAGCGCGCTGCTGCGGGCAAGCGTCGCGAACGAGCGTGTGGAACGATGAGTCATCGAACAGTACTCCCTGATTGAGTTATGCAGCCCACTTTTGCGGGTTATGGCGAGCACACTGCAAAAAGCCGGGACGCGCGACAAGGTAAAACGCCTAGAATCCGGTCTTTCAGCCTTCAGTTGAGTTGTTCTTATTTAAGAAATCATAATAACTCATGAGATGGCGCACGCCACTGCACAAAGCTTCATCTGTCTGCCAGAGGGTCGTAAGGGAGATAGCGAGAACCCTCGCAGCAGATGGTATTGGGCAAATATGCACAGCGATCCACAAGGCAGCCAGGCACTGCTTGCCGAAGCCAGCTTCGACACGGTCAACCCCGCAACCGGCGAAGTGCTGGCGACAATCCGCGTCAGCGGCGCTGCGGACGTAGATCGCGCCGTCGCCCGCGCGGCTGAGGCACAGCGCAAATGGGCCAAGGTGCCCGGCGTGGAACGCGGCCGGATCCTGCACCGCGCCGCGCAATTGCTGATCGCTCGCAATGACGATCTGGCGGCGCTTGAAACGCGCGATACTGGCAAGCCGATCCAGGAAACCAGCGCGGTCGATGTGTTGTCTGGCGCGGATTGCATTGAATATTACGCCGGCCTTGCCCGGACTATCGCGGGCGAGCATTTCGATCTTGGGACGGGCGCATTCGGCTATACAAGACGCGAACCGCTGGGCGTGGTTGGCGGGATCGGGGCGTGGAACTATCCGCTCCAGATCGCCTGCTGGAAATCGGCCCCGGCGCTGGCTTGCGGCAATGCGATGATCTTCAAGCCGGCGGAACTCACTCCGCTGACCGCGATCGAGCTGGAGAAGATCTATCTCGAGGCCGGGCTTCCCGAAGGGCTGTTCCAGGTGGTGCAGGGCAAGGGCGATACCGGACGGCTGCTCAGCCTCCATCCAGGCATCGCCAAGATGTCGCTGACCGGCGAGGTTGGCACCGGCAAGAAAGTGATGACCGATGCGGCCAGCACGCTCAAATATGTGACACTGGAACTGGGCGGGAAATCGGCGCTGATCGTGTTCGAGGACGCCAATCTGGACGAGGCGGTGTCGGGCGCGTTGCTCGCCAATTTCTATTCGGCTGGTGAGGTTTGCACCAATGGCACGCGGGTATTCGTCCACGCTGCGGTGCGCGATACATTCCTCGCCAAATTGAAGGCGCGAACCGAGGCGATGGTGCTGGGCGATCCGCTCGATCCGGCAACGCACATCGGCGCACTGATCTCGGCAGCGCATATGGACAAGGTGCTGTCCTATATCGCGCTTGGCGTGGAGCAGGGCGCGACGCTGCTGACCGGCGGCAATCGCGTGACCAGCGGCGATCTGGCGCGCGGCGCGTTTGTTCAGCCGGCCATTTTCACCGGCTGCACCGATGAGATGGCGATCGTCCGCGAGGAGATCTTCGGCCCGGTCATGGCGGTGCTCGAATTTTCGGACGAGGCAGAGGTTATCGCCCGCGCCAATGACACCCAATTCGGGCTGGCGGCGGGGATTTTCACCAATGATCTGACTCGCGCCCACCGGGTTGTTGCCGAGCTGGATGCCGGGACCTGCTGGATCAACACCTACAACATCACGCCGATCGAGCTGCCGTTCGGCGGCAACAAGCAATCGGGCCTTGGCCGCGAAAACGGCCGCGCTGCGATCGAGCATTATACCCAATTGAAAAGCGTCTATGTGGCGATGGAGCCGATCGATGCCCCCTACTGAGGGCTTCGATTACATCATCGTCGGCGCGGGCTCTGCGGGCTGCGTTTTGGCTGACCGCCTGAGCGCGGCGGGCCATAGCGTCGCGGTGCTGGAATTTGGCGGGTCGGACCGTTCGGTGTTCATCCAGATGCCCAGCGCACTGGCGATCCCGATGAATACCAGCAAATACAACTGGCGCTATGAGAGCGAACCCGAACCGCATCTGGGCGGGCGGCGGCTGCACACCCCGCGCGGCAAGGGGCTGGGCGGCTCATCCTCGATCAATGGCCTGGTTTACGTCCGCGGCAATCCGCTCGATTTTGAACGCTGGGCGGATGAGGGCGCGTCGGGCTGGAATTATGCGGCGGTGCTGCCCTATTTCAAACGCGCAGAGCGGCATGCGGGCGGCGGCGATGAATACCGCGGCAGCGACGGCCCGCTCGACACGCGCCATGGCCCGCTCAAGAACCCGCTTTATCAGGCATGGATCGATGCCGGGCGCCAAGCGGGCTATCCGGTGACCGCGGACGTCAACGGTGCCCAGCAGGAAGGTTTCGGCCGAATGGACATGACCGTTCGGAACGGCGCGCGGTGCAGTGCGGCCAAGGCCTATCTGCGCCCGGCGATGAAGCGCGCGGGGGTAAAAGTCATCACCCATGCGCTCGCGACCCGGGTGCTGCTTGACGGCAAGACTGCCGTGGGCGTCGAATATGAGCGCGGCGGGCGGCTGCGCCAGCTGCGCGCAAACCGCGAGGTGATCCTGGCGGGCGGGTCGATCAACACACCGCAATTGCTCAAGCTGTCAGGGATCGGTCCGGCGGCGGAACTCAGCGCGCATGGCATTGCAGTGGTCGCAGATCGCCCGGGGGTGGGGGCCAATCTTCAGGATCATCTCGAGTTCTATTTCCAGATGGCCTGTACCCAGCCGGTCTCGCTCTACCCCTCGATGGGCCTCATCGCCAAGGGCCTGATCGGGGCGCAGTGGCTGCTTTTTCGAGGTGGCCTTGGCGCGACCAACCATTTCGAAAGCTGCGGGTTCATTCGCAGCAAAGCCGGGGTCCGCTATCCGGACATCCAGTACCACTTCTTCCCGCTGGCGGTCAGCTATGATGGCAATTCGATGGCACATGAGCATGGCTTTCAGGCCCATGTCGGCCCGATGCGCTCCAAAAGCCGGGGCAGTGTGACACTGCGTTCGCGCAATCCGCATGACAAGCCGGTGATCCGCTTCAACTATATGAGCCACGCGGGCGATTGGGAGGAAATGCGCGCCTGCGTGCGGCTGACCCGCGAGATTTTCCAGCAACAGGCCTTCGCGCCCTATCGCGGCCGCGAGATCCAGCCCGGTGCTGAGGTCGTCAGCGACGAGCAAATCGACGCCTTCATCGCCGCCAAGGTCGAAAGCGCCTATCACCCCTCGTGCAGCTGCAAGATGGGCGCGGCGGGCGATCCGATGGCCGTGGTCGATCCCGAATTGCGGGTAATCGGAGTTGAACGGCTGCGGGTGGTCGACAGCTCGGTGATGCCGTCAATCACCACCGGTAACCTCAACGCGCCAACCATCATGATTGGCGAAAAGGGCGCGGATCATATCCTCGGCAAGCCGCTGCTCGCGCCGTCCAACGCGCCCTGGCATGTTGCTGAACACTGGCAAACGGCGCAGCGATGAGCCGCAGTATCCTTGAGCCAGCGCGCATAGTTGATGTGATCCGCCAAACCGATGTGCTGGTGGTCGGCTCCGGCCCCGGCGGGCTCGCCGCAGCGCTGGCTTCGGCGCGCGCGGGGGTCGAGACGACCCTGCTCGAACGCTATGGCTGCTTCGGCGGCAATATCACCCAGGTCGGCGTCGAGGGCTTCGCCTGGTACCGCCACGCTGCAACCATCGACAGCGAAGGGATCGGCCGCGAATTCGAGGACCGCGCCAAGGCGATGGGCGCGGCGATGCCCGAACCGCAGTCGATCAGCCACAGCCTCGACGCCGAAAGCTTCAAGTTTGTTGCCGATACGCTCGTTGAGGAAGCCGGTGTCATCCCGATGCTTCACCGCATGTTTGTCGCACCGATTTTGGAAGGCGACACGATTGTGGGCGTGATCGTGGAGAGCAAGGCAGGCCGCGAGGCGATCCTTGCCAAGCGTATTATCGACGCGACCGGAGACGCCGACATTGCCCACCGCTGCGGCGCGCCAACGCACAAGCATCCAGTGAACGAGATGATGTCGGCCTCGGTAATGTTCTCGATGTGCGGGGTCAACAAGACGCGCTTTATCGACGCGATAAAGGCCGATCCGCAAACCTATAGCGACTGGGCAGTCGGGGGCGAATGGGAAGTGACGACCAGCGGCAAAGAGGATGACATGTTCTCCCCCTTTTTGCGCAAGCCCTTCCAAAAGGCGCTCGATGCAGGACTTATCCCTGACAGCGTAAGAACCATGGCAGGCACATGGGGCACGGTTTCGGATCAGGGCGATCTGACCTATCTCAACATGTGCCACCTGTATCTGGATGGCACCGATCCTGACGCGCTGACCCACGGCGAAATGGCGGGCCGCAAGCAGGCGATGCACGCGGTCGCTGCGCTGAAAGCCTTCATGCCAGGCTGCGAGGACGCAAAGCTCCGCAATTTCGGCATGACGTTGGGGATCCGCGACACCCGCAAGATCGACGCGGCGTATAATATGACTGGCGATGATGTGCGGGGTGAGGCGCGGTTCGAAGACAGCATTGGCATCTTCCCCGAATTCATCGATGGCTATGGCTATCTCATCCTGCCAACCACCGGGCGCTATTTCCACGTCCCCTACCGCGCGATGCTGCCCAAGGGGATCAAGAATTTGATCGTCACCGGTCGCACGATTGGCGGCGACAAGGTCAGCCACGCTGCCGTGCGCAACATGATGTGCTGCGCAGTGGCCGGGCAAGGCGCAGGGGTTGCGGCGGCGATTGGTGTGAAGACGGGCCGGAATTTCAACGAGGTGAATTTGGCAGCCGTACAAGCTGAGCTGCGCCGGCAGGGCGCTCGGATCGAATAGCCCAGGGGTTTAAGGCATGGCGCAACACCGCATCAAATGGCTGATCCTCGCGCTGGCCGCGCTGACCATTATGGGCAGCTATTACACCTATGACAGTATTGCGCCGGTCGCCGGGTTGCTGCGCGATCAGCGGGGGTTTTCGCAAAGCCAGATCGGGCTGCTCAACGCGGTGTTCAACCTGCCCAATATCGCGCTGGCGCTGATCGGCGGCATTCTGATCGACCGGATCGGGGCGGCCAAGGCGATCCTGATTGCGGCGGTGATCTGCACGATCGGTGCAGTGCTGACCGCGATCGGAGAGCCATTTGAGCTGATGTTGCTCGGGCGGCTGGTGTTCGGGCTGGGCAATGAGACACTCTACATTGCGCTGCTGGTCGGCATCGCCCAGTGGTTTCACCTGGGCGGAGGGGCACTGGCGATCGCGCTGTTCTTTTCGATGGCGCGGGTGGGTTCCTACAGCGCGGACAAATCGACCAGCTGGTTTGCCGATGTCTATGCTGCTGGTTGGCAAGCGCCCTTATGGCTCGCCGCCGGGCTGACTTCGGTGGGCGTGGTAACGGCGCTGCTCTATTACATGATCGACAAGCGCCTGCCTCATTTGCGCGCGGTGGGGCAAAAATCCGAACGGTTTCAGCTGAAAGACCTGACCGGTTTCAGCCGCTCGTTCTGGTATATCCTGTGGCTTAATGTGCTGTTCGCATCGGTGTTTTTCCCGTTCCGCTCAACCTTCTCGATCCAGTATTTTCAGGACGTGAAGGGGATGAACCTGGCCGAGGCCGGCACGGCCAATTCCTACGTTTTTGCCGCCGCGATCTTTGCGACGCCGGTGTTCGGGCTGATCGCCGACCGGATCGGCAAGCGCGCGAGTTTACTGACGATGGCCGCGGCGCTGATGCCGCTGACTTTCGTGATCCTCGCCACCACCAACTACGGCCTGTGGGTTTCGACCATGCTGATGGGGATCAGTTTCTCGGTCATCCCGGCGGTGATCTGGCCGTCGACCGCGATGCTCGTGGAGAAGCACCGGGTCGGCACGGCGTTCGGCCTGATCAACATGGTCCAGAGCCTTGGTCTTGCTGCCTCCAACTATGCCGCCGGGCACCTCAACGATGCGTTCAAGGCCGGGCCCGACAATCCGGGCGGCTATGGTGCGATGCTGGCGATGTTTGCCGGGCTGAGCCTGATCGCGTTCGTTTCTGCACTGTTGCTGCTGCTGCGCGAACGGCGGCAACCCGGCGGTGGGATCGAGGCGAAAGTGATCGGCGAGCTCGATCCGGCGCTGCGGCGGCATTAAGCGGGCCAATGCCAAAAATGCATGATGGTATTACGCTCATACTGCTATAGACATTAGCTGTGGTAATGATGTGGTTCGGACAGGACCAGTCAAAGGGAGGCTGCAGCGCAGTGAAACTACCGCAGGAGTTCGATCTTCACGCGCTGGAGGTGTTCGTCATGACGGTCGAGCTGGGCGGTATGTCGCAGTGTGCGCTCCATCTCCATGTCACCCAGTCCGCAGTCTCACAAACCATTGCCAAGCTTGAGGCAAGCATCGGTGCCGCGCTGTTCGATCGCTCGATGCGGCCGCTTGGCCTGACCACCAGCGGACGTTCGATGTTCGAGCGTGGCAAACGGCTGATCGCGCTTGCCCGCAGCACGTATGACGAGGTGCGCCAAGGCGCCAACCTGCCGTTGGCCAGCGTTACGGTTGCGATGTCGTTCAGCCTCGCCAACCAGCTGACCGTGCCGATCATGGCCGGCCTTGGGACGCGGGCCGGGCGGTGGCGGATCCGCTCGGGCATCAGCCTCGAGCATCAGGGCGAGTTTCTGGCGCGCGATATCGATATGCTGATCTCGGGCAGCTTCAATCTTGAACACCGTGACAATGTCGAAATCCATGCCGTGTTCGAAGAAAGCTTCATTGTCGTTCTGCCCGCGAGCTTCAAAGGGGCTTTCGATGTTGATGGCGGTGTCCCCGATCTGCCGTTCATCCGTTTTTCGCAGATGACCGGGATGGGCCAGCAGATCGAACGGCAGATCGTGCGTTTGAAGCTGGGACTGCCGCAAGTGGTGGAAGTCGAATCATCGCACCAGCAACTGGCGATGGTTGCCGCCGGGCTCGGCTGGACGATCACTTCGCCGGTGTGCCTGTCGGCCACGCCGGAATTGCTGCGCCAGACCCGGCTCGAGCCGATGTCTCGCGGCCGGTTTGCGCGGATTGTGCAGGTTGTCGCCCGAGCGGGTGAACTGGGCGACCTGCCCTCGCAAGTGGCCAAACTGTGCGCGCGGGAACTGCGCGAAACGACCTTTCCGCCGCTGATCGAACGCTACCCATGGCTGGAGGAGCAACTGACATGGCGCGCCTGATCAAGTCGGCGCTGGCTGGCCTTGCGGTAATTGGTGCCGGTGGCGCCGCCCCGCCGAGCATTCCGGGGATTGACGCACCCGAACTGGCTGCGCTCGGGCCGGGCCAGGTTGGCTTCCGCACGTTCGTGCTGGTCCACCGCTCGCAGCCCGATTTCAGCAGTGCGGACCCGGCAAGTGCCAAGGCCGATCGCGGATTGACGGTCGATTTGTGGTATCCAGCCACGGTCAAGCACGGCGCGCGGCCCGCCACCTATCGCGCGGCCTTTTGGGGCGAGCCGCCGCGCGGCGCTGTCAGCTTCACCGTGCCCGGCCTCGCCATCCCCGGCGCTGCGCCCCACGGCAAGGGGCATCCGCTAGTGATTCTCTCGCACGGTTACAGCAATGCCCCGGCGGCGATGACCTGGCTGACCGAGAATCTTGCGTCCAAAGGCTATGTCGTCGCAGGCATCCACCACGAGGATCCCAACCCCTATGTCATTTCAGCCGAAGCGCGAGCCGTCCCTAATTATACGCGGCCGAGCGACATCGCCTTCGTGGCGGCAGAACTGAAAGCGCGGCTGGGCAATCAGATTGATCCGGCCAATGTCGCGCTGATCGGCTATTCGCAGGGCGGCTATGGGGTATTGACCGCAGGCGGGGCGAGCCTTGATCCCGGCGGTCCCAACATGGCGCTGGTTCCGGGTGGTATGCTTAGGAATCATGCGCGCGGCACCGCCGGCGCGGCCGATTTCAAGGTTCCGGGGATCAAGGCAATCGTCGCTCTGGCTCCGGGCGGCGGCTCACCGCGCAGCGCCTGGGGGGCTGAAGGCCTAGCCGCGCTCACCGCGCCGCTGCTGCTGATTCAGGGCGATGCCGATCCAGTGGTCGATTACCAGCAAGGCGCGCTGGCGGTGTTCAAGGGTGCAGTGCGCTCGAACCGTTATCTGCTGACATATCTTCAGGCTGGCCATTCGGTAGCGCTCAATCCTGCTCCGCCACAGATGCGCGGATCGGTGTGGGATATGGACTGGTTCGAGGACCCGATCTGGCGGCAAGACCGGATCAACGCAATAAACCTGCACTTCATCACTGCGTTTCTGGAATGGCATTTGCGCGGGCGGACTGAGCTTTCGGCCTATCTTGATGTGCCGGTGGTCAAATCGAGCGAGGGCGTCTGGAACGCGCCGCCCGGAACCCCGTGGGGCGCTTACAGCCCGGGTGGGCCAGGCGTTACGCTGTGGAAAGGCTTTCAGCGCCGCCACGCGCAGGGGCTGGAATTGCGCCATGCGGGGGGTGATTAGGCATCAGGCCAGCGTTGTGGCGCTGGTTTCCCAGAAATGGATCATCTCCGCCGCATAGCTTAGCGGGACATAGGCAATGCAGACGTCGGCGCTCTCGACATGCAGGCGCAGATTGACCTGATCGACCAGCGTGGCGGCGCTGCAACCGGGTGCAAAATCGGGCGATTCTGCATCGAATACCCCGCCTTCCATCAACAAGCTGCGCCAGCCCGGACCTGACAGTCGCACCCGGACTATGCCGCCGCCGATGGCAGTCAGCGCGCCATCATCGCCAAGGATTGCGTCAAGCGCAGAAGTGTCGCGCTCGACCAGCCAGACAGTCGGCTCAAACCGGATCAGGCGCAGGGCGTCGTTGCCTCTGGAGCGCCCCGATGGCGGCAATTCGAAGCCGGTCGCGGCCTTGAACCGTTTGGCGACTTTGGCCGGATTGCTCCAGATCTCCAGCGCATGGAGCGGGGCGGCGGGCAGGGTTGTGATCGTCACATCAGTCACGGTAACGCTCTCCTGCAATGTCATAGAAATGGGGGGCGACCACGCGGACCCGGGCCTGCTGGCCGCGGGTGGGCGAGGTGGCGATCAGTTCTTCGCCTTCCCTCGCAAAGCCGTCCATCAGCTGCGCCAGCGCGATCGCACCGCCTTCGTCCACCCGGAATGCGGCGGCGGTGACATGGCCCTCGGCTGGTTTACCCACGCCGGTAATCAGCATCGAACCCTCTGGGATCATCCCCTCGATCGCCTCCAGCCCAACCAGCTGGCGGCGTCCGGACGCGGAAAGTGCAGGCCTGGTCAGCCCCGCAGCGCCGATATAACCGCCGGCCTTGTTCAGCATCCGGTCCAGCGCCAGATCATGCGGGGTCAGCCGTCCGTCGATCTCACCGCCGACCACCAGATGGCCCTTCTCGATCCGCAGGAACTCCATCGCCTCCATCCCATAGAGGCAGCCGCCTTGCCGGGTAACCGCGGCTTCAGCTGCGGCCCAAACCGGCACCGCTAGAGTCGCCTCGATATAGATCTCAAAAGCTCGCTCGCCGCTGTAGCTGGCGGCCAGCACGAGGACCGGACGGTCGGCGATCATGGCCGGAACCGTCGACATATGGCGCGGCGGTTCTTCGCCGATCAGCGCCGCCAGCACCGCCTTGGCGTTTGGCCCGGCGACCGCAATCCCCGCGTAATGCTCCTGCACATTGACTGCCGAAACGCGCATCTGCGGGCACAGATACTGGCGAACATACGAGATATGCGCCGCCATCCGGTCTGCCCCGCCGGTCGAACTGGTCAGCAGATAGCGGTTTTCGCTGAGCCGCCCGACGGTGCCATCATCGAACACCAAGCCGTCCTCGCGCAGCATGAAAGTGTAGCGACCGCGCCCCACCGCCAGCTTGCTGACCGTGGTGGCGCAGATCAGTTCGAGCAGCGCCGCGGCATCCGGGCCGGTGATCTCGAATTTGGCCAACGTCGAAACGTCGGTCATGCCCACAGCGTTGCGGACGGACCGCGCCTCACGCAAGGCGGCCTCGGCCAAGGTCTCTGCGCCAACCGGATAGGCACGCGGGCGCTGCCAATAGCCCAGCGGCTGCCAGATCGGCGCCTTGGCATGATGGACGTCAAACAGCGCCAGCCGCCGCAGATGCGCATCGGCTTGGCTGGCACCCGGGCCCGCCAGCAGCCCCATTGTCACCGGCGTATAGGGCGGACGGAAGGTGGTGAGGCCAGCCTCGGGGATCGCCACGCCCTGCCGTTCAGCGAGCCGCCCCAACGCGGCCATATTGCTCAGCTTGCCCTGATCGGTCGCCATCCCCAGCGTGGTGTAACGCTTGAGATGTTCGACCGAGCGGTAGCCCTCGGCCCAAGCCAGATCGACATCGCCCAGCGTCACATCGTTCTGGAAATCGATGAAGGCCTTGCCCGGATTTTCGGGTGGCGGGGTCGGCCCGATTGGCTCTGCACTGGCCGCTGCGCCGATGGAGGTGACATTTTGCCGCGCTGTGCCGGGAAGGAAAGCCTGGGCCGCCGCATCCCACTCCAGCGCCGCGCCGCCCGCCTGCATATGCAGGTGGACCACCGGTGTGAAACCGCCCGAGGTCGCCAGCAGATCGGCCTGCCAGTGCTGCACTATACCGCCGATAGTCGCGCTGACCCCGGTCAGGTAATGCGCTGCGCCCGCAGTGGAGAGCGGCAGGGCGTCATTATGAACGGGGAAACCGCTTGTCGCCCCGGCGGGTGCGGGCCGCGTGTCGAGCACCGCCAACACCTGCGCCCCGGC
This sequence comes from Novosphingobium sp., assembly GCA_031413595.1. GTDB lineage: Bacteria > Pseudomonadota > Alphaproteobacteria > Sphingomonadales > Sphingomonadaceae > Novosphingobium. The sequence goes on from JANOFJ010000148.1 coordinate 14,092, forward strand.
ATCGCGTAAAGCGGCGGCGGTGCGGTAAGCATCGTCATTATTGGCGGCGATCACCACCCGCTGGCCTGGCAGCACCCCGAACCGGCGAATATAGCTGCGTACCGACTGGCTGAGCATCACGCCGGGGCGATCATTATGCGCGAAGGCCAGCGGTCGCTCGATCGCCCCGGTCGCCAGAATCACCCGGCCCGCGCGGACATGCCATAGCCGTTGCGCCAGTCCATCGGCGGGTTCCTGGCCGGGCTCGGACAGACGCTGGGTCAGCGTCACGAAATTATCATCCCAATAGCCCGAAGCGGTGGTGCGCTGCAGGATCTTTCCGCCGTGCGCGCGAATTTCCGCGGCGACATCCTCGGCCCAGACAGCGTCCAGTTCTTGGGGATCGCGCAGCAACGATGGGGCCAGCACGCGGTCCTGCTCGACCAGCAGCACCCGCTCGCCTGCCTTGGCAGCGGCCAGCGCGGCGCTCAGCCCGGCAGGCCCGGCACCGACCACCAACACATCGCAAAAGGCGGCGCGCTGGGCGAACCGGTCGGGGTCCGCCTCGCGCGGGGCCGAGCCAAGTCCGGCAGCGCGGCGGATGAAATATTCATAGAACATCCAGCGTCTGGCCGAGCCGAAGAAGGTTTTGTAATAGAACCCGGCGGGCAGCGCCTTGGCAAACAGCCCGATTACCGCGCCCACATCAAAGCGCAGGTTGGGCCAGCGGTTCTGGCTGCGGGCGACCAGCCCTTCATACACGAACACATCGGTGGCGCGGGTGTTGGGCTCGGTCCGTCCGCCGTTGCCGACCGTAACCAGCGCGTTGGGCTCCTCAACCCCGACGGTCATGATCCCGCGCGGACGGTGATATTTGAAACTGCGCCCGACCAGCCCGATGCCGTTGGCAAGCAGCGCGGCGGCCAGCGTATCGCCGGGCCGCGCCTTCAGCGCCTTGCCATCGAAGGTGAAATTGACGGTTCCGGCAGCCGGACGTGAAGGCCCGCTCATGGCAGCGCCTCGGGTCCAACCGCGCGGATCGCGGTGATCTGGTGAGTGACGCGGTGGCGGGTCATCACCAGCCAGGCCCGGCAGCCAAAGCTGTGGCGCCAGATTTCCTCGTCGATCCCGCGCGGATTGGCGCGCGCAAACAGCCGCTCCATCGCCTCATCGGCGGGCGCATCGGGCTCGACGACCGAATCGACCGTCCGCTCGTAAGCGAACTCAACCTGCGCACGCGGGCCGCAATGCGGGCAGTTGATCAGCAGCATTTCAGCGCGCCCTCATCGGTGGTTCGGCATCGGGCCGACCCCGTTTTCGTCAATCGTCGCTCCGCGCTGAAAGCGATCAAGCGCGAATGGCTCGTTCAAACTGTGCGGCTTGCCCGTCGCCAGCGTGTGGGCATAGGTCCAGCCCGAGGCCGGGGTCGCCTTGAACCCGCCATAACACCAGCCGCCATTAAGGAAGAGGTTCGGAACCGGGGTTTCGCCGATGATCGGCGATCCATCGAAGCTCATATCGGTGACCCCCGCCCAGGTCCGCACCATCCGCAGCCGCGACAGCGCCGGGACCAGTGCAATCGCCTGGGCAATCGCATGGCCGGTCACCATCGGCTGGCCGCGCTGGGCATAGCTTGGCCAATTATCGGGATCTCCGCCCATCACGATCCCGCCCTTGTCCGACTGGCTGATATAGCAATGCAGCGATTGCGACATGATCACGCCGTTGATCATTGGCTTGACGCCCTCGGTCACCAGCGCCTGAAGGGTCTGGGATTCGATCGGCAGCTTGATCCCGGCAAGGCCTGCAACATGGCCGCTGTAACCCGCCACGCAAATGCCAACGCGCCCCGCCGCGATCGTTCCGCGCGTGGTTTCAACACCAACTACCGCGTCCCCATCGCGGACAAACCCGGTCACTTCGCATTTCTGGATGATGTCCACGCCAAACTGGTCCGCCGCGCGGGCATAGCCCCAGGCAACCGCATCGTGCCGCGCGGTGCCGCCGCGCCGCTGGGTCAGCCCGCCTTCAATCGGGAAGCGGGCAGAGCGCGACATATCGAGCAGCGGCTCCAGCTTTGCGACCTGATCGCGCGTCAGCAGTTCGGCATCAATTCCGTCCACTCGCATCGCATCGCCGCGCTCGGCCAGCCGGGTCATATCGGCGTCGCTATGGCCCAGCATCAGCGCGCCGCGCGGGCTGAACATCACATTGTAATTGAGCTCGTCGGAAAGATGCTCCCACATCTTCAGCCCGAATTCGAAGA
>JANOFJ010000149.1:0-18824 GCA_031413595.1 Novosphingobium sp.
GGACAGTCCGCTTGACGCCGAAGCCGAACGTAAGGCGAAGGCCAATGGTTGGCGGTAAGCAACGTTCATTCGTTTGACGAAGCTCGGCGTCTTGATTGCAGGACTTGACATTTCCCGGTGAATGTCGCCAATCCGGTTTCTAATGAAACTATTTACGGACCACTCCCATGACTGACCTGTTCGACAATCCGCTTGGCCTCGACGGCTTCGATTTCGTCGAGTTCTCGGCCCCCAAAAAGGGCATCCTCGAACCGGTATTCGAGGCGATGGGCTTTAGCCGGATCGCCCGCCATCGCTCGAAAGACGTGCAGCTGTGGCGTCAGGGCGAGATCAACTTGATCGCCAACTACGAGCCGCGCAGCCCGGCCGCCTATTTTACCGCGGAGCACGGTCCCTCTGCCTGCGGTATGGGTTTTCGCGTGCGCGATGCGGCCAAGGCCTATGCGATGGCGATCGAACGCGGCGCTGAACCGGTTGAAGTCCGCACCGGCCCGATGGAATTGCGCCTGCCTGCCATCCGCGGGATCGGCGGATCGATTATCTATCTGATCGACCGCTATGGGGATGGCGGCTTGAGCATCTACGACATCGACTTCATCTACGAAGCTGGTGTTGATCGTCATCCGATCGGTGCAGGCATGCAGATCATCGATCATTTGACCCATAATCTCTATGGCGGAAGGATGGAGCACTGGGCCGCATTCTACGAGCAGATCTTCAATTTCCGCGAGATCCGCTATTTCGATATCAAGGGTGAATATACCGGGCTGACCAGCAAGGCGATGACCGCACCGGATGGCAAGATCCGAATCCCGCTCAACGAAGAGGGCCAAAAGGGTGGCGGCCAAATCGAAGAGTATTTGCGGGCTTACAACGGTGAAGGAATCCAGCACATCGCCTTCTCTTGCGATGATCTCTATGCTGCCTGGAACAGACTCAAGGCGCTCGGCACCCCCTTCGTCCCTGCCCCGCCCGCCACCTATTACGAGATGCTGGCGGAGCGCCTCCCGGGACATGGCGAACCGGTCGACCAATTGCAAAGTCGCGGCATCCTGCTTGATGGCTCGACTGAAAATGATGATCCGCGCCTGCTGCTGCAGATCTTCTCGCAGACCATGATCGGACCGGTGTTCTTCGAATTCATCCAGCGCAAGAAGGACGAAGGTTTCGGAGAGGGCAATTTCACCGCACTGTTCAAATCGATGGAAGCCGATCAGATCCGGCGCGGGGCGTTACAAGTAGACGGTTGAGCGGTCCAAATCACCAACGAACCCGCACGGGTTCGCAAGGCCGACCGGCCGCCCGAGCCAATGCGAGGAAAGCCAAGGCCGCGGATGCGGGCGCCCGGCGCTTGAGGGCAAACAAGCAATGGTGCGCCCGACGGGATTCGAACCCATGGCCCCCAGATTAGGAATCTGGTGCTCTATCCTGCTGAGCTACGGGCGCCCGAGGCTCTCTTAGGCAGGCGGGTTGCTGCTGGCAATCAGTTGAGTTCGTCAGGCGGCGCGACTGGAAATGGCAGGGGGACGAGCGCTATACCTTCTTCAATCAGCTCTGATGCCTGGTCAGGCGTTGCTTGACCATGGATCACTTCGGCTTCTCGCTCGCCATAATGGATCGCGCGCGATTGTTCGGCAAACTTGTCGCCTACCCAGCGCGACTGCTTGAGCGCTTCGGCCTGCATCTGCGCCAATGCCTGCATCATTTTGACGGCCTCTGGCGGTAATCCTCCGCCTGCGACAGGCTGCGCGGCAGGCTGCGCTGGGGAAGCTTTGGCAACAGCGGCAAGCTGGTTGCCCTTGCGGCTGACATTGGGAGCCATCGGCGCCTTGCCGACCGCGGATGAGCCGCACTGCGGGCAAACAACCAGGCCACCATCGGCTTGCCGCGCGAAGTCATCAGACGAGCCAAACCAGCCCTCAAACCGGTGGCCGCCCGATCGGCATTCCAGGTTGAACACAATCATTCCGCTACAGTATTGGGAATTGGCCGGCGATTTGCAAGGCTGGGCAATTGAGCCCGCACTTCGGCAATTCGCGCCAGATCGAGATCGACGAAGCCCAGCCCTGCCGTCTCTTCGCCCATATCGAGCAGCACATCGCCCCACGGGTCTACCACCAGACTGTGACCATAGGTGCTGCGGCCGTCTTCATGCGGGCCGACCTGCGCGGCCGCGATCACAAAGGCGCTGGCCTCGATCGCGCGGGCGCGCTGCAGGATATGCCAATGTGCGGCACCGGTCGGCACCGTAAAGGCGGCGGGGATTGAAATTGCATCGCAGCTAGCCTTGCCCAATGCCTCGAAAAGGCCAGGAAAGCGCAGATCATAACAGATAGTCAGGCCAAGCCGGCCGATAGGCGTATCGGCCACCGCCAGCGCTTCGCCCGGCGCATAGGCGCTGGACTCGCGCCAGCTTTCGCCGCCAGCCAGATCGACATCGAACATATGCAGCTTGTCATAACGGGCGGCGACCATGCCGCTGGCATTGACCAACAGCGAGCGATTGGCCCAGCGGCCTTCTTCGCGCAGCACCGCCAGTGATCCGATCGCGACCCAAACTCCCGCGCGCGCTGCGGCTTCCTGAACCGCCGCCAGCACCGGATTATCTGCCTCGGCCACGATATGCGGGCGCGCACGTTCGCGATTTCGATCGAGCAGGCCGGACATTTCGGGGGTAAAGATCATCTCTGCCCCGGCCATCGCCGCAGCACCAACCGCGCCAACCAGCGTCACCGCATTGTCCGCCGGATTGATCCCGGTGGTCATCTGCAGCACTGCGATCCGGGTCATGGGCGGATCACCGCTCAGCGTCCCAGCAGCGGGTCGAGCTTGCCGGCCTTATCAAGCGCGAAGAGTTCGTCGCAGCCACCAATTCCGACATTATCGATAAATATTTGCGGAACGGTGGTGGCTTCGGGCGCGCGATCAACCATTTCGGCGCGCTTTGGTCCGCCCATGGTTATGTCATAATCATTGTAAGTGACGCCCTTGGCATCAAGCAGCCCGATGGCGCGATAGCAGAAGGGACAGCCCCATTTTGTGTAGATCTCGACTTTTGGCGAACCCATGCGCTTTCCTTCGTTGTGGTTGTTCCACCCCTTGAAAGTCTGTCGCGCTATCATATCTCCCAGGTGGTGTCATGGCCTGCATGGGGATGGCACCGCATCGGGACGCCGGAAACGGGTTCCGAAGGTTTGAAGATTGCTCAGTAGAGGATTTTTGTCATGAACCGTTTTGATTTTACCCCCTATCGTCGCACCACTGTCGGGTTTGACCGGTTGTTCGATCTGCTGGAAAACAACTCGCGCGCCAGTGCCGGTGATAACTACCCGCCGTTCAATATCGAGCGCCGGGGCGAAGATCATTATCGCATCACGCTTGCCGTTGCCGGCTTTAAATCGGCGGATATTGAGATCACTGCCCAGCAGAACTTGCTCATTGTCCAAGGGCGCAAGGGCGATGAAACGCCCGACGCTGAATTTCTCCATGTCGGGATTGCACAGCGTGGGTTCGAGCGGCGCTTTGAACTGGCCGATTTCGTATTGGTTGGCGGGGCAAATCTGGAAGATGGATTGCTGACCATCGACCTCGTCCGCGAGGTGCCAGAAGCGATGAAACCAAGGAAGATCGCCGTAGGCACGCAGAAGTCGCTGTCAGCTGTGCCGGACAGCCCCAAATCCAGTGCTGCGGCCTGAACTTTTGATTGCAATGGGTTTGAGGCGGGTCCGAAGCGGCCCGCCTCAAGCCGGATCTGGATCAGACCAGGCGCGCCTGGCGTAATGCCGCGCCGATGAAACCGGCAAACAATGGATGCGGATCGAACGGACGGCTCTTGAGTTCCGGGTGGAACTGGACGCCCACAAACCACGGATGATCCGGCCGCTCGACAATTTCCGGCAGCAGCCCATCGGGTGACATCCCTGAGAACACCAACCCGCCTTTTTCAAGCCGCTCACGATAGGCAACGTTGACTTCATATCGGTGGCGGTGACGTTCAGAAATGGTCATTTTACCATAGATATTGGCAACGTGGCTGTTTCCGGCCAGCTTCGCTTCATAAGCCCCGAGCCGCATTGTCCCGCCCAGATCGCCGCCCTTGGCGCGGGTCTGGATACCCTCTTCGCTCATCCATTCGGTGATAATGCCAACGACGGGTTCGGCGGTCTCGCCAAATTCGGTTGAGGATGCGCCTGCGATCCCCGCGGTATTTCTCGCGCCTTCGATACAGGCCATCTGCATCCCCAGGCATATCCCGAAGAACGGTACACCGCGTTCGCGGGCGAAACGGACGCTGGCAATCTTGCCTTCAGAGCCGCGCTCGCCGAACCCGCCGGGCACCAGAATCGCGTGCATCGGCTCTAGCCGGGCGGCGATTTCAGCGTCATCCTGTTCGAACAATTCAGCATCGATCCAGCGGATGTTGACCTTGACCCTATGCGCCATCCCGCCGTGGACCAGCGCCTCGTTGAGCGATTTGTAGGCATCGGGAAGGCCGACATATTTGCCGACCACGCCGATCGTAACCTCACCTTCAGGGTGCTGGAAACGATCGACGATATCGACCCAGCGCGACAGATCCGGCGCATCGCTGGTAAGGCCGAAGTGCCGCAAAACCTCGGCATCAAGCCCTTCAGCGTGATATTGCATCGGCACTGCATAGATACTGGAAGCATCAAGCGCGGGGATTACCGCCTCTTTGCGGACGTTGCAGAACAGCGCGATCTTGGCGCGCTCATTCTCGGGCAGCGGATGCTCGCAGCGGCACAGCAGAACATCGGGCTGGATGCCAAGGCTGGTCAGCTCGCGGACCGAATGCTGGGTCGGCTTGGTCTTGAGTTCCCCTGCCGCCGAAACATAGGGCACAAGTGTTACATGGATCGAGCAGGTCATCTCGCGGCCCAGTTCGTTGCGCAACTGGCGCAGCGCTTCGATGAACGGCAGCCCTTCGATATCGCCGACGGTTCCGCCAATTTCGCACAGCACGAAATCGAGATCCTCGGTTTCCTGCAGGGCGAACTCCTTGATCGCATCGGTGACATGCGGGATCACTTGGACAGTCGCGCCAAGGTAATCGCCGCGACGCTCGCGAGTGATGATGTTCTGGTAAATTCGGCCCGAGGTGATGTTGTCCGACTGGCGGGCCGAAACACCGGTGAAGCGCTCGTAATGCCCGAGGTCGAGATCAGTCTCCGCGCCGTCGTCGGTCACGTAGACCTCGCCGTGCTGGTAAGGGCTCATCGTCCCCGGGTCGACGTTCAGATAGGGATCGAACTTGCGGATTCGCACGCGAAAACCCCGCGCCTGCAGCAGTGCTGCAAGGCTTGCTGCCATAAGACCTTTGCCGAGCGAGGAGACCACGCCGCCGGTGATAAAAATGTACCGCGCCATGGGAGTTGAGCCTTAAGCCGATGGAGGGTGCCCACGCAAGCGCTTGCTGCGGCAATCCACAACAGATCGCATTTGCAACAGCGAAACAGCTCGGCCGATAACGGCAGCGAGCGGCTTGCCCAGATTAATGCGAAACTACTGCTTGGTGGCAGGAGCGAGCGGATCAGTCGTTGCCGGCAGCGACGCTGCAGGGGCTGGAGCCGCGGTCAGCGGCTGCGCAGCACCGGCCAGCGGATCAACCGGAGCCGCGCTTGGCGCTGCTGTCCCGGCGCTGCCGCGCTCAAGCGTGGTGTCGATCGTGCGGCCCGAACTGGACCGGACCGCAATCGCGGCAAGCACAATGCTCAGCGCCACGAACAGCGTCGCCAGCACGGCAGTCGCGCGGGTCATGAAATCCGCAGCGCCGCGGGCCGACATCAAGCCACCCGGACTGCCACCGACGCCAAGGCCGCCGCCTTCGGAACGCTGCATCAGAATGACGCCAACCAGAAGAGTCGCGACCAGCGCCTGGACAACGGTAAGGAAAATGAAAAGGGACATGGGTGTCTCTGCAAAAAGCTATGTTGCCGCGCATCTAGGCGCGGCAAGCCTTGTGCGCAAGCTGCGCAGTCCGGCTATTATGGTCGGGGCCTATTCTTCGCTTGGCCCGCCTGCTGCCGCGACTATTGCCAGGAAGCTGTCAGCAGCAAGACTTGCCCCGCCAACCAGCGCCCCGCCGACTTCATCTGCGCCGAGCAATTCCGCCGCGTTGCCGGCATTGACCGAGCCGCCGTACAAGATGGTGATGTCGGCCCCGTCTTTTCCGTAGGTATCAACCAGTTTAGCCCTGATCGCGCGGTGCATCGCGCCGACATCCGCCACCGAGGGAACCCGGCCGGTTCCGATCGCCCAGACCGGCTCGTAAGCCACCGACAGCCGGCCCGTGATATCTTCGCCCCGGGGTAACGAGCCATCAAGCTGGGCGGTGACAATTGCTTCGGCCTTGCCCGAATCGCGCTGCGCTTCGGTTTCACCCACACAGAGAATCACTTCCAGCCCTGCCGCCAGCGCGGCTTCGGCCTTGGCCCGGACAACCGCATCGCTTTCAACATGCTGGGCGCGTCGCTCGCTATGCCCGGCGATGGTGAAGCCGGCCCCGATATCGGCGAGCATGGCGGCCGATATTGCGCCGGTGAAGGCCCCGCTGGCGCTGGCGTGACAGTTTTGCGCGCCGATTTCGGTGGCCTGCAACGCCTCGACCATGGTCTGGATCAAGGTATAGGGCGGCGCAATCGCCACTCGCACCTTGGGGTAGCGAGCCGCCCCGCGATCAATCGCCCGAGCTTCAGCAAGCATGGCACGGGTGCCGTTCATCTTCCAATTGCCAACGATGTAGGGTCGGTTTGTCATCTAAGTCTCACAAATATCAGCATTTTCTTATTTGGTAACGCCGCGTGTTCCCGTCTGCTAGGCGAGCAAGCCCGTGCTTGTCAAAGTCCGCGCGACAGAACGAGTGAGCGAGCCGACTGATCCGGCGGGAAATTTGAACGCAACTCGATGTAGCCGAGCCATTGCCGGATTGCGGTTTGAACCGTAAAGCCGCCGCCGAAGCGCCGGATTATCGGCGCGCCAGCTTGTAAGTGATGGGTCCATGCTCCAGTTCTTTCGCAGTTTCACCAAAAGTAAGATCGGTCTTGGCGTTACATTTGCCTTCCTGATCCTGATCGCGCTGGCCTTCGCCAGCGGCGATGTTTCGTCCAGCGGAAATTTTGGCGGGATCGCTGGCGGGGACAGAGTAGCCACAGTCGGCTCGAAGCGGATCAGCACCTCGGAACTTAGTCAGAGCACCACCAGCGCAGTTGATAATCTGCGCCAGGAAGATCCCAAAGTTTCGCTCAAATCATTCCTGGCCGAAGGCGGACTCAACCAGGTCCTCGAACAGTTGCTCGATCGCACTGCGATGGCCGCTTTCGGTGAAAAGCATGGCGTGATTGCCGGCGACCGGTTGATCGACAGCGAAATTGCGAAGATTGCCGCGTTCCGTGGTCCTGACGGAAATTTCAGCGACACACTTTATCGTCAAACCCTTCAACAACGCGGCCTGACCGATGCCCGGGTGCGGGAAGATATTGCTCAAAGCTTGATTGCTCGCCAGTTGCTCTCGCCCGCTGATTACGGGGTTTCAGTCCCGCGTGAAGCCATGCTGCGATTTGCCGGCGTAGTCACGGAGCGTCGGATTGGCGGAATTGCCCTGCTCCCGTCAGCTTCGTTTGGATCGGCCACGCCGCCGCCCAGCGAGCAGGAATTGGCCAGCTACTATGCGGCTCACCGCACTGCCTATATCCAGCCCGAACGCCGCACGATCCGTTATGCCAGCTTCACCGAAGCCGCGCTGAAAGATGCCCCGGCTCCAACCGAGGCAGAGATTGTCGCACGGTACAACGCCAACAAGGCGCAGTACTCTGCCTCGGAAACCCGGCGCGTCACCCAGCTGATATTGCCGACCGAAGCAGCGGCCCAGGCAGTTTTTGCAGAGGTGAACGCTGGCAAGCCGCTTGAAGCCGCAGCAAGCGCCAAGGGTCTGAGCGCCGCTTCGATCGGTAGCGTCTCCAAGGCAGCACTTTCGGGTCAGTCTTCGCAGGTGGTGGCCGATGCAACTTTTGCCAGCTCTGGCGGCAAGATTGTCGGCCCGGTGCGGAGCCCGCTTGGCTGGCACCTGATGCAGGTCGATTCGGTCGAGACTAAATCGGCCCGAGCGCTTGATCAGGTCCGGGCCGAACTGGCCGCTCAGCTGAGCGAAATAAAGCGCCGCGCCGCGTTCAGTGATTTCTCGGCGAAGATCGAGGAAGAATTCGATGGCGGCGCAAGCCTGACCGATGTTGCCAAGCAAATGGGCCTCACCCTCAGCGAAACCGCTCCGCTGACAAGCGATGGCAAGGTCTTTGGCAGCGCCTCGGAAACCGCTCCGCCGGTACTCGCCCGGGCATTGCAAACCGCCTTTGCGATGGAAGGTCAGAACGAGCCCCAGCTGGCTGAAATCGAGCCGGGCAAGCTGTTCCTGATCTTCGATGTGAACACGCTGATCGAATCGGCGCCCGCCCCGTTGGCCGAGATCCAGCAGGCCGTGACGATCGACCTGCAGCTGTCCAAGGGCGTAGTCGCGGCCCAGGCTGCAGCGCAAAAGATTCAGGCGCAGGTTCGCAAGGGCACCGATCTGGGCGCAGCAATGGCATCGCTTGGCATGGCATTGCCGCCAGTCGACCGGGTTGAGATGCCGCGCGCGCAGATTTCCGGGCAACAAAACGTTCCGCCGCCGCTCACTCTGCTGTTCGCGATGAGCAAGGGCACCGTCAAATTGCTCCGCGCGCCGCGCAACCGGGGCTGGTATGTGGTTCAACTCAAAGACGTCATCCCAGGCGCGGTCAATCCCGCTGATCCGCGCCTTGCCGGCCTCCAGGCCGAGCTCAACAAGGTGATGGGCATTGAGCTTGGCGCACAGATGCGCGCTGCCATTCGGGCCGAAGTAGGAGTGACCCGCAACGAGGCAGCAATCAGCTCGGTGGCCAAGTCACTCGTTGGCGGCAACTAGGCAGCGCTGCGCATGTCGGCAGTCCGATAATAATGGCCAGACCAGAAAATTGGGATCCAGCAGAAGCTGCGCTGACGGCGGGCCGTCCGGCGCTGGTCTGGCGGCGGCTGACTGCCGATTGCGAGACTCCGGTTGGTGCGGCCGTCAAATTGATCCAACCGGGCCGCGGCGATTTCCTGCTTGAATCGGTCGAAGGCGGCGAAGTGCGCGGACGTTACAGCCTGCTCGGGCTCGATCCCGATCTGGTGTTCCGGGCGAACGGCCCGGCTTGCGACATCAACCCCAGCTGGCAGCATGACCGTGAGGCCTTTGCTGTCCAAGCCGGAGACAGCCTGACCGAACTGCGCAGCCTGGTTGAGGCTTGCAGGATCGATGTGCCGCCCGCCCTGCCCCGCGCGCTGGCCTGCCTGGTTGGCTATTTCGGTTATGAGACAATCGGCCTGGTCGAAAAGCTGCCCCGCGCAGCCCAAAGCGCGCTGGATCTGCCCGATATGCTGTTTGTCCGCCCGACGCTGATCCTGATCTTCGACCGGTTGAGCGACGAACTGTTTTGCGTGGCGCCGGTCTGGGCCTCAGCCAGCGCGCCCGAACAGGCGCTCGCACAGGCGCAGGACCGAATCGACGATGCCCTGCGCCGCCTGACGATTTCAACTCCCGCCCGAACCACTGACGCCGTTTTGGCCGAGCCAAGCCTGACCCCCACCATGGCCGCCGATGATTACGCAGCAATGGTCACCCGGGCGCAGGCCTATATCGAGGCGGGCGACATCTTTCAGGTGGTCTTGGCACAGCGCTTTACCTGTCCCTTCACCCTGCCCCCACTGGCGCTTTACCGTGCGCTGCGGCGGGTGAACCCTTCGCCGTTTCTGTATTTCCTCGATCTGCCCGGTTTTGCATTGATCGGCTCCAGCCCGGAAATCCTCGTCCGGGTCCGCGATGGCGAAGTAACCATCCGCCCGATCGCCGGAACGCGTCCCCGCGGAGGCACTCCCGAGGAAGACCGCGCCAACGAAGCCAGCTTGCTCGCCGATCCCAAAGAACGCGCTGAGCATCTGATGCTGCTTGATCTCGGCCGCAACGACGTGGGCCGGGTGGCGGCGACCGGCACGGTCAAGGTGACCGAAAGCTATACGGTCGAGCGCTATAGCCATGTCATGCACATAGTCTCGAACGTCGTCGGCCAGCTCGATACGGCCAAGCATGACGCAATCGATGCGCTGTTTGCAGGCTTTCCGGCGGGAACCGTCAGCGGCGCGCCCAAGGTCAGGGCCTGCGAGATCATCGCCGAGCTGGAGCCGGAAACGCGCGGGGCCTACGCCGGCGGAGTAGGCTATTTCGCCCCCGATGGCTCGGTCGACAGCTGCATCGTTCTGCGCACCGGAATCATCAAGGACGGCGTGCTGCATGTCCAGGCTGGCGCTGGGATCGTCGCGGATAGCGTACCCGCATATGAGCAAGCTGAATGCGAGGCCAAGGCGGGTGCCTTGATCGCTGCGGCAAGGGAAGCGGTAAGAGTGGCGGGCGAAGCCGCTTTCGGGCAATAGGCAGCTCTCATGATCCTAGTCATCGACAACTACGACAGCTTCACCTGGAACCTGGTCCATTATCTGATGGAGCTGGGCGCGGAGGTTGAGGTGGTGCGCAATGATGCGATTTCGGCCGGGCAGGCGATTTCCTCGGGGGCCAAGGGCTTTCTGATCTCGCCCGGGCCGTGCACCCCCAATGAAGCCGGGATCAGCCTGGATCTGGTCGGCGCCTGTGCGGATGCCGGAAAGCCGCTGCTTGGCGTGTGCCTGGGTCATCAGGCGATCGGGCAATATTTTGGCGGACGCGTGGTGCGCGGCGGGCTGATGCATGGCAAGGTCTCGCCGGTAACACACGACGGCTCGGGCCTGTTCAAGGGGCTACCGTCGCCGTTCATCGCGACCCGCTATCACAGCCTGATTGTTGAGGATGTGCCCGGCGACCTGGTGATCAACGCCACTTCGGATGACGCGCATGTGATGGGCTTTCGCCATGCCGTCTACCCGGTCCACGGGGTCCAGTTCCACCCCGAAAGCATCGCCACTGAACACGGTCATGCGCTGCTGGCCAACTTCCTCGAGATCTGCGGAATCTCGGTCCGCACACTGGCATGAGATACACCGCAGACGAGGCCGAGACGCTGTTCGGACGAATGCTGGACGGTGCCATGACCGATCAGGAAATCGCCGCGACTCTGGTTGAACTTGCCGATCGCGGCGAGACGGCTGCCGAGGTTGCCGGGGCCGTCATGGCGATGCGCGCGCGGATGCAGCGGGTCACGGCGCCTGACGGCTCAATCGACGTGTGCGGCACCGGCGGCGATGGGCAGCACAGCCTCAATGTCTCGACCGCGGTTGCGCTGGTCGTCGCGGCCTGCGGGGTGCCAGTCGCCAAGCACGGCAATCGCGCCGCCTCCAGCAAGGCGGGCGGCGCGGATACGCTTGAGGCGCTGGGCCTCAATCTGGCGCGGGCCAGCGAACTTGCGGAACAAACCCTGCCCGACCTTGGCATCGCCTTCCTGTTTGCCCAGGCGCATCATCCAGCGCTCGCCCGGGTCGCCCCTATCCGCAAGTCGCTCGGCCGCCGGACAATCTTCAACCTGTGCGGACCGCTGGCCAATCCAGCCGGCGTGACGCGGCAGTTGGTGGGGGTCGCCAGCCCTGCCCTCATTGCGCTTTACCGCGATGCGATGAGCCTTCTGGGAACCGAAGCTGCGATGATTGTATCAGGCGCAGAGGGCCTCGACGAGCTTTCTATCGCCGGGCCAAGCTATATCGCTACAGTCGGACTGCCGGGGATCGGACCGGAAATCTCTCCCGACAGCATGGGGCTGATGCCGCACCCGCTTGACGCCCTGCGCGGCGGCGAGGCGGACTACAACGCCGCTGCACTGCGCCGCTTGCTTTTGGGCGAGCCCGGAGCCTACCGCGATGCGGTATTGCTCAATTCCGCCGCCGCGCTGATTGTGGCTGACGAGGTGGATGATTGGTATGCCGGGGTCGAGGAAGCTGCCGAGGCGATCGACAAGGGATTGGCGAACGCGCTGCTGGATTGCTGGATCGAGACCGTGAAATGACCGACAAGCTCGCCGAGATCTGCGCCACCAAGCGACAGGAAGTGGCTGCCCGCAAAGGGCTCGCCACGCTGTCCCAGCTAGACGCGCTGGCTGCTGCACAATCCGCCCCGCGCGGCTTCCGCGCCGCGCTGGAGGCCAAGGCTGCAACCGGCTTCGCGTTGATCGCCGAGATCAAGAAAGCCAGCCCATCAAAGGGCTTGATCCGCGCCGATTTCAATCCCGCTGATCATGCCCGGGCCTACGAGAAGGGTGGCGCGGCCTGCCTTTCGGTGCTGACCGACGCGCCATTCTTTCAGGGCCATGAGGATTACCTGATCGCCGCCCGCGCCGCCTGCACGCTGCCGGTGCTGCGCAAGGATTTCATGGTCGATCCCTGGCAAGTTGCCGAGGCCCGCAGCATCGGCGCCGATGCAATCCTGATCATCGTCGCCGCGCTGGATGATACGCAAATGGCCGAGATCGAGGCCGCCGCGCTCGAACACGGCATGGACGTGCTGGTCGAGGTTCACAATGAGGCCGAGATGACCCGAGCCACCGCCCTCAACAGCCGCCTGATCGGGATAAACAACCGCGATCTCAAACGCTTCGTCACCGATCTTGCCACCACCGAACGGTTGGTCGGCCTTGCCCCCGAAGGAACCTTGCTGGTCAGCGAAAGCGGGATCAATTCCCACGCCGATTTGCTGCGGCTGTCGGCGTGCGGCGTGGGGACTTTCCTGGTCGGCGAAAGCCTGATGCGGCAGGATGATATGGCTGCTGCGACAAAGGCATTGCTCAATGGCTGATCTCACTCACCTCGACGCCCAGGGCAACGCCCGAATGGTTGATGTTGGCGGCAAGGCGGCAACGCAGCGTGTGGCGATCGCCTCGGGCCGGATCCGGATGAACGCTCAAGCCCTCGCCGCGATCCGCGACGGCGATGTGCCTAAGGGCGATGTTCTGGCTGCCGCGCGGATTGCCGGGATCATGGCTGCGAAGAAAACCGCCGATCTGATCCCGCTATGTCATCCGCTCGCGCTTGACACGGTCGGGGTTGATTTCAGCTTCGAGGACGGCGCCTTGCGGGTGTCGGCAACCGCATCTCTTACCGGCAAGACCGGGGTTGAAATGGAAGCGCTGACCGCAGCCTCGGTAGCCCTGCTGACGATCTACGATATGGCCAAGGCGCTCGACAAGGGTATGGTGATCGAGGATTTGCGCCTGATCGAAAAGCGCGGCGGCAAATCCGGCGATTGGAAAGCTTCCGCCTGATGGCACAAGCGCCGCTCCCGCTTGATGAGGCGCAGGCGCGGCTGCTCGCTCTGGCAAACCCGCTGGCGATCGAACAAATCGACGTGCCCGCCGCATTGGGCCGCTATCTTGCCGCGCCGTTGGCGGCGGCTCGCACCCAGCCCCCGGCCGATCTTTCGGCGATGGATGGTTACGCGGTGGTTTCGGGCGATCTGGCCGGGCCGTGGCAGGTGATCGGGGAGAGCGCAGCGGGGCATCCGTATCATGGTTCAATGGCACGCGGCCAGGCGGTCCGCATATCAACCGGGGCCTTGCTTCCCGGCGATGCGGGTGCGGTGATCGTGCAGGAAGATCTGGTCCGCAACAGTGACCGCCTCACCCTGACCGGCACGCCGCCCGCGCCTGAAGACAAGCATATTCGCCGCAAAGGCATGGATTTCTCGGACGGCACGGTGCTGCTCGATGCGGGCGCCAGGATCGGCCCGGCCCATGTTGCACTTGCGCTGTCGGCCGGGCACAGTCATCTCGCCGTGCGGCGCAAAGCGCGGATCGCGATTATCGACAGCGGTGATGAGCTGGCGGCTGATCCCCGCGACTGCCCGGTTCACCAGATACCTGCCAGTAATGGGGCAATGCTTGCCGCACTGGTCAGCGCCTTGCCGTGCGAGATTGCCCGGATCGGCCCGGTGGGCGATAATCTTGAGGCGCTGGCCCTGGCTCTGGAGCAAGCCGCAGAGGCCGATGTGATAGTCACTACCGGGGGCGCATCGGTCGGTGATCATGATCTGATCCGCCCAGCGCTGGAAGCATGGGGAGCCAAGCTCGATTTCTGGAAAGTAGCGATCAAGCCGGGCAAGCCGCTGATGGTCGCCAGCAAGGATAACCAGATCGTGCTGGGGCTACCCGGTAATCCGGTGTCGAACCATGTCACCGCCTTCCTCTTCCTGTTGCCGCTGATCCGCGCCCTGGCGGGATCACAAAACCCGCTGCCCAAAAGCGTGACCGCGCAACTTTCAGGCAAGATCGGTGCAGGCGGAGATCGCCGTGAATTCCTACGCGGGGTCTGGGATGGGACAGTTGTTTCAGCAGACGTGATGCAAGACAGCGGCGCGCTGGCGGCGCTTGCCCGCAGCAATGCCTTGATCGAACGCGCGCCCGGCGCCCCTTCCGTGCAAGACGGAAGCGCAGTTCGGATCTATCTGCTCGAAAATGGCGGAAATGCTTGACGCGAATCAGAAGGTTGCTTACTTGTTCCGCATTCGTTCACTGAACGGCGCAAGAACATGCGTCGCATAAGGGAGTGGCGCCAGAATGCTTACCCGCAAGCAGCACGAGCTGATCCGTTTCATCCAGACCCGTCTCGAAGAGAGTGGGGTTTCTCCGTCGTTTGAGGAAATGAAGGATGCGCTCGATCTCAAGTCGAAGTCGGGCGTGCACCGCCTGATCTCGGCGCTTGAGGAACGCGGGTTCATCCGCCGCCTGCCCAACCGGGCCCGCGCGCTTGAAGTGCTGCGTCAGCCTGACGATGTGACGATCACCACGGCCCGGGCAGCAGCCAACTCGAATTCGGCGCTTACTCCGCTTCGACCTGCAGCAGCCAAGCCTGCACCTGCGAACGACGTGATCGAAATTCCGCTCCACGGCCGGATTGCCGCGGGCGTTCCGATTGAGGCAATGGAAGGCCAGACAATGCTCCCGGTCCCTGCCGCGCTGCTTGGCGCAGGTGAACATTATGCGCTTGAAGTATCGGGCGATTCGATGATCGATGCCGGCATTCTCGATGGTGATTACGCGCTGATTCGCCGCACTGATACGGCCCGCGACGGCGAGATCGTGGTCGCGCTGATCCGCGGTGAGGAAGCAACCCTCAAATATCTGCGCCGCGAGGATGGCAAGGTCCGCCTCGATCCCGCCAATGCCGCCTATGATGCGCAGCTTTACCTGCCGGGCGAAGTGCAGGTTCAGGGCAAACTGGCGGGGCTATTGCGCCGGTATCATTAAAGCGCGGCTGCCGTGTTTGGCATCGGCGTGGTTTGTTCGCTGGCGGCCTTTCGGGGTGGGTAAATCCGCCGCTTGGCGGGTCGCCACCAGCCATGCGCACCCTGATCTTGAACAACGGTTTCGATCTTACGGCCCGCAAGGTCGAGCGTCAGTCCGCCGGTCTGGCCCAGCAAGGAGCGGTCCGCCTTTAGGGCAGTGGGCTTGCAGGCCTGGGGGAGCCGCCGGTCGGCGATCACGATATCCACCTGGCGGCAAGCCATTGCCAAGGCCCGGATATCGACCAAATCCTTGCCCCGCGCGATCAGCAAACGCCAGGTCCGGCCGCCCCGGAATAGCTCGAGAGCGCAGAAATCGCGGTTGCAGCGCGCGCCCGGCCAATCCTCGATCAGGCGCGTTTCGCCCTCCATTCCGGCAATTTCCTGCAGATTTTCCTTGGCAAAATCGCTCTTTCCTTGGCGCAAAACCAGTAACGAGCCTCCCTCACCCGTGATCCCGACATGGCGGCCATCGCTCGATATCAGGACATCAGGAGGCCGAAGGAAGGCGAGCATGGCCAGCCCCAGAAGCGCCGGCACCAGCCCTGCCAATCGCAATCGCCCGCGCCACAGCGCCAGCCAAAGCCCCCCTGCCATGAACAACAGGAAGCTGCCCTGCCCCATCGATGGGAGCAAAGTCACCGCTCCGGGCCGGGCAGCGGTCCAATGCGCCAGGGCCAGCAGTACTTCGAGTGACTTGCCCGTGACCCACCAGGCCGGAGCGCCAAGTCCGACACTATCAAGCAGCAGGGCGACGGCAATCGCCGGCATCGAGACGAAGGTCGTCAGCGGGATGGCGATGATATTGGCCAGCGCGCCATAGACACCGGCCCTGTGGAAGTGGAACAGTCCGATCGGCATGAGCGCGAGTTCGATCACCACACCGGTCAGCAGCAACATGGCCAGATGCCTCGCGCCCTTCGCCCACCAGCTTTGCTCACGCGGAGCGAGGAATTTGCGGATCGGCGCCGCGCCGTGCAGCGCGACAATTGCAATGACTGCGGCAAAGCTCATCTGGAAGCTTGGCCCGACAATCGCCTCGGGCCAGAACAGCAACACGAATAACGCCGCGACCGCAACCATGCGCATGCTGAGTGCCTCACGCCCGATAGCAAGCGCAGCCAGCACCAGCACGGCGCCGATGCACGACCGGATTGTTGGCACTTCCGAGCCGGTCAGCAAGGTGTACCCGATGCCGGCAAGTGCTCCCGCCCCGGCTGCGACCAGCGGCAGACGGACGCGCAGTGCCAACCATGGCCACAAAGCGAGCAGCCGGATCGCCAGCACATAGACCGCCGCGACCAGCGCGCTGACGTGAAGCCCGCTGATCGAAAGCAGATGCGTGAGCCCGGCATCGCGCATCGCTGTATCGTCCGCCGGTTCAATGGCGCCGCGATCCCCGCTGGCAAACGCAGCCGCGATCGTTCCGGGTGATCCATCCAGCCGCGATCGGACATGCGCGGAAAGCGATCGCTGCAATGCACGAAGCCAGCCTTGCTGATCGGCGGCACGGACTACCGTAACCTTGCCCAACACCGTTCCCGTTGCAGCAAGGCCGGTGAACCACGAAGTACGGGCAAAATCATAGCCTCCGGGCAGCATCGGCGGCGCGGGCGGCATCAGCCGGGCGCGCAGCTGCAAGGTTGCTCCTTCGGCAATACCGGGCTGGTCCTGGGCGGCAGGCAAGTTGACGCGCACCCGGATCGGCCGTGCCGTCTCCGGCTCGCGGATCACAAGCGTCACCCGGATTCGTGCCAGAGCTGGCTGTTCCTCGCGCTTCATCACAGTCCCGCTGATCAATTCGACCATCGGCCTTGCGATCGCGGGCGTGCCGACCATTGCGGATTTGGCCCAGACTACGCCGCAGCCTGCCGCGATCATCAACGCCAATGTCGCAGCCGCTTGGCGCGTGTAGGAAAAACGGCCGTCCTGGCGCAGTCCAGCCATTGCGCCCAGCATGGCCGCCAGGCAGGTGGCGATCAGGGCGAGCCACTGCCACGGATTCGCCAGCGCGAACCATGCGGCGATCCCGCCGGCAAACCCCACCGCCAGCCACGGAGCGCGATCAAATCCTGCCGTTTCAAGCAAATGCTCGCCAGTCTTAAGTGCGCTGACGAGGGTCTTGAGTATGCTGGCGAGCCTGCTGGACAAGTTCACGCGCTTGCGCCAATGGCTTTGTTGCAGTGCAGCGCCGTCCGGGGCAGCATTGCCCATCGGCACGAAAACCCCATCAGCGCGGGAAGCTTGGGGCTCGCTTGCCATGGCCGCAAGAGACAGGAAGGAAGCGATGATGGCAAGTGCGACTAGCGAGGCCGCTACAGCGGGCGCCCGCGTTGTCACGCGCTTCGCGCCCTCGCCCACCGGCTACCTGCATATCGGCGGCGCCCGGACCGCTTTGTTCAACTGGCTCTATGCCCGTCACCACGGCGGCACCTATTTGTTGCGGATCGAAGATACTGACCGCGCGCGCTCGACGCAGCCGGCGATTGCGGCGATCTTCGACGGGCTTGAATGGCTCGGGCTTGGCGGCGATGAGCCGGCTACATTCCAGTTTGAGCGATCAGCCCGTCATGCCGAGGTGGCGCATGCGCTGCTTGACGCCGGCCATGCCTATCGCTGCTATTTGACGTCGGAAGAGCTGGCGAGCCGCCGGACGGCAGCCCAGGCCGAGCGCCGCCCGTTTCGCATCGCCAGCGAATGGCGCGATGCCGCGCCGGCCAGCTGGCCGAGCGATACGCCTTATGTGGTCCGGATCAAGGCACCGCGCGAAGGCGAGACAGCGATCGACGATCTGGTCCAGGGCCGGGTCACAGTCAATAATGCCGAGATCGACGATTTCGTCCTGCTCCGCTCGGACGGCACGCCAACCTATATGCTGGCGGTGGTGGTTGACGATCACGATATGGGCGTAACCCACGTGATCCGCGGCGACGATCACCTCAACAACGCCTTCCGGCAGCTTGTTGTGATCAGCGGCATGGGCTGGGAGCAGCCGTTTTATGCCCACGTGCCGCTGATCAACGGTGCCGACGGCGCAAAACTGTCGAAACGCCACGGCGCCACCGGCGTTGACGCTTATCGCGACGCGTTGGGAATCCTGCCCGAAGCGCTCTTCAACTACCTGCTTCGCCTTGGCTGGGGTCACGGCGATGATGAGATTATCAGCCGCGAACAGGCGATCGAATGGTTCGATATAAAGGATGTCGGCAAATCGCCGTCGCGGTTCGATCTGGCCAAGCTCCAAAACCTGAACGGCCACTACATCCGTGAAGCAGACGATGCCCGGTTGGCCGCGCTGGTGGCGCCGCATGTTGAAGGCACCGTCGATCTGCCGCTGCTTGAAGAGGCGATGCCTGTATTAAAGGTTCGGGCAAAGGATTTGCAGGAATTGGCGAGCAACGCAGCCTTCCTGTTCGCACAGCGGCCGCTGACGATCGAACCAAAGGCTGCGGCGCTGCTGACCGATGACGCGCGCGTCCTGCTGATGCAGATCCAGCAGCGG
>JANOFJ010000150.1:0-62652 GCA_031413595.1 Novosphingobium sp.
TAATCCACATTCCCGATTATGCCTGCGCTTGCGAAAGCCGTGGTTTGCTGCGATTTCATAGGTCATGACCCCGGCAATCTTCGGCCTTTCCGCAACTGTGCTGACTGCGGAAGAACGCGCCTTTTTCCGCGATGCCGACCCTGCGGGCTATATCCTGTTCGGGCGCAACGTCGTCGATCGCGGTCAACTGCGCGCGCTGACCGACGAATTGCGCAGCCTTCACGGGCGCGAGCGGACTTTCATCTGCATCGATCAGGAAGGCGGCCGGGTCGCGCGGATGAAGCCGCCGGAGTGGCTGGCCTACCCGGCAGGACAAGCATTTGACCGGCTTTATGATCTGGCCCCGGCCAGCGCGATCGAGGCCGCGCGCGCCAACGCGCAGGCGATCGGCCACGATCTGGCCGAGGTTGGCATCAACGTCGATTGCCTGCCGCTGCTCGATGTTCGCCAGTCAGATGCCAACAATGTGATTGGTGACCGGGCGCTGGGCTCTGAACCGATGCGGGTTGCCGCGCTTGGCCGTGCAGTGCTCGATGGTCTCGCCCGCGCCGGGGTGGCTGGCACGATCAAGCATATGCCCGGACACGGCCGCACCACTACCGATACGCACAAGGCCATGCCCACGGTGACTGCGACCTTGGCCGAACTGGAGGCCGATATCGCCCCGTTCCGCAGCCTGGCGGATGCCCCGATCGGGATGACCGGCCATCTGCTGTTCACTGCCTGGGATGCGGAAAACCCAGCGACATTATCGCCCTACGTGATCGAGGAAGTGATCCGCTGCCAGATCGGGTTCGATGGTCTGTTGCTGACCGATGACCTCGATATGGAAGCGCTGAGCGGTACCGTGCCGTCCCGCGCCGCCCGGGCTGTTGCGGCAGGCTGCGATATTGCGCTCAACTGCTGGGCGCGAATCGAGGACATGATCGGGATCTGCGATGCGCTGCCGGACATGTCCGCCAAAACCCATGAGCGGCTTGACCGGGCGCTGGCGGCCACCAGTATCGTCCGCCCGCCGCTGGGCGACCAAGGCGCATTGATCGCCAAGCGTGACGCGCTGCTCGCGCTGGTGCAGGTATGACCGAGCTTATCTTGCCAACCGAGCTAGCGCTTGAGGGCGGGGACTGGGAAGGCCCAGCCGCTGCGGCAAGCGACGATAGTGCGCTGTATCTGGAACTGGATGGCTGGGAAGGCCCGCTCGATCTGCTGCTTGATTTGGCACGGCGGCAGAAGGTCGATTTGCGGACCATCTCGATCCTTGGCCTGGTCGATCAATATCTCAGCTACATCGACCGGGCCGAGGCGCTGCGGCTTGAGCTGGCGGCAGACTACCTCGTGATGGCGGCGTGGCTGGCCTATCTCAAATCGGCCCTGCTGCTCCCGCGCGAAGAGCAGGAAGACCCAAGCCCTGAGGAATTGGCGATGCGGCTGCAACTGCGGCTCCAGAGGCTCGGTGCCATGCGCGAGGCGGCGGCGCGGTTGATGGCGCGTGACCGGCTCGGCCGCGATGTATTCTCGCGCGGCGCGCCCGAAGGTCTGCGCGTTGATCGCAAGAACCGCTGGCAGTGCGATTGGTTCGCGCTGGTGCAGGCTTACGGGCAGGTCAAGGCGCGGATGGTCCCGGTGGTTCATATGGTCCGCGACCGCTTGGTAATGACGCTCGACAGCGCGCTGACCCGGCTTTCCGCCATGCTGGGCGTCAGGCTGGTGTGGATGGAATTGCAGGAGTTCCTCCCCCCAGACGCAGACCCGCGCCTGCGCCGCTCGGCGCTGGCCTCTGGCTTTGTTGCGGCGCTCGAACTGGCCCGGACCGGCAAGGCAGAGATGTCTCAGGATGAGACCTTCGGCCCGCTGATGCTGCGGGGCTTGCGCAAATGACCAATGCTGCGCCGGGAAGCAGGCCTAATGATCTGGTCCGCGCGGTTGAAGCAACGCTGTTTGCCGCCGAGGAGCCGATGAGCGCGGAAGGCATATCCGCCCATCTGGGCGGGGCTGAGGTCAAGCCCGCGCTGGCCGAACTGGCCGAGAATTACGCTGGGCGCGGGATCGAACTGGTCGAGCGCGGCAACCGCTGGCATTTCCAGACTGCCCCAGATCTGGCGCATCTGCTGCGCCGGACGCGTGAGGAGAGCCGGCGCTTGTCGCGTGCGGCCACCGAAGTGCTGGCGATCGTCGCCTATCACGAGCCGGTCAGCCGCGCCGAGATCGAGGCGATCCGCGGGGTCCAGACCGCCAAGGGCACGCTCGATGTGCTGCTGGAGGCGGGCTGGGTAAGGATTGCAGGGCGGCGCGAGGTGCCGGGGCGGCCGGTGATTTTCGCCACGACGCCCGATTTCCTGACTCATTTCGGGCTTGCAAGCCGCCGCGATCTGCCCGGCATTGACGAATTGCGCGCCGCTGGCCTGCTCGATCCGGTTGAGGACGCGCTGGCTGCCGCGATGGACACAGGTTCGGCTGAAACCGACGAAGTGGGCGAAGAATTGCCGGAGTGACTCGTAAAGCCGGCCAACATGGCCTAAATGGAATACAGCAGGGGTTTTGGCAGGCGGCTGGTCCGCTTCGCCCCACGCATGTTCAGGAGTAAACTCATGGGTCTGTCGCTTCCGCACCTTCTAATCCTTGCGCTGGTGGTGCTGGTGCTGTTTGGCCGTGGCCGGATATCCGAGATGATGGGCGATTTCGGCAAGGGTATCAAAAGCTTCAAGCAAGGGATTGCCGAGGAAACCACCGATCGCCCGGTTACTCCGCCGCCCGCGCAAATCCCCGCGCAGCCGCCAGTAACTGCCAGCGAAACCGTGATTGATCCCACCAAGTCGACCCCGAATTAATCGGTCCCTCGGGCCAACCAGCCATGTTTGATATCGGCGCTTCCGAGCTGCTCCTGACCGTGATCGTGGCGATTGTCGTCATAGGTCCCAAGGATCTGCCGCTGGCGTTGCGCACTGCGGGCAAGTGGATCGGCAAAGTCCGGCGCGTTTCGGGCCATTTCCGCTCCGGCATCGAAAATATGATCCGCGAAGCCGAAATGGAAGAGATGGAAAAGAAGTGGGCCGCGCAGAATGCTGCGATCATGGAGGCGCATCCGGCAGCCTCGGCCGAAGCCGGGGTGCTTGCCGGCATTGATCCGGGCACTACCGCTGCCGAACCGGATAAGCCGACCGCCGCGCCGCAATTGCCGCTCTGACCATGGCCCTCAATATCCGCGACATCGATGAAACACAGGCGCCATTGCTCGATCATCTGATCGAACTGCGAACCCGGTTGCTGCGCGTTGTCATGGTGCTTGCGGTAACTTTCGCGGTCTGCCTGTATTTCGCCGATGACATTTTCGGCTTTTTGGTCCGCCCCTTGACCGCCGCGTTCCCGGCCGGCGAGGGCAAGCTGATCTATACCAAGCTGTATGAAGCGTTCTTCGTCAATATGAAGGTTGCGCTGTTTGCGGCCTTTTTCGTCAGCTTTCCGATCATCGCCAACCAGCTGTGGGCGTTCGTTGCACCGGGGCTTTACGCCAAGGAAAAGCGCGCCTTTCTGCCGTTCCTGATCGCAACGCCGGTGCTGTTCACCAGCGGCGCGGCGCTGGCCTATTACGTGGTGATGCCGACCGCATTCCGCTGGTTCCTGGGCTTTGAAGGCACCCGCGGCGGCTTGAAGCTTGAGGCACTGCCGGGCACCGGGGATTATCTCAGCCTGGTGATGCAGTTCATCCTGGCCTTCGGGATCAGCTTCCTGCTGCCGGTACTGCTGCTGCTGCTCAACCGCGCCGGGATTGTCACGCGCAAGCAATTGTCGGGCGCGAGGCGTTACGTAATCGTGGCGATTACTGCGCTGGCCGCAGTGATCACGCCTCCCGATGTGATCTCGCAGCTGATGTTGGCAATCCCGATGCTGATCCTGTTCGAAGGCTCGCTGATCATCATGCGGCTGGGTGAGCGGCGCGAAGCGAAAGCCAAGGCAGCCGAAGACGCCAATGAAGCCAGCGTAGCCAATGTAGCCGAGGAAGTGCATCCCTCCACGCCCGAGCCGCTGACCTGACGCCAACTCTGCTACTTGGCGCTTTGCTTGGCTCCATCAAACACCAGCCGACCACCAACCCAGGTCTGCAAGACCTTGGTGGCGGCAAGCTCGCTTGGGCTGGCGAGCAGCGGATCGCGGTCCACCAGCAGGAAATCGGCGCGCTCACCCCGGATCAGGCGGCCGAACCGGCCTTCGCCAAACCCGGCATAGGCAGCATTGGCGGTATAGGCGGCCAGCGCAGCCTCGCGGGTGATCTTTTCCTGCGGCTGCCAGCCGCCAAACGGCTTTCCGTCCGGACCCTGCCGGGTGGTCGCAGCAGCCATACCGGCCCACGGATCGGGGAGCTCGACCGGCGCGTCTGACCCGAAGGCAAGCTTTCCGCCCGCCGCCAAAATCGACTTCCAGGCATAGGCCCCAGCCAGACGGTTCGGGCCGAGCCGGGCCTCAGCCATCAGCCGGTCGGAAGTCTGGTGGACCGGCTGCACCGAGGCGATTACGCCGTTCCTGCCGAACCGCGGAATATCCACTGGATCGACGATCTGGGCATGTTCGATCCGCCAGCGCCGATCCCCGGTGTAGGTGACCGCCAGCTCGTCAATCGCATTCAGGACTGAGGCATTGGCCGCATCGCCAATCGCATGGACCGCAACCTGAAAACGATCGAGCGCGGCGCGGCTCATCATATTCTTGAGCGGAATATCGCCGGTAATCCGCAGCCCGGTGCTGCTGGGACTATCCGCATAGGGTGCCTTGAGCGAAGCACCACGGGATCCCAGCGCGCCATCGGCAAAGAGCTTTACTCCATTTAGCCGCAAGCGGTCGTCATAGAGCCACGGAGTCGGTCCCGGCCCAGCGATGAGTGTCATTTGCTCGATCCCGGACGCGTAGGCCATGATCCGGATCCGCAGCGCGCCGACATCGCCCGCGCGGCGATAGGCCTGCCAGTCCTCGATCGAAGTGCCCATATCGGCCGCCGCCGTCACGCCGCGCGCAAGCAGCAATTCCTGCGCCTTACCCAGCGCAAGGTCGATATCCTCAGGGCGGGGCGGGGGTACTGCCTTTGCGACCAGATCAGTGGCCGTATCGACCAGCACGCCCGCCGGCTTACCGGGAGCCTTGCCGACCGCCGCCAGCCGCTCAATCTGTCCGCCAGCCGGCGCCTTGGTCAGCGCAGTGACACCTGCCAGCGCGAGTGCGCGGCTGTTGGCCCAGCCGGCATGGCCATCAACCCGGTTAAGCCAGACCGGGCGATCACGCACTACAGCGTCGAGTTCTGCGGCAGTCGGGAAGCGGTCCCTCCCTGCCTCATCACGAAGTCCCCACAGCTCCTGATTCCAGCCGCGCCCGACGATCCACGGGCGATCGGGGTGTGCGGCGGCATAGGCAGCAATTTTCCCCAGCGCTTCACTGAGCGACTTCGTTTCAGACAGGTCGAGCGTGAGCGCGGCAAAGCCGATGCTCGTGACATGGACATGGGCATCAATCAGTCCGGGCATCAGGACCCGGTTCTTGCCCTCGACCAGATAATCGACCTTGGCGGGCCGCTTGTCGCCGCGGCGATAGACTTGCTCGATCCGGCCATCATTGCCGATCAGCAGCCCGGTAAAATGTTCGACCTCACCCTTGGCATTCAGCGTCATACCATCGACATTATCGACCAGCGTGTCGGCCAGGGCCGGGCTTCCCGAGATGCTGGCCGAAGCCAGCAGCGCGGTGAACAACAGTCGGCGCATCAGTTTTTTCCTCTTTGTGGCAAACGCCGAATGATAGCGCTGGTATCCTGCCGGCCGCCACCCATGGCCTGCACATCGGCATAGAACTGGTCGATCAGCGCGGTGGTGGGCAGCGAAACGCCAAGGCCGCGGCCTTCGTCGAGTGCGAGGCCCAGATCCTTGCGCATCCAGTCGATCGCGAAGCCGAAGTCGAACTCGCCCTCCGCCATCGATGCCCAGCGGTTGTCCATTTGCCAGCTTTGCGCCGCGCCGCCAGAAATCGCATCATAGACCTTGTCGAGATCGAGATGCGTGGCCTGCGCAAAGCGCATCGCCTCGGACAGGCTGGCGATGATTCCGGAAAAGGTGATCTGGTTGACCATCTTGGTGGTCTGCCCGGCGCCTGCCTTGCCGACGTGGACGATCCGGGTCGAATAGGCCTCCATTGTTGGTCTCGCCGCTTCGATGGCTTCCGGCCGGCCGCCGCACATCAGAGTCAGCGTGCCTTTTTCCGCGCCGGCCTGGCCGCCGGTAACGGGGGCATCGACGCAGTGAATTTCCTTGTCGCGCGCTTCGACCGCGATCTGGCGCGCGATCCGCGCTGATACAGTTGTGTGATCGATGAACACTGCGCCTCTGGCCAGCGTCGAGAATACGCCCAGCGGCCCCAGCACGACATCGGCCAGATCATCATCAGTGCCCACGCAGGTCAGCACCACATCCGCGCCTTCGGCTGCTTCGGCCGGGCTGGCCGCAACCCGCGCGGCAAGCCCGGGATGGGCCTCCTGCCATTTGGCGGCGCGGGCGGGTGTCCGGTTGAAAATGGTCAGTTCATGGCCTGCCTGGGCAATATGCCGGGCCATCGCTCCGCCCATCACGCCAAGGCCGATGTAGGACACTCTTTTCGCTGTAGTCATGGCCCCGGTGTGTAACGGGTTTTACCGTAAAGCAAAGCTTGGAGCCGGTAAAAACGAATGCAGGTTCCCTCGCCCTCGGCTTTCCGTTACGGCGCGCAGCGATGACCCAGACCGCTCAACTTCCCGCGACCAGCACCAATCCGCTGCTGACGATCGACGATATCCGCGCTGCCGCTGCCCGGCTCGAGGGCGCGATCGTGCGCACGCCCACGCTTTACAGCCGCACGTTGAGCGAAATGACCGGCGCCGAGGTCTGGCTCAAGTTCGAAAATCTGCAGTTCACTGCGGCTTACAAGGAGCGCGGCGCGTTGAATGCGCTGCTTCTTAAGGGCGCTACCGAAGATCGCCGCGGTGTAATCGCAGCCTCGGCTGGCAACCACGCCCAGGGCCTGAGCTATCACGGCACCCGGCTCGGTGTGCCGGTGACCATCGTCATGCCCAAGACCACGCCGACGGTAAAAGTCATGCAGACCGAAAGCGTCGGCGGCAAGGTCGTGCTGTTTGGCGAGTCGTTTGACGAAGCCTATGCCCACGCCCGTCAGCTCGAGGCTGAGCGCGGGCTGACCTTCATTCACCCGTTCGATGATCCCCAGGTTGCGGCAGGCCAGGGCACGGTTGCGCTGGAAATGCTGGAAGACGCGCCCGAGATCGATATGCTGGTAATCCCGGTCGGTGGCGGCGGGCTTGCTTCGGGGATGGGCACGGCGGCACGGGCGATCCGGCCGGATATCGGTCTGATCGGAGTGGAGGCAGAGCTGTTTCCATCGATGTACAACCGGCTCAAGGGCACCGATCTGCCGTGCGGCGGCGACACTCTGGCCGAGGGTATTGCGGTGAAGGAGCCGGGCGAGTTCACTTCAATGGTTCTTGCCGGATTGCTCGATGATATCGTGCTGGTCAGCGAAGCGGCGCTGGAAAGCGCGGTGGCGCTGTTGCTGCAGATCGAAAAGACCGTTGTTGAAGGTGCGGGCGCGGCAGGTCTTGCGGCGATGCTAAGTTACCCGAAGATGTTCAAGGGCCGCAAAGTCGGGGTGGTGCTGTGCGGGGGCAATATCGATACCAGGCTGCTCGCCAATGTATTGCTGCGCGATCTGGCCCGTTCGGGCCGCCTGGCAAGGCTGCGCCTGACCCTGCAGGATCGGCCCGGCGCCTTGTTCAAGGTCATGCGCGAGTTCGATGCCCACCAGGTCAACATCATCGAGATCTACCACCAGCGGATATTCACCCATCTGCCGGCCAAGGGCCTGATTACAGACATCGAATGTGAAGCCCGTGACAAGGCTCAACTGGATGCGCTAGTGGTTGCCCTGCGCAAGGACGGTTATCAGGTAAGTCAGGTGGAACTGGACCGTTAAGGGACGTTAAGCAACGCTGTGGTCAACGCTGGGGTCAACGCTGTGCAAAATAAGACTCTGTTAACCCCTATTTGTGGTTAAAAGACTTTCAACGCCGCTCGGGCAGGGGCATAGTCCGGCTTCTTGCAACGTAGTCCGCGTGCAATTTGTCCAGAGGATACTGCCCGCTTGTGACGGCACCTGTTCGCTTTCCCCGGTTCTTTGTAACCAGCCCCGCGCCGTGTCCGTACTTGCCGGGCCGGAACGAGCGCAAGGTCTTTACCGAGCTGAAAGGCCCGCACGCCGACGCGCTGAACGATGCACTGAGCCGGATCGGCTTTCGCCGCAGCCAGACTGTTGCATATCGCCCGTCGTGTGCCGATTGTAACGCTTGCGTTTCGGTGCGCGTCGTGGCCGCCGAATTTGCGGCTTCTTCCACGCAAAGGCGCAATCTGAAGCGCAACTCCGATCTGGTAGCAACCATGTGCCGCCCGTGGTCGACCATCGAACAGTTCGAACTGCTGCAAAGCTACCTAGGCGTCCGCCATCCAGGCGGTGGTATGGCGACGATGGACGAGACCGATTTTGCCGACATGGTCGAGCATACACCGGTCGACAGCTATGTCATCGAATACCGCGAGCCGCCAATCGACGGCGTTCCCGGCCGTCTGGTCGGTGCTTGTCTGACCGACCGGCAAGGTGATGGCCTGTCGCTGATTTACAGCTTCTACGATCCAGAGCACAAAACGCGGACCGGTCTTGGCAATTATATTATCCTCGATCACATTCGCCGCAGTGTCGAAGCGGAACTTCCCTACGTATATCTGGGTTATTGGGTCGAAGGATCGGTGCGGATGCAGTACAAAGTTCGCTACCGTCCGCTCGAACGGCTCGGTCGCGATGGCTGGGCTCGCTTTGACGAGACTGAACAGGATCGCCTAATTGCCAATGCATCCGCTACCAACCGGAAAACCGCCAAACCGCTTGATGGCAGCTCCAAGGATGGTGTTCCGGGCATGCAGGATCAATATCGCTTTATTGATTGAGCGGGAAATCGGGATTGAACGGAAAATCCGGGCCGCGCTTCCTGCTGCGGTAAGCGCCGCGCTTCCTGCTGCGCTAAGCGCCGCGTTGCTGCTTGGAGCACCTCTTGCTCACGCCCAGAGCCTGGCCGGCGAGGATGAGCTCAAGAACTTGATACCCGATGCTGCGGTCATCAATCCGGATGAATGGGCCAAGGCAAAGCCGTCGTCCGAGCAATCGGCCGGCACGGACGCAGTGCCTAAACTTGATCCTTCCACGGCGCTGGTCGATTTGCCCGGATTAATGCTTCCTTGGCCGGACGAGGATTTCCAGGTTCCCCAGCTCGCCCCGCTTGAGCCTGATCCCGATATCGGGCTTGCCTTGCAACAGCAGCTGCCGGCGGATGGAACGCCGCCGGAAAGCGACATCACCCAGTTATCGCCCCGGCTCGCACTTGTTTTTCCCGCCGATATCGCTGCCCTGCCCGAACGGGTCGAGGTGGAATCCCGGTTCCGCGCGCTCTCCACGCTGGAAAATCTGGCAAGGGGAGGGAACGACAATATCGCCCAGGTTGCCGTTCGCGCGCGCAGCGACAAGCTGCTGCTTGAGCGGTTGATGCGGATTTATGGCTATTATGATGCGCAGGTCATGCAGACCGTTGGCGGGATCGGGATTGGCCAGGAACGTGCAGCGGGCGAAACGCCAGCCGGTGACGTCAAGGTCCGTTTCGATATCAGCCCTGGTCCGCGTTTCCGGTTTGGCACGATTGCGCTGGGCGAATTGCTGGCGACCGGCCCCGATTATCCGCTGCTGCGTGACGCCTTCGGGATCAAGCCGGGCGATCCGCTCTACAGTGATGCCATCGTCGCTGAAGCGCGAGACCTCGACTTTGCGCTGGGCGAAAACGGCTATGCCTTTGCCAAGCAGGGCGAGCCGGAATTGCTGGTCGATCACGCGCGGGAAGAGGGCGATCTGACGATGCCGCTGACACCCGGCGGCAAATACCGGATCGGCGAGGTGATCAGCGACGATCCGCGGTTCCTGCCTGGTCGTCATCTTGAATCGATCGCCCGGTTTGACCGCGGCGACGTTTACAAGCGGAGCGAAGTGGATGATCTGCGCCGTGCCATCCTTGCGACCGGCCTTGTCTCCAGCGTCACGGTCAAGGCGCGCGAAACCGCACCGCCCACGGCCGGAGAGGCCGGGATGGTGGCGCTTGACGTCGCGATTGCCCGCGCCCCCCTGCGGACCATCGCTGCCGGGGCCGGTTATGATTCGGGCGACGGCCTAAGGGTCGAGGCCAGCTGGGAGCATCGCAATTTCTTCCCGCCCGAAGGAATGGTGCGGGTTCGGGCGGTAGCGGGAACCAAGGAGCAACTGGCGGGCGTCACTTTTCGCCGCAACAATTTTCGCGCCCGCGATCAGGTGCTGACTTTCGATCTCTATGCGAGCAACGTCAACCGCGATGCCTATGCTGCGCGGACCATCGCGCTGAGCGGAAATTTCGAAAAGCTCTCAACTTTGATTTTCCAGAAGCCGTTCACATGGGGCGCCGGATTCGAGGCACTGCTGTCTGACGAGCGCGAAGCCACCGTGGTGGGCGCGCCAACCGTGCGGCGGACTTACAAGATCGGTGCATTGCCGCTTCGTGCGGCGTTCGATGGCAGTGACAATCTGCTCGATCCCAAACGAGGGCTACGCGCGGCAATCCGCGTCTCGCCAGAAGTTTCGGTCCAGGCCGGGAAGTCTTCCACCTATGCCCGCCTCCAGGCCGATGCCAGCTATTACCTGCCAGTGGGGGACAGCATTGTGCTGGCGGCGCGGGCGCGGCTGGGCATGATACCCGGCACAGCGCTGGCCAATATCGCGCCCTCGCGGCGGTTCTATGCTGGCGGCGGCGGATCGGTGCGCGGTTTTGGCTATCAGCAGATCGGCCCGCGCGATGTGCTGGGTGAACCCAGCGGCGGGCGCTCGCTCAGCGAGTTCAGCCTTGAAGCGCGGATCCAGACCGGGCTGCTCGGCGGCGCGCTGGCAGTGGTGCCATTTATCGATGCCGGGGCCGTTGACGAGACTGTAACGCCGCGGCTCAAGGATATGCGGCTGGGTGCAGGGCTTGGGCTTCGTTATCAGACTGGCTTCGGCCCGATCCGGGTCGATATCGGCACCCCGCTTGATCGCCAGCCGGGTGAAAGCCGGATCGGTGTTTATGTTGCGCTGGGTCAGGCATTTTGACGGAAGAGGAACCAGCCGTCCCCGAGCCCATCCGGATCCGTCGCGGTTGGCGAAAGCATGTCTTGGCGCTGCTCCTGTTGCTGCTCGCCATGGCCGGGGTGGGGCTGCTCGTCCTCGATAGCCCGATTGGATACCGGCTGATTGCCGACCGGATCACCGCTTATGCGCCGGCATCGGGTCTTCGGGTGAAAGTGGGGCGGATCGAGGGGTCACTTTATGGCCAAGCGGTGTTGCGCGACGTGACCCTGTCGGATCCCAAGGGACCGTTCCTGCGTGTGCCGGTGGTCGAGCTCGATTGGCGCCCGCTCAATTGGTATCGCACAGGCCTAGACGTGCGCAAGCTGGTGGCTCGGCGGGGGCTGTTGCTGCGATCTCCCGAACTCAATCCGGGCGATCCTGATGCGCCGATCCTTCCGAAGTTCGACCTTCGGATCGACCGGTTCGAGCTTGATCGGCTGACGATCGACAAGCGCATTGCAGGCGAACAGCGACGCGTCGATCTGGTCGCCCGGGTCGATATCCGTTCGGGCCGGGCTTTGATCCGCGCCGATGGCAGATTGGGCGGGAGCGACCGTCTGTTTGCGCTGCTGGATGCCGCACCGGATCGCGATAAATTCGACCTCAAGCTCGATTACACCGCGCCAAAGGGCGGCGTTCTGGCCGGACTGACGAGGGCCAAGCAGGATGTGCGGGCCCGGATCGTCGGCGCTGGCAGCTGGCGCGACTGGAAAGGTGCGCTGCTGGTCGAACAGGGCGGCGGGCAACTGGCCGCGTTTCGCCTGACCAACCGGGCCGGGCGCTACGGCGTTCTTGGCCAGTTGCGCCCCAAGGATCTGATATCTGGCCTTGCTGCGCGGGCGATGGGTGAACTTGTCTCGCTTGATGCGCAAGGCAGCTTGGACAACAGCATGATTGATGGCCGGTTCGTCCTTGCCGGGCAGCGCTTGAACGCCACTGGCACAGGCAAAATCGATCTGGCGGGCAACCGCTTCGAGGATTTCCGCGTGACCGCGCGCAACTCGGATCCCGCGCTGCTGGGCGATGTCGGCGAGCTGCGAGACGGCTTGCTGATCGCGCGGCTGGACGGAAAATTCCGCGATTTGTCAGCCGAACATACTTTCACAGCCGCCCGGCTCGGCTTCGGTAAATTGCAGTTTAACCAGCTCGTCCAGCGCGGCACCGCGCGCTTTGATGGAACGCGCTGGACCCTGCCGCTTAACCTTGGGGTCAGCCGGGTCTTGACCGGCAACGCCGCCATCGATCCGCGCCTGGTGGGCGCGCGCGGTACTGGTATGCTGGCGCTGCAGGGAAGCAAACTCAGCTCGGATGATCTGACGCTTGCCGTCCCAGGCCTTGGCGCGCGGCTGACGCTGCGCGGCGATCTCAAGGCCGGCGGATATGCACTGGCCGGACCTGTCGCAGTGCGCGGGTTTGCCTTGCGTGATCTGGGGACGGCGGATGCAACCGCGCAAATCCTCTTCCGGATCGGCCATTCCTCGCCATGGCTGCTCAAAGCGCAACTCGCCGGGCGGATGGTGCGGACCGACAATGCCACGCTGACCAGCTTGGCGGGGACCAACATTCGCTTTGCCGGGGCGCTGACCCTGGGCCAGCGCCAGCCGCTGCTGATCGAGCGCGGGACTCTGGGCGCCAGCAAACTCAATCTTGCGCTCAGCGGACGGCTGCTTCCCGATGGCCGGACGAGCATCGCCGGCAGCGGGCGTCATGCAGATTACGGACCGTTCCGGATCGATGCGAGCTTTGCCGCGGACGGCCCGCGTGCGGTGCTGGTTTTTGCCAGTCCGCTGCCCGCTGCAGGTCTCAAGGATGTGCGGGTGGCGCTTTCGCCGATCCCGCAGGGCTTCCGGATCGAGACGGCGGGCGGTTCACGACTGGGACCGTTCACCGGAACGCTTGGCCTGTTCGCGCAGAGCAATGCGCCGACCCGGATCGAAGTTGAACGGCTTGATGTCTGGAAAACCAGCGTCACCGGCTCGCTTCGGCTGGCCAAAGGCGGCGCCGATGGGACGTTGATGCTGGCGGGCGGCGGAATTGACGGCACGGTGCGGCTGCTCCCGCGGGGCGCTGGCCAGGGTTTCGATGTTGCACTCATCGCCAACAGGGCCAGCTTCGGCGGCGAGAATCCGCTGGGAATTGCCAAGGGCCGGATCAATGCCAGCGGTCAGATCGCCAGCGGCAAAAGCACGATTACCGGCGATGCCTATGGTGAGGGGATCACCTTGGGCAAGCTGTTCATCGGGAGGCTGGCAGCCAACGCCAGCCTTGCTGACGGCCGCGGCAGGATTAACGCTTCGCTCGCGGGGCGGCGCGGCAGCCGGTTCAACTTGCAGCTTCAGGGCGATGTCGCGCCGGGGCGGGTGACTTTGCTCGGCGATGGCGATTTTGCCGGGCAGCGGATCGTCATGCCGCGCCGCGCGGTTCTGACCGCGCAAGGTGCCAGCGCAGGGGGCGGATGGCGGCTTTCCCCCACACAGCTTGATTTCGGCCGCGGGCGGGTGATTGCCTCGGGCCTGATCGGCGGCGGCGTCAGCGACGTCCAGCTTGCCCTGCACGAGATGCCGCTGTCGCTGCTCGACATTGCCAATGGCAATCTGGGACTGGGCGGCTCGGCCTCGGGGTTGGTCGATTATCGTTTTGCTCCGGGCAAATTACCCACTGGCAAGGCGCAATTGCTGATCAAGTCGCTGAGCCGGTCGGGACTGGTGCTCTCGTCTCGCCCGGTCGATCTGGCGCTGGTTGCCGAGCTCGCACCGGCCACGCTCGAAACCCGTGCGGTAGTGCGCGAGGGCGGCGAAACGCGCGGGCGGATGCAGGGGCGGATCACCGGCCTGCCAGCGCGCGGAACGTTGACCGAGCGGCTCAGCGCAGGGAGCCTGTTTGCCCAGCTGCGCTATGCCGGGCCGGCCGATGCCCTGTGGCGGCTGGTGGCGCTGGAGGCGTTTGACCTGACCGGGCCGGTAAGCGTAGCGGCGGATGCTTCGGGCAGCCTTGCAAACCCGCAAATCCGCGGTTCGCTTTCCAGCGAGAACATGCGGCTGCAAAGCGCGCTGGTCGGGAGCGACATTGCCGGGATCAAGCTACGCGGACGCTTCGCTGGGTCGAAGCTCGATCTGACCACCATCTCCGGCCGGGTCGCCAATGGCGGAACAGTCAGCGGCAGCGGCAGCGTGGACTTTACCAACCTTGGCACTCGCGCGCCGTCGATCGATTTGCGGATTTCAGCGCATAACGCCCAGATCCTTGCCCGCGACGATATGGCGGCGGCGATCACCGGGCCACTCCGGATCATCTCCGACGGGGTCGGCGGGACGATTGCCGGACGGGTGGTCATCCAGCAGGCCCGGTGGCAATTGGGCCGCGCGGCGGCGGTCGCGGCGCTGCCCGCGATCCGCACCCGCGAGATTAATATGGCTGCCGATATCGCCCCCCCGCGCAAACTTGCGACACCGTGGCGCTTCCTGATCGATGCGGCAGGATCCGAACGGATTATGGTCCGCGGGCTGGGGATAGATAGTGAATGGAGCGCAAACATCCGTTTGCGTGGCACCACCGCCAATCCGGCCGTGTTCGGGGAGGCAGATCTGGTCAAGGGCGGTTATGAGTTCGCGGGGCGGCGCTTCGAAATGAAGCGGGGCCGGATCCGCTTTGACGGTGGCAGTCCGCCCGACCCCCGGCTCGATATTGCCGCCGAAGCCGAGGTGACCGGCCTGACGGCCCGGGTCACCGTGACCGGGACTTCACTGCAGCCAGAAATTACCTTCTCGTCGATTCCCGCGCTTCCCGAAGAGGAATTGCTGGCCCGGCTGCTGTTCGGGGATTCGATTACCAAGATTTCGGCCGGTGAGGCGATCCAGCTGGGTGCGGCGCTAGGCGCATTGCGCAGCGGCGGCGGACTGGATCCGATCAACAAGCTGCGGGCGGCGATCGGGCTGGACCGGCTGCGGATCGTCGGCGCGGATGCTGCAATCGGGCGCGGCACGGGGGTTGCGGCAGGAAAATATTTGGGCCGCCGGGTCTATGCCGAGATTATCTCCGATGGGCGCGGATACAGCGCAACGCAAATCGAGTTCCGCGTCACCAGCTGGCTCTCGCTCCTGGCCAGCGTTTCGACGATTGGCCGCGAAAGCGCCAATATCCGCGTCAGCAAAGATTACTGAGCCTTAAGCCCCTTTCCTTCAGTGGAAGGGCTGGGGTGGGGCGTGTCCTCCTCGGGTGACGTCACCCAAAAAGGACAAGCCCCACCCCTCGATCCCCTCCCCTGAAGGGGAGGGGAAGAAGCATCAGGCCGGAAGGCCGCTGATCGATTTGACTTCCATGAAGTCCCTAAGCCCGAACAGGCCGCCTTCGCGGCCATTGCCCGATTGCTTGTAGCCGCCAAACGGAGAGCCGGGAGCCGGGCCCCAGGCGTTGATCGCCACCATACCGGCGCGCAGCTTGGGAGCAATCGCCGCCGCTTTGGCCGGGTCGCCGGAAATCACCGCCGAAAGGCCGTAATCGGTGTCATTGGCGATCGCGATACCCTGCTCAAGGCTGTCATAGGCCATGATAGTCGCCACTGGCCCAAAGGTTTCCTCGCGAGCGATCCGCATGTCCGGGGTGACGCCCGAAAAAACCGTCGGCTTGATGTAATAGCCGCGGTTGAGATCTGCCGGACGATCGGTCCCGCCGGTTTCGAGCGTCGCACCCTCGTCGATTGCCGACTGGATCAGGTCCTGGATCTTGTCGAACTGGGTCTTGTTGACCACCGGGCCGATATGCATGCCTTCCTGCATCGGATCGCCTACCGTGGTCGCCTCGAACATCGCCTTGGCGAAGCTTGCCGCTTCAGCCTGACGCTCACGCGGGACGAGGACGCGGGTCGGCGCGATGCAGCTTTGCCCGGTGTTGATCAGCACACCCTGCAAAGTGGCTGGCAGCACAGCAGCGAAATCGGCGTCGGGCAGAACCAGATTGGGCGATTTTCCGCCCAGTTCCTGATGGACGCGCTTGACGGTGGGCGCGGCCGCTTGCGCCACCGCGATCCCGGCGCGGGTCGATCCGGTGAAGCTGACCATATCGACATCGGGGTGCGCAGCGATCGCTGCACCGACGCTGGGGCCATCGCCCTGAACCAGGTTGAACACCCCGGGCGGCACGCCTGCGGCATCGAGGATTTCAGCAAAGATCGCCGCGTTGGTCGGGCATTCTTCCGTAGGCTTGAGCACCATGGTGTTACCCGCCGCAATCGAAGGCGCAACCTTGAGCGCGATCTGGTTGAGCGGCCAGTTCCAGGGGGTGATCATACCGACTACGCCGATGGGCTCATAAGCGATGGTCACGGCACCCTGCTTTTCGGTAAAGTCGAAATCCTTGAGTGCTGCGATGGTGCCAAGGAAGCCGCCGATCCCGGCACCAACCTGCGCCACAGTCGCAAAGCTGACCGGAGCGCCCATTTCATCGGCCATCGAAAGCGCGAGGTCGCCGGTGCGCTTTTTGTATTCCTCGACAATCCGCTCCATCAGCGCAATCCGCTCCTCGCGGGTGGTCTGGCTGAAGCTGGTAAAGGCGCGCTTGGCGGCCGCAACTGCGGCATCGACATCGGCCTTCGTCCCCAGCGTGATTGCGGTGCAGGGTTCTTCGGTGGAGGGGCTGATCACTTCGTGGCGCTTGCCGCCGATGCTATCCACCCATTTGCCGTCGATGTAATTCTGCAGCATCTCGCGCATCGCGAATCTCCTTTAACTGACCGATTAATTGTCACCTATTTCGGGAGGGAGCGGCGGGATTGCAAGCGGCAATCGTCGTCAGGTGCTATCATTAAGGTGGGTATTACGGCGGCCATAAAGCTCCGCTTCGTCTGCGCGGCGTTTGACGAGTCCCCGCATAACGCGCCCACCTGCATTGATCCATTTGCCAAACTCGGCCTGCGCCCTGGCAAACAGTCCGGCGCGGTGGAGTTTGGAGAGGGTGGCCTTGGCGATGGCTCCTGTATTATAGTGGAATGAGACCAGCGCATCGAACTGGCCCGGCGTGGTTGGCGCAGCGCCGATCGCCGTGGCGACTTCACGAGAATATCGGGCCAAGTCGCGCTTCAATCGCGTATCGCACTGGTCTTTCGTCCAGATCACACCGGGCGCGACCTCTGCGCCGGTCGAGCCCCAGCCGATTGTCCATGGATCGCCGCCGCTACCGGGATCGGGGTAGGCTTCGTAGCGGCCATCGGCGCGTCTTCGCGCACAGCCCTCCCATCTCTGGATAAGAGCGATCCCATCCTGACTAATCTGGCGGGCCGGGGCTGGGTTGGTCGCATCAAGCGTTGCTTCGATCGCTGCATTGAGCGAGGCGATTTCATCCCCCTGAAAGCCGCGCCCCAGCATCTGGCGAACGGCATCGAAAATGGGTTTGCGGTTCATTGATTGCCTCGCTGGGTGGTGAGGCGTGGCAATTAGACAGGAAAGCGGCCTGTAGGAAAATGGATTCTGGCGCCTGGCATGACGCAAACTTCTCACCAGATGTGTAAAGATCTCTTGACAGAGAAGCTTGCTCCCTGTAAAGAGGTCTTTACAGAAGGAAGTTGGAATTTGGAAAATCGATTGAAAGATTTCCGCGAAAGACTTGGTCTCAGCCAGGGCGAACTTGCCAAGCGGTTGGGGGTTTCGCGGCAAACGATCAATGCGGTCGAAACCGACAAATACGATCCCAGCCTCCCACTGGCATTGCGCATGGCCAAGCTGTTCGGAGTTGCTGTGCCAGAGATTTTCATCGATTCTTGGGAACCGGAGC
Source organism: Novosphingobium sp. (assembly GCA_031413595.1). Classification (GTDB taxonomy): domain Bacteria; phylum Pseudomonadota; class Alphaproteobacteria; order Sphingomonadales; family Sphingomonadaceae; genus Novosphingobium. The sequence continues at coordinate 18,016 of JANOFJ010000150.1, forward strand.
ATTTGAAATGAGCGGACAATTGCGGAAAAACTGGATCAAACTGCTGATAGGTGGACTGGTTGGCGGGCTCGCAGGCTATTTTTCGATTGACCTTTACGTGGGGCTTGGCGGTGGGGCTGAACTGGCCCAACCTGATCCAATGCGACTGGCGCTTTCAGGCGTTGGTGTTGTTTATCTGCTCATAGGTCTGTTCGCTGGGCTTGGAACGCTGGTGCCTCGGGTGGGTGCGAAGCTGCTGAATGTGGCGAGCAGCGAAGATCTGGTCGATCAGCGGGCGATGTTGTTGGGCAGTTCGGTTTCGTGTGGCGTGATTGGTGCAGCGTTGATGGTGCTTGCTGCGTCGGGCGTTGGGGGGACTGTTCCCGATGGGGTGGCGCTGGCTTCGCTGGCCTTCGCTCTGGCGCTGAGTACGGGAATAACCGCGCTCCAATGGCGCCACTATGACGAGCTTATGCGCCAAGTTTCATGGGAGGGCTCGGCCTTCGGGCTGGCACTGCTTGTTCCTGCACTCATTAGCTGGGCGGCGCTCGCACACCTGGGCTGGACTTCTGCGCTTGATCCGTTGGGGGTGATTGCGCTGGTGGCTTCGTTGACGCTTTTTGGCACTTTCATCGCGACTGGCCGGCGCGGTATGCTGACCCAAGGGTAACCGCTATTTCACGATTTCCCCGCCCTTCATGACGTGCGCGACACGCTCCAGCACGCCGATATCCGCCAGCGGGTCGCCCGAAACCGCGATCATATCTGCGTAGTGCCCCGGCGAGATCGCGCCGACGTCCTTGCTCCAGCCCAGCAATGCCGCTGACGTGACTGTTGCCGACTGGATCGCCTGCATCGGCGTCATTCCATAGCGGACCATATATTTGAATTGGCGCGCGTTAAGCCCGTGGGGATAGACCCCGGCGTCGGTCCCGTAGCTCAGCTTTACGCCGGCTTTGACGGCTTTGGCAAAACCGGCGCGCTGGGCTTCGGTGGTGTCGTCGTTCTTGCGCAGCATGTCTGCCGGCCAGCCATCGCGCTTGCCGACCTCCGCAATCCAGTCGCCCTCATAGATATCCATATCAAGGGTGACGCCCCGGGCCTTGGCCAGCGCGATCCCCTCATCGTCGATCAGCGAGGCGTGCTCGATCGCCTTGACCCCGGCACGGATGGCGGATTTGATCCCTTCGGCGCCGTGGGCATGGGCGGTGACCCACGAGCCGCGCGCGGCTGCGACTTGCACGGCGGCGCGCATCTGTTCCTCGGTAAGCTCCTGCTGGCCCGGCTCCGTGCCTTGCGCCAGCACCGCCCCGGTGGCGATCAACTTGATCGAATCCGCGCCGTTCTGGAACAGGTAGTTGACCTTCCGGGCGGTGTCGGCCGCATCAGTTACCACGCCCGCGCGCATATCGGCGGGGACTGCCACATCGGGCGAAAGGCCGGTCACCTCACCGCCGCCGCCGGGGATGGTGATATAAGCGCCGACCGCACTGATCCGTGGGCCGATCACATCGCCGCGGTTCACGGCGTTGCGCAGTTCGACATTGGCGAAGGCGCGGTAACTTCCGACATCATGGACCGAAGTAAAGCCCGCCAGCAGCGTCGTCCGCGCATTGCGCGCCCCGACATAGGCGATTTCAGCGGCCGAATGGAGCAACGGCTCGGCGACATTGTTGCTTTGTTCGATGTCGGCCAGATGGACATGGCAATCGATCAGGCCGGGCAGCACGGTATAGGCGGACCAATCGATCACCGCCGTGCCCGGCGGCGGCGGTGCATAGGGCGTTACTGCCACAACACGGCCATCCACGATCCGGATCAGGCGATCAGGCAGGACTTTGCCCTGTTCGGTATCGACCAGTTGTCCGGCGCGCAGATAGATCGTTTCGGCTTGGGCCGGCGCACTGAGGCCCAGTGCGGCGACCAGCAGCAAAAGCGGTCTGTCGATCATTTCGGCCCCTGACCGATGATTTTGATCGAGCGCACTTCGATCGCATCATCCTTGCCGCCAAATGGCAGAACCTCGCCCACTTCCGCGCCCATCAGCGCGCGGGCCAGCGGCGCAGAGAATGAAATCAGGCCGTTCGCCGGATCGGACTCATCATCGCCGACCAGCGCCAGGTCGCGGGATTTGCCGCCCATCAGAAACGTGACGGTGGTGCCGAATTCGACCTTGCTGCCGCTTGGGATCGGCATCAGCTCGGCAGTTACCTGACGGGTTTGCCAATAGCGCAAGTCGCGCTTGGCAGCGGTGCGCGCGGTTTCATCGGTCAAGCCGGCGACAGCGGTTTCAAGATCGTACACCCGCTGGCCGATCATGGCAAGGCCGCGCGCGGTGACCAGATTGGGCCCGGGCGGGATGGGGATCTCGAACTTGGGTTCAAGATGCTCGTCGTCGCTCTCGCGGCGGAATGCAACGCTCACTGCTAAATTCCTCTAGGTTCGAAATTTGCGGCACATGGTATTTGCGCCCGAGTGTAACGACTCTGCAATAGTGTTGCGCTCGAAGGTGGCAATGCAAGGCAATTCAAACGATCTGCTGATTTGTGACCTGACCCAAAGCTATTCGCCGCAGGGAGGCGGCGGGATAAGCACCTATTTGCGGGAAAAGCGCCAACATGTGCTGGCGCGGACCGGCCATCGCTTGCTGCAGATCGTGCCGGGTCCTGAAGACCGGATTGTCGAGGACGGCAGGCACATCTGGGTCGAGATCGGTGCGGAGCAGGTCCGCGGCAGTCCAAACTACCGGTTCATCCTGCGCACCAGTGCGGTTCGCGAAGTGCTGGAAAAATATCGTCCTGATGTGATCGAATCTCTGTGCCCATGGGTCTTACCGTGGACCGCGATCAACTATCGGCGGGCGCATCCGGGCACTGCGCTGGTGGCAGGGTATCACACCGATTTCCCCAACGCACATATTCACCGGGTGGGCGTGGAACTGTTCGGCAAAGTGGTGGCAGGTGGGCTTCGCCGCCTCAGTGTCGGTTATGCCGAGTTGACCTATCGCGAGTTTGACCGAGTTTATGCACTTGATGAGAATATGCGAAGTCTGCTGGGCGACTATGGGATTGGTCATGTTGATATTCTGAGCCTTGGGGTGGATGCTGACCGGTTTGGCCCATCGCGCCGTGATCCGCTGCTGCTGCAAAAGCTGGGCATTGCCGGGCACGGTCCGCTGCTGATTTATGTCGGACGGATCGATAATGAAAAGCGGGCCGATCGGCTGGTCGAAATGATGCGGCTGCTTCCAGAGGAATTTGGCGCGTCGCTGGTCATGGTTGGCGACGGCAAATTGCGCGATACGCTGATGGAGCAGGCAGCCGGCCTGCCGATCGTCTTTACCGGCTTCATTTCTGATCGTGACGAGCTTGCCGTCACCATGGCCTCAGCGGATATCTATGTCTCGGCGATGGCTGACGAGACTTTCGGGATTTCGGTGATCGAGGCGCAGGCATCGGGATTGCCGGTGGTCGGGGTTGCTTCAGGGGCCATGCCAACCCGCGTACCAGAAGGGCTGGGACTGCTTGGCCCGGTTGACGATGTTGCCGCGATGGCGGCCAATGTGATGGCAGTGTGGGGCGCAGATCATCGCGCGATGGGGCGCCACGCCCGTATTCAGGTATGCAACCGGTTCAGCTGGGCGAAGACATTCGATCGGCTGCTGGACGAAGTCTATGCCGGAGCGCTTGTCCGGGCGCAGGAGCGAGCCCAGGCCAGAGGCTGGTGGCCCTCGATTCGAGCGCCACAAGGGATGCGCCGGGCCGGTTAGGCGCAATCAATGCAAAAAGGGCGCCCGGTTTCCCGGAGCGCCCCTCTTGTTCAGCACTGATCGCGAAGATCAGGCGCTGTAGTACATATCGAATTCAACCGCACTCGGGGTGGTTTCCCAACGCAGCTGTTCGGCCCACTTGATCTCGGCATAGGCGTCGATCTGCTCTTTGGAGAAGACGCCGCCTTGCAGCAGATAGTCGTGATCGGCTTCAAGGCTTTCCAAAGCCTCGCGCAGTGAACCGCAAACGGTCGGCACCTGGGCGAGTTCGGCTGGCGGCAGATCATAGAGGTTCTTGTCCATCGCCTCGCCCGGATGGATCTTGTTCTTGATCCCGTCGAGCCCGGCCATCACCAGTGCGGAATAGCACAGATAGGGATTGGCCATCGCATCGGGGAAGCGGAACTCGACCCGCTTGGCCTTGTCGCCCGCGCCATAGGGGATGCGGCACGAGGCTGAGCGGTTGCGCGCCGAATAGGCCAGCAGCACCGGTGCTTCATAACCCGGAACCAGCCGCTTGTAGCTGTTGGTGGTCGGGTTGGTGAAGGCGTTGAGCGACTTGGCGTGCTTGATCACGCCGCCGATGAAGTACAGGCACATATCGGAAAGACCAGCATAGCCATTGCCGGCAAACAGCGGCTTGCCCGCTTCCCAGATCGAGATGTGGGTGTGCATGCCGCTGCCGTTATCGCCCTTGATCGGCTTGGGCATGAAGGTTGCGGTCTTGCCGTAAGCATGGGCCACCTGCTGCACGACGTATTTGTACACCTGCATCCGGTCAGCGGTTTGCACCAACGTGCCGAAGGTCAGGCCCAGCTCGTGCTGGGCGGGGGCGACTTCGTGGTGATGCTTGTCGCAGGGCAGGCCCATTTCAAGCATGGTGGCGACCATTTCACCGCGAATGTCGACGCAGCTATCGATCGGCGCGACGGGGAAGTAGCCGCCCTTGACGCCCGGACGGTGGCCAAGGTTGCCGCCTTCGTAGTCCTTGCCGGTGTTGGTTGGCAGCTCGATATCATCGATGCGGAAGCCGTTACCGTCATAGCCGTCGTAATACTTCACGTCGTCGAACAGGAAGAACTCCGCTTCCGGGCCAACATAGACTGTATCGCCAACGCCGGCCGACTTGACGAAGGCTTCGGCGCGCTTGGCGGTCGAGCGGGGGTCGCGGCTGTAAAGGTCACCGGTCGATGGCTCGACGATGTCGCAGCAGATGATCATCATCGGCGTCGCGCTGAACGGATCGATATAGATCGCATCCAGATCGGGCTTGAGGATCATGTCGCTTTCGTTGATCGCCTTCCAGCCTTCGATCGACGAACCGTCGAACATCAGGCCGTCTTCCAGCTCGTCTTCACCCAGGACCGAGGCGACCATGGTGAGGTGCTGCCACTTGCCCTTGGGATCGGTGAAACGCAGATCCACCCACTCGATTTCCTCATCCTTGATGCGCTTGAGGATGTCCTTTGCCTTGGCCATTATTCGTCCTTCTGGTTCCCCTCCCGCCCGCGGGAGGGGCTAGGGGAGGGCTTGTTAGAATGGGTTCGGGCAACAGACCCTCCCCCGACCCCTCCCGCCAGCGGGAAGGGAGTTTGCGGAACTTTGTAAGCTCTAAATCGCGTCGTCGTCCCGTTCGCCAGTACGGATGCGCAGCGCGCTTTCGATGGCTGTGACGAAAATCTTGCCGTCGCCGATCCGGCCGGTCTGCGCGGCAGCGGCAATCGCCTCGACCACCCGTTCGGCCAGCGCATCGGGGACGACCACTTCCAGTTTTACTTTGGGCAGGAAATCGACGACGTATTCAGCCCCGCGATAAAGCTCGGTGTGGCCCTTCTGACGGCCGAAGCCCTTCGCCTCGGTCACCGTGATGCCGGACACGCCCACTTCGTGCAGGGCTTCCTTCACCTCGTCGAGCTTGAAGGGCTTGATGATCGCTTCGATCTTTTTCACTTACCGTAACCCCTGCGCATGAAACCGGTGCCACCCCAATTTTCACTTGGGGTGGACCGGAGATCCAATGCCTGTGGCGATGACCTATCAAGAATCATGCCATCGGCGATCAGACCGCCCTAGGCTAAGTGCAAAGTCGCGAAAAGGGTGGAATCGCAAGATTCGCAACCAGGACTGGTGCTCGCGGCAAAGAATTGTTCGCAATCGGGGTTCTGGACTTGCCTGATTTTTCAGCATGTGCTGCCTAATATTTAGGCATCACAATTGCAGGCCGGCCGTTTCGGGCAATCCAGTCATGAGATTGAGGCTCTGCACCGCAGCTCCGCTCGCACCCTTGCCAAGGTTGTCGAGCAGCGCGACCAGCCGCGCCTGACTGCCGTCGGGCGAGGCAAACACATAGAGCTCCAGCCGGTCGCTGGGTTTTTGGGTGCGGCACAGCAGCAGCTCGTCGGGCTGGTCGGTGTGGACGGTGATGAGCGGGCTGCCCGCGTAAAAATCCGCCAGACATTCGCGCAGCAGCGCCGGGCGCGGGGCGCCCGGGATTATCGCCAGCGGCAGCGGCACTTCGACGATCATGCCGCGGTGGCCGGGGACGACGGCGGGCGCAAAAACCGGCGCGATGGCGAGGCTGGCATAGGCCTGCATCTCTGGCACGTGTTTGTGGTTCAGCCCCAGGCCATAGGCCCGGTAGGCGATGTCGCCATCCTCTTCGAACCGCTGGATCAGAGCCTTGCCGCCGCCCGAATAGCCCGACACCGCGTTGCAGCTGTAGGGCCAGGCGGTGGGCAGCAGTTCGGCCTGAACCAGGGGGGCGAGCAGCGCGATAAACCCGGTCGGATAGCAGCCCGGATTGCTGACCCGGCTGGCTGCCGCTAGCGCGTCGCGGCCGATTACCTCGGGAAAGCCGTAAGTCCAGCCCTGCGCAACCCGGTGCGCGCTGGAAGCGTCTATGACCCGCGTTGCGGGGTTCTTTATCATCCCGACGGCGGCGATGGCAGCTTCATCGGGCAGGCACAGGATCACGACATCGGCGGCGTTCAGGGCTTCCTCTCGTGCCGCATCGTCCTTGCGGCGAACCTCGCTGAGCGTCAGCAATGTGAACTCGCTCCGCCCGGCCAGCCGGTCGGCGATTTCGAGGCCGGTGGTTCCTGCGGCGCCGTCGATGAAGACAGTCCGGCTCATTGGGCGATCAGGGCATCCAGCACGACATAACCGACCAGCCCATCCTCATCGACCTGGCCCCAGGCCCAGCCGCCCGCCATATCCAGCACATTGAACACCGTGCCGCCGGCCAATTGATCCATCACTTCGCCATCGGCCCGGCCCGCGCTGCGCAAGCTTGATCCGGCGGCAATGACGTTGTGCGGCATCGGCACCGCATAATGCGGCACGAAGCAGATACCGGCGAGGCGAATATGCGCCAGATCCCCGCGCACCGGCCAATGCGCTGCATCAAGCTTTGCAGTTGGCCCGGACAGCATCAATTGCTCGGCGGGAATGACAAGTGGAGTCAACTCGGGAAGCCCCTCGAAAGCGAAGACCGGGCGATTAGCCCCGCTTGGCCCCTGTATCAAGCTATCCATCGCCGAGTTTGCCTCCTGCGCGCGTTCCTGCGCGGAATGGGCGGGGGAGGCAAGGGGGCAGGGCTTGGGGGTGCAGGTATAGCGGGCGGGTTTGGGGAGCGATGAAGGGATGCGACTGGTTTCCGGAATGTTGGGGGGAGCGGACGTCTCTCAATCCAACGGATTGCCGGTCATTTTTCAGAGCTGCCCACCACGTAATCAATGTTGAACGGCTTGTTCGTAATGAACAGCGCGACCATGTCACCATCCGACGATGCACCGTGTTGCATTGGTTCGCCCTCGGGAAACCACACAAACGTTCCTGGTCCGAACTCACCACGGTGAGTTACGAGCTTGCCCTCAAGGACGTACATTCCATGACCGCATGGATGCGTGTGGTGTGGGTTGGTCAGGCCGGCTGGATACCGCAGCAGCGTTACGCCCATTCCGGTTTCCGGTTCATCGAGTAGAGGCTTTACATAAAATGGTCGCCCGATCTGATCCATCAGCATTTCAGACCATTCGATGTCCGATGGATGCACCACCTCAATTTTTCCGGTAATCATCTTTCTTCCCTGATTATGCGCATCGCGACCTCTGCCATCGGCTGTCCTACAAAGAAGGCGGAAAGGAGGAAAGAAGCAAACAGGCATGCGCATCCAATTTGATCTTTCCCAATTGTGAATGTCTGCAATGTTGTCGCAAGCAGTCATCCCAAATCCCAGACCCCTACCAAACCAATTTCCTACAAGGCCAATGCCTGACACACTGCCGCCGCCGCCCTGTTGGGGTCGGATCTTTGACAGCGTAGTTTCTTCTCACACCGGGAATCTGTCGCCCTGTGGCATTACACCTTGTAATATAACGATAAATTCAGATGACAGCAGGGTCACACCTGTCACCCAGCCATCACCAAGTTGTTGAATTCATGAAGTTTAGCTTGGGTGACACCTGGGTGACACGGTGTCACCCGGTGTAACCCTAGCCATACCGTGCCTTGAGCATTCCCCAGGCCGCGCGCAGGCCCAGCGCGTCGCCGCCCTTGGGGCGTCCCGGTTTGGCCGCAGGGCGCCAGGCGAAGGTATCGAAATGGGCCCAGTCAGTCCCCTCGGGAACGAACCGGTCAAGGAACAGCCCGGCCACCGAGGCTCCTGCGAAGCCGTTGGAGCTGGAGTTGTTGAGATCAGCAATGTCGGACTTCAGATATTCGCGGTAGCCGGAATGGAGCGGCAGGCGCCAGCAGGGATCGTCGGCTTCGAGCCCGGCCTTGAGCAGCGCTTCGGCGGTCGCATCGGCGCGGGTCATCAGCGCTGGTAGATCGGGGCCCAGGGCAACGCGGGCAGCGCCGGTCAGCGTTGCGAAATCGATGATCAGGTCAGGTTTTTCCTCACCGGCGCGGGTCAATGCATCGCCCAGTACCAGCCGGCCCTCGGCGTCGGTATTGCCGATCTCGACGCTGATCCCGGCGCGGCTGCGCAGGATATCGCCGGGGCGGAAGGCATTGCCGGCGATGGCATTCTCCACCGCAGGGATCAGCAAATGGAGCCGCACCTTGAGGTGGCGCTGCATGACCAGTCTGGCCAGCGCAAGGGCATGCGCCGCGCCGCCCATGTCCTTCTTCATCCACATCATGCCTGCGGCCGGCTTGATATCGAGCCCGCCTGAATCAAAGCAGACCCCCTTGCCGACAAGCGCGATACGGGGATGTTTGGGATCACCCCAGGTCAATTCGATCATCCGTGGCGAATGGCTGCGCGCGGCAGCCCGGCCCACCGCATGGACCATCGGAAACTCCCGCTCCAACGCATCTCCGCTGGTGACTTTGAGCTCCGCCTTAAAGGTCTTGGCGAGTGCGGCGGCCTGCGCTTCAAGCTGGGCTGGGCCCATGTCTTCGGCGGGTGTGTTGACCAGATCGCGCACCAGCGCCACCGCCGCCGCCTCGGCCAAGGCAGGGTCGATCGCCTTGACCTGGGTGGTGAGCAGAATGCGGGGGCCTTCGCTGCCCGGCTCGCTGCGATAGCGGTCAAAGCGGTATTGCCCGCTGACCCAGCCGAACAGCGCCGGCCCCGGATCGCCGCCCGTGCGGCGATAGGTCCCGGCGGGAAGAACCTCGGCCAGCTTGGCCATGCACCAGCTGGACAGGCTTTCGGTATTGGCGACGCCGGCAACCACGAACAAGCTCTCACCATCGGGGATGATCGCGTAGCTGTAACTCTCCGCCTCGAACTTCTGGGCGGCCAGCGCGGCACGTTGCGGGCCGGACAGCGATTTTACGAAGGCGTCCAGGCCGCTCTTTTCGATAAGCTGGATTGGCGTGGCGGGCTGACCCTTGTCGGGCTGGATCAAAGCGTGTTTGTCAGTCATTATTGTGCAGCTTAGACGTAGCCATGCGCCCGAAGCGAGAGGAAAAAATGATGCGCCTGTTACCTATTGCGCTGACGCTTGCTCTGCCGGTTGCGCTTTGGGCCTGTTCTGACGAGAAAACGGCGGCACCGATGCCAACCACCGGCGCTGCAACTCCTGCTGCGGCAGCCGCTGCCATTCCCAAGCCTGACGGCCAGGCGCGGACAATCAAAGTTTCGAACGAGCTTTACGAATTCGAATATTCCTACCCCGCACAGGCGGCCGCCATTCCTGCGCTGAAGGCGATGCTCGATGCCGATCTCACCCGGCAGCAGGCCGAACTGACCAAGGAGGCCAGGGAAGAAGCACAAGCCGCCAAGGCCAGCGACTTTCCTTTCCGCCCGCACAGCCGCTCTTACAACTGGCAGGTGGTGACAGAAACCCCCGGCTGGCTAAGTCTGTCATCGCAGGTCGGGGCCTATACCGGCGGGGCCCATCCCAACTACTGGTTTTCCGCGATTCTGTGGGACAAGAGCGCGGGGCAGGCCCGACCGGCACTTGCTCTGTTCGCCGCGAAAGAGGCGCTGTCGAACGCGATCCGTAAGCCCTTTTGCGTCGAGCTCAACCGTCAGCGCGCCAAGAAACGCGGTGCGCCGGTAAATCCGGCCAGCAGTGAAATGTTCGACGAATGCATCGATCCGCTGGCGCAGACGGTAATTCTGGGCTCATCAAACGGGCGGAGTTTCAACCGGATTGGGATATTGGTCCCACCCTATGAGGCCGGCCCCTACGCGGAAGGCGCCTATGAGGTGACGTTACCGGTCAGTGCGGCGGTGGTGGCGGCGGTGAAGGGTGAATATCGGCCGAGTTTTGAGGTCAAGTGAGCCATCTCGTAATTTGCCAATTGCAATGCTACATGGAGTGACATGACCCAATACCAGACCCTTGCCGAAAATGAGACCGTGCTGCGCGATGGCACGATCAAGCTGCACGGCGCCGCTGCCTTCGAAGGAATGCGCAAAGCGGGGCGGCTGGCGGCCGAGATCCTTGATGCGATGGTGCCTTTGGTGCGCCCAGGGGTAACCACCGGTGCGCTCGACGATGTGGTGCAGGCGATGACGCTGGCGGGCGGAGCGGTGCCCGCAACGCTCGGTTATCGCGGCTTCGCACACAGCTGCTGCACCTCGATCAACCATGTCGTTTGCCATGGAATCCCTTCGGACAAGGTGCTGAGGGACGGCGATATTATCAATATCGACGTCACCCCGCTGCTCGATGGCTGGCACGGCGACAGCAGCCGGATGTATCTGGTGGGTGATGTTTCGCTGAAAGCCAAACGGCTGATCGATGTAACCTATGAGTGCCTGATGATTGGCATCGAACAGGCCAGGCCCGGGGCGCGGCTGGGCGATATTGGCGCGGCAATCCAGAAACATGCCGAGGGCAACCGCTATGGAGTGGTCCGCGAGTTTTGCGGGCACGGGCTGGGCCGGTTGTTCCACGATGCGCCCGAAGTGGTCCATGCGGCCCGTGCCGGCACCGGACCGGAACTGCGCCCCGGCATGTTCTTCACGATCGAGCCGATGATCAACCTTGGCAAGCCGGCAGTGAAGATGCTGGAAGACGGCTGGACAGCTGTAACCCGCGATCGCTCGCTCTCGGCGCAGTTCGAACATTCGATCGGCATCACCGAAACTGGCTGCGAAATTTTCACGGCCAGTCCCACGGGGCTGGACAAACCGCCCTATTGATCAGCCGCGGGCGGCGCGGATGGCTGCCCCTGCCGCAAAAGGCGCGATGGCCAGCAACACCAGGCTGACCGCGCCGGTCAGTGCTATCCCGCTTGTCCCGCCAGTCGAAAGGCTCCCCGCGCCAAAAATCAGCAACGGAACCGCCAGCGGGATCACCAGCAACCCAGCCAGCGCCGCGCCGCCGCGCAGGCCGGCGGTCAGTGCCGCCACGGTAACCCCCAGCGCGGCCAGGCCCGGTGTTCCGGCCAGCAGTCCCAGTTCGACCAGCCGCAACTTCGCGCCATCAAGGCCCAGCAGCGCCGCCGCAGGCACGGACGCCAGCATGAGGGGGGGGCCGAAGCTTAGCCAATGCGCCAGCATGCGCACCGCGATGATCCATTCCTCGGTAATTCCGCGCATGGCCCACTGATCGAAAAAGCCTTGCTCCAGATCAGGCTCGACCAGCCGGTCAAGTGGCAGGATCGCAGCGAGCAGGGCCGCCACCCAGATCACCCCGCCGCCGGTCCGGCCGAGCAGGGCCGCATCGGGGCCAACCGCGAAGGGAAACAACATGGCGACCGACAGGAAGAACAACAGCGGCAACACCGTGCCGCCCTTGCGCCCGCCCAGGAGCAGCAGCGCCAGATCGCGGCGCAGGATGACGACGAGCCGGGCCATCATGGCGCGTGGTCTTCGAGCGCCAGCTGGCGCATTCCCGCCAGTTCAAACCGCTGGTGCGAGGCGATCACGCAGATACCCCCTGCTGCCAGATGCTCTGCCGCCAATTGCTGGGTCAGCGTTGCCGCCACCTGATCAAGCCCGTTGAGCGGCTCGTCGAGCAGCCAGACGGCTGCGCGTTGACCGATCAGGCGGGCCAGCGCGGCGCGTTTTTTCTGGCCGGTCGAAAGATAGCGAACCGGAACTACATCAAGCCCGATCAGTCCAAGTCGGGCCATTTCATTGTCCGCCGGCCCATCGAGCCGCTGCCAGAAGCCGAGCGCGCGGCCCAGCGGCAGATGGGGATCAAGCGCGGGGCGCTCGTCGATCAGGCCGATGGTCCCGGTGCATTCCACCTTGCCGGCATAGGCTGGCAGCAATCCGGCCAGGATCCGCAGCAGGCTCGATTTGCCGATCCCATTGGCCCCGCTGATCTGCACCGCCTCGCCCGGACCAAGCGCCAACGACAACCCGCGAAACAGCATACGCTCGCCGCGGCGGCAGGCGAGATCGGTCGCGGAGAGGCGGCATGCTTGCATGGCCGGTCGCGATAGGGGAAAGGTGGCAGCCTGCCAAGGATGGCCCTGCCAAGGAGAGCGAGAATGTCTATTCCCCGCCTGACCGATGCGATGCGTGATGCGCTGCTGGCCGCGCACCCCGACTGGCAACTGCGCGCTGACGGCCTGGCGGTAACGCGGACGTTCAAATTCGCCGACTTCAACGAAGCCTTCGGTTTCATGGCCCGCGTCGCGCTCCATGCCGAAAAGGCTGACCACCACCCAGAGTGGTTCAACGTCTACAACCGGGTGGAAATCACGCTCACCACCCATGATGCAGGCGGGCTGAGTTCCCGCGATGCAGCGATGGTGGAGGCGATCGAGGGGGTGATCTAACCCAGCGAGCGGCTCATTTCCCGGCTCCGTTTGCGGATCAGGCTCGGCATCCAGCGCGCAGTGAAGGCGAGTTGCCGGGCGGTCTTGCCGACGACCGTATGCAGCTTCTCGCCGTGGACCGCGCCCCAGGCGGCCTCGGCGACATCTTCCGCAGAAGTCAGCTCCAGTCCGGCATCGCGGACCCGGTCGCGGATTGCCTGGTTGCTGCCCTGGTTGGGGGCATGATCGAGCAGCGGGGTGTCGATAAAGCTGGGCATCAGATCGCAGACCTTGATGCCATCTGTCGCCCATTCGGCGTCGAGCGATTCGGTGATTGCCCGGACCCCGAATTTGGTCGCCGAATAGATCGAAGCCCCGCCGGTGCCATAGATCCCCGCAGCGCTGGCAGTGTTGAGCAGGCAGCTGCCCGGCGCGGTTTTCTTGAGATGCGGGTAAGCCGCCTGCGCGCCAAAAATCACACCCTTCAGGTTAATATCGAGGCAACGCTCGATCTCTGCGGTTGAATTTTCGGCAAGCAATCCGCCGAGCGGAACCCCGGCGTTGTTGAACAGCACATCGATGCGGCCTCCGGCAGCGATCGAAAAGGAATCCAGGCTTGCATCCCAGGCAGGCCGGTCGCGCACGTCAAGTTTCACGGAAAAGCTGTAGCCGCCAGGCAGCAGTGCTTCGGTTGCAGCCATGCCAGCCTCGTCGATGTCAGCAAGGCCGATGAACCAGCCGCGCGCCCCAAACAGCTGTGCCACCGCACGGCCGATGCCCGAGCCGCCGCCGGTGATGAAAATTGCCCTGCGCTGCGTCAATTTAGTCCTCCCAAGTCCATCCTCAAACGCGACTTACAGCGCCGGGTTGTTATAACAATGCCAAGTGAAGATCGCTGCGGCGCCGCGGTGCGGGCGCCATGATTCGGCTAGCGCGCGGGTGGTTTTTTCGTCCGGCCGCTCGGGCAGGGCGAGGATTTTGTGCAAGCCAGCTTGCACTGCAAGATCGCCCGCCGGCCATATATCCGCGCGCCCTTCGGCGAACAGCAGATAGATCTCGGCTGACCAGCGCCCGATCCCCTTGATCCGGGTCAGCTCGGCTATGGCTGCCTCATCATCGGCTGGAAGCGCATCGAGATTGAGTGTTCCGGTCACCACCAATTCGCACAAGGACCGCAGATAGCCTTGCTTCTGGCGCGAGAGGCCGCATGCCCTGAGTTCGTCAAACTCGGCTGCAAGTACTTGTTCGGGCGGCAGATCGTCACCGAGAAACGCCTCGAACTTGCGCCACATCGAAGCCGCTGCCGCAACGCTTACCTGCTGGCCGACAATTGTCCGCATCAGCGTCGCATAGCCCCGCTCGCGGATCCGCGGCTCGGGATAGCCTGCCCGCGCAAGCGCTTCGGCCATGGCCGGTTCCTGGCCAGCGAGCGCATCGAGACCCGCCTTGATCGCATCTGCACTAAGCCCCATCACTTTCACCCGCTTGCCAAAGGAAGTGCTAGCCATTAGCAGCCCGGCCAAAGCGCGAACAGGCGCGAATGGAAAAGGAAGCATGGGCATGCCCAATCTGGTGGTGGTCAACCGCGCAGGCGAAGAGAAGACAGTCGAGGCGGCGGTCGGGCTGTCGGTGATGGAAGCAATCCGTGACAATGGCTTTGACGAGCTGCTGGCGCTGTGCGGCGGTTGCTGCAGCTGTGCGACTTGCCACATCGAGGTTGATCCTGCGTTTGCGGACAAGCTTCCGGCGATGAGCGAAGACGAGAATGATCTGCTCGATAGCTCGGATCACCGCGGGCCGAACTCGCGCCTGTCGTGCCAGTTGCAGATGACTGCCGCGCTCGATGGTCTGCGCGTGATCATTGCTCCGGAAGACTGAAGTTTAGGCAGGCGAAGTGTAATTGATTTGCGCCAGATGAAGGACGATCTTACGTCTGGGGCCATGACTGGTCCGCTCATCGCCAACAACACGCTCGAACTCATTGGCAATACGCCGCTTGTCCTGCTGGCGGGTCCAAGCGAAGCGGCTGGCTGCGAGATCTGGGGCAAGTGTGAATTCGCCAATCCCGGCGCCTCGGTCAAAGACCGCGCGGCGCTGTGGATCGTGCGCGATGCTGAGATGCGCGGAACGCTGAAGCCCGGCGGAACAATCGTTGAGGGTACTGCCGGCAATACCGGGATCGGCCTCGCACTGGTCGCCAATGCGCTGGGCTACAAGACGGTGATCGTCATGCCCGAAACCCAATCGCGCGAGAAAATGGACACGCTGCGGGCGCTGGGCGCAGAACTGGTGCTGGTCCCGGCTGCGCCCTTTTCCAACCCGGGGCATTTTGTACATACCTCCCGCCGGCTTGCAGAAGAGACCGAAGGCGCGGTCTGGGCCAATCAGTTTGACAATGTCGCCAACCGCAAGGCCCATATTGAAAGCACTGCGCCCGAGATCTGGGAACAGATGGACGGGAAGATCGACGGCTTCACCTGTTCAGCCGGCACCGGCGGAACGATTGCCGGGGTCGGTCTTGGGCTCAAGGCGTTCGATGAAAAGGTGACGATCGCGCTGACCGATCCGCACGGCGCGGCGCTGTTCAACTATTACGCGCATGGCGAGCTCAAGGCTGAGGGGAGCTCGGTCGCCGAAGGGATCGGGCAGGGGCGGATCACCGCCAATCTCGAAGGCGCGCCAATTGATACCCAGTTTCGCATCTCGGACGAGGAAGGGCTGGAGTGGGTCGCCCGGCTGCTGAAGGATGAGGGGCTGTGCCTGGGCCTGTCCTCGGGGATCAATGTCGCCGGTGCGATTGCGCTGGGCGGGCAACTTGGAAAAGGGTCGCGGGTCGCAACAATCCTGTGCGATACCGGGTTCCGCTATCTCTCGTCGCTCTACAATGCCGAGTGGCTGAAGGCGAAGGGATTGCCGATCTTCCCCTGGCTTGCATGATCGGCTAGTCTGGCACGCAATGGCCAGTCAACCTTCCCCCATGGCGCTTGAGTCGCGAGCCAATCCTCCGCTTGCGCAAGCGCCGGTCAATCCCCTGCATTTCGTGCCGCCAACGGCGCGTGAGCTCCGCGGCGAGTCGGTGCAGCGTTTGCAGGTCGGGCTATTCGGGCTGGCGATGATGTTGCTGTTGGTCGGGCTGGCCAATATCATCATGGACCGGGCCCGGATGGCGGATGTGGCGGCTGGCGGCATGCCACAAGTAGACGCCAGCGCGGATGCAGGGCTCAAGACTGACCCGCTGGCGGATATTGGCGTGGTGCCATCGGCCGACGGCGGAGCAAGCAATGCGCCGGCCCCCGCGCCCGGCGATGCGCGCCGTTAAACGCATCCGTACGCTTGCTGTCGCCACGCTGGTGCTTGTGCTGGCAGGCGGCTGGCTGATTGCGCGGGAAGGCTCCGTGCAGCGGCAGCCGGTTGGCCTGTTTACCAGCCTGCCGATATTGTGGAACGAAGCAACCGACGTCGCCGGACAGCTCAAATCCGATACTCCTCCGCATTGGGCAAAGGCGGCTTTGGCTGAGCGCGGCGATATTGTTGCGCTGGACCGGCTGGATGCCGTTTCGATCAAGGGGCTGGGCCGGCTGGCCATCGCGCAGCCGCGGCCGCTCAGTCCCGATGAAAACGTCGCGCTGGATGACTGGGTCAAGCGCGGGGGTAAGCTGCTGCTGCTGGCCGATCCGGCGTTGACCGCCGAATCCGCCTTTTCGCTGGCCGACCCGCGTCAGCCGCAGGCAGTGGCCATGCTCTCGCCGATCCTCCACCGCTGGGGGCTGGTGCTTGAGTTCGACGAAGCCCAGACCTTCGGGGAGCATTCTGTGAAGGTTATGGACGTGGCAGTGCCGGTTAATTTGCCTGGCCGCTTCGTGCTGACGGGCGCATCGAACTGCCGCAGTTGGGGCGCGGGGCTGGCGGTCAGTTGCGCGGTCGGCAATGGCCGGGTGATCGCCCTGGCCGATGCGGCGCTGCTCGATCAGGAGGATCCGGACGGCAGCCGCCGCAATGCCCTCGACTGGCTGCTGACCGCCACTTTCGCCGGCCGCTGAAACGCACCATTTGGGGAAATCGCGGGACGATTCTCGCGGAGTCGCAGATTCGCGCCCTAAATGGCTGATTTTCATGCGGAACAAATAGAAAACGGCGTCGTTGTTAAGATGATTTGTTAAGATTCGAATCTAGATAAACCAACTATTTACCGTTCTATCCCGTGTTTTCCCGCAATTTTCCCTTCCATCCCTGAATTAGCAGCGTTAAGGACAATGCTCATCGATACCTGATTTCCAAGCTGCACCTGCGAGGGGTGAGCTGGCCGCGAGGGCGCGCGGCCGGAATAGGGAGAGTTTTGTGGGTTATTGCGACTAACCCAGGGGTTGAGGCGGGGTACGTGGAGGGACAGGCGATCAGTTACAGTGGCCAGGGCTTTTCGCTTCGCGGCGAAAAGGGTCGCTTCGTACTGCCGCCGCAGTTCCGCAAATCGGTTCGCGAATCCTCCGAGGGCAACCGTACCCTGTGCCTCGCCAAGCATGAGCGCTGGAATTGCCTGACCGGCTTTGGCCTGTCGCGCAAGGATGCCTTTACCGCCCAGATCGACCGCGAGGAAATGCTCGCCATCCAGCGCGGCCATGAGTTCGACCGCGATCTGCGTCAGATCCAGCTGTTTGGCTTCACCGAAGTTCCGTTCGATGACAGCGGCCGGTTTGTCCTGCCCGATCACCTGCTTGACCTTGGCCGGGTAGGCGATGGTTTGTTCTTCCAGGGCGCAGGCGATTTTTTCGCCCTGTGGAACCCGCAAGAAATCGCTGCCATGGGCGCCGGCTGGGAAGGCGCAAAGGCTGCCTGCGCCATGCTGGCAGCCGAAGCGGCAAACGGGAAGGGCCGCAAATGACCGGCCCCGCACTTGGCCCTGTGCACGTGCCGGTCTTACTGGATGAAGTGATTGCCGGTCTTGCTCCCACCTCTGGCGCGGTGATTGTCGATGCCACTTTTGGCGCTGGCGGATATACCCGCCGCTTGCTCGATGCCGGGGCAACGGTCCACGCCTTCGATCGCGATCCCGATGCTATCGCGCTTGGCAGAAACTGGCCCGAAACCCGCGAAGACCCGCCCCGCCTGGTGCTTCATCTGCGCCGGTTTTCGGAAATGGCCGAGGCCTTGGCCGAAGCCGGGATCGCCCAGGTCGATGGCATTACTATGGATATCGGCGTTTCCTCGATGCAGCTCGATCAGGTAGGGCGCGGCTTTGCCTTCGCCAGCAACGGCCCGCTTGATATGCGGATGGCGCAGGAAGGGCCGAGCGCGGCCGATTTCGTCAACACTGCCGATGAAGCCGAAATTGCCGATGTGCTGTTCCATTACGGCGAAGAGCGCCAGTCGCGGCGTGTTGCGCGCGCGATCGTCGCGGCGCGCCCGCTGGTCACAACAGGCGAGCTCGCGGCCGTTATCCGCAAGGCGCTCGGCCACCGCCAGGGGGCTCCGAAGGATCCCGCAACCCGCAGCTTCCAGGCAATCCGCATCCATGTGAACGCCGAGCTGGACGAGCTCAATCATGGCCTTGCCGCCGCTGAGGGCCTGCTAAAGCCGGGCGGGCGGCTGGCAGTGGTCTGTTTCCACAGCCTGGAAGACCGGATCGTCAAACAGTTCCTGCGCGAGGCCAGCGGGGCAGGTACCAGCACTTCGCGCCACCTGCCGCAGCTGGCATCCGCCGCCGCGCCGGTCTTCACCCAGCTATCCAAGGCGATCCGGCCGTCTGCAGCCGAACTGCTTCGCAACCCGCGCTCACGCTCGGCGACACTGCGCGCGGCCACGCGCACGGACGCACCGCCACGCGACGAAAGGAAAGCGGCATGAACCTGAACCGCGACCGTCTCCGTTCGATTGGCTGGGTGGCCATCCTGACCGTATGCTTGGCGATTACACTGGTCCTGACCTTGCGCGTCAATGCCGTGAAGAGCCAGGTCCGGCTTGCCGAGCGCGAGATCGTGGCGCTGCGGCAGGAACGGCTTTTCCTGGAAACCGAGTTCGAAACCCGCGCCAACCAGCAGCAGCTGAAAACGCTCAACGACGTCGAGTTTGGCTATGAAGCACCGACATCGGCCCAGTATCTGGAAAACGAACGTCAGCTTTCCGCGTACGGCAAGCCGCGCGGTGCTGGAGCGCCACCGCCGATCCGGGTGGCCAGCGTTGCCGGACTTCAGGACGACATCGGCTTTCCCGCAATGGTCTCGCCGCTTACCGGCAAGGCCATGGTCAGCGATGCCCTGGTTGGCAAGGCGGAGGCAGCCGAACCACCACGGGACGGAGAACGCAAGCCAGCCAGTGCCGCCAATCTGCGCGATCGCCTTTCGCAAGTCGATCAGCCGGAGCGGACGGGGGAATGAGCGCATTAGCCGTCTCGAGTTCAGTGGTTTCTCCCAAGGCCGTCTCAACGGTAATTGCGTCGGGCCGGGTCGAACTTGCCAATGTCCGCCAGCGCCTGCTGCTGACTGCCAAGTGGCGGGTGCTGTGGGTCGCCATGGCGTTCGCACTTGTCGCGCTGGCAGCGCTGCTGCGGATCGGCCTGTTCGGGCTGCTAGGACAGGCGACCGTCCGGCAAGACATGGCCTCGGCCCTGCTGCCCGTGCGCGGCGACATCGTCGATCGCAACGGGGTTCCGTTGGCGCGTGCCTTTCCTGCCTATGCGCTGTGGTACAACCCGGCGGCGCTCGGCGGCGATGGCCCGCCGCTGGTCCGCCCGGCCAGTGAAGTTGCTGCCGCGCTGGTGCGGATATTCCCCGAGGAAAACCAGGCCGAGCTGACGGTGCGGCTGGCTTCCGGTCGTCCGGGCTACCTGCGCCGCCGCATCCTGCCCGAAGATGCCAACCGCATCCACGCGCTGGGGGAGCCGGCTCTGGAGTTCCCGCGCGAGAATGAGCGGTTCTATCCGCAAGGTTCAATGGCCAGCCACGTCCTCGGCTTTGTCGGTGCGGACGGAATGGGCCATGTCGGGATGGAGCAAGTCTTCAATCGGCAGCTGACTGACCCTACCATGCGCGGAACACCCGCGATGCTCTCGATCGATGCCCGTGTGCAGGGAGCGCTGGAAGATGAGCTGGGCCGGGGGATGCTCGAATCCAATGCCAAGGGCGCAGCTGGGATCATCCTTGATGTCGATACTGGCGAAGTGCTGGCGCTGGCCTCATTGCCCTCGTTCAACCCCAACCTGATCGACACGGCCAGCACCGGTAATATCTTCAACCGTGTGACCAACCAGGTCTATGAGCTGGGCTCGTCGTTCAAGCCGATTGCGATTGCTGCTGCGATCGACGCCGGTGTGGTGACCGATATGGGCAAGCGCTATCAATCCAGCCGTCCGCTCAACGTGTCGGGCTTTGAAATTCGGGACAGCCACAGCTTTGGCGCGTCGCTTAATGTTCCTGAAGCGCTGATCCATTCCTCCAACATCGTCACCGCGCAGATCGCCGATCAGCTGGGCGGAGCGCGGCTTAAAGCGACGATGCGCTCGCTGGGAATGAACGAGCGGCCCTATATCGAATTGCCGGCCAAGGGCTTTCCGCTGTGGCCCAAGGGGGATTGGTCGCGGATTACGACCATGACTGTCTCCTATGGCCACGGCATCGCAGTGACCCCGCTGCATCTGGCATCGGCCTATGCGGCGATGGTCAATGGCGGAATTTGGCGTCCGGCTACGTTGGAGAAGGTAAAACCCGGCCATGCAGCAGCTGGGCGGAGGGTGTGGAAGGCTTCGACCAGTGCGCGGATGCGCCAGTTGCTGCGGCTGATTGTCGATCTGGGGACGGGCCGCAAAGCCAACGCGCCGGGCTTTCGAGTTGGCGGCAAGACCGGCTCGGCCGAAAAACCGGGCGCTGGCGGCTATCGCCGGAGCTCGCTGGTCGCCACATTTGCTGCGGCCTTCCCGATGGACCACCCGCGCTATGTCGTAATCGCCATGCTTGACGAGCCGCAGGGTACTGCCGCCACCTCGGGACAGCGGACGGCGGCATGGAATGCTGCGCCGGTCGTTGGCCGGGTTGTCCCCCGGATCGGCCCGCTGCTGGGGGTGATGCCCGATGCCACCCGCGACGTCGATATTACCGACCTTGCGCCGCTGATCAGCAGCGGAGACGGGGAATGAAGCTGGGGGGGCAGCAAGTTACCGGCTTCGCCATCGATCACCGCAAAGTGGCACCGGGAACTGTGTTCGGCGCCTTCCAGGGCAGCGCAGTCAATGGCGAAGACTTCATCCCGGCCGCTGTCGCTGCCGGAGCCATTGCCGTTGTTGCCCGCCCCGAAGCACAGGTTTTGGGTGCGGAGCACATCGCCGAGGCCAATCCCCGCCGGGCCTTCGCGCATCTGGCGGCACAGTTCTTCACCCCGGTGCCCGCCACAATCGTTGCCGTCACCGGCACCAACGGCAAGACCTCGACCGCCGAGATGACCCGCCAACTGTGGCGCATGGCTGGTCACCGTGCAGCTTCGATCGGGACGTTGGGGGTGACCACGCCGGATGAAAGCGTTTCGACCGGCCTGACCACGCCCGACATTGTCACGTTCCTTGCGAATATGAGCGGGCTCGCGCGTGAGGGGGTCAGCCATGTTGCTTATGAAGCCTCCAGCCACGGGCTCTCGCAATTCCGCAACGAAGGGCTGCGCGTTGTCGCCGGGGCGTTTACCAATCTCAGCCGCGATCACCTCGATTACCATGCCGACATGGATGATTATTTCGCCGCCAAGATGCGGCTGTTCGGCGAAATCGTTTGCGATGGCGGCACGGCGGTCATCTGGGCTGATGATGCCTGGTCCACCAAGGCCATCGACCACGCCAGCAAGCGCGGGCTGCGGTTGGCCACCGTGGGCGAGGGCGGCTCGGCAATCCGGCTGGTATCGCGCACTCCGGGGCAGCTCGGTCAGGTGCTTGAGCTGGAATGTGACGGCACCGTATGCAAGGTCAATCTGCCGCTGATCGGGGCCTATCAGGCGGCCAATGCGCTGGTTGCGGCGGGCCTCGTAATCGCGACCGGCGGCGATGCGGCGCAAACGCTCGATGCGCTTTCGCGGCTTCAGCCGGTTCGCGGGCGATTGGAACGGGCCGCTATCGCGCGCGCCGGAGCGCCGATCTATGTCGATTATGCCCATACCCCCGATGCCCTGGAAGCCGCGATAGCCGCGCTGCGCCCGCATGTGAGCGGGCGGCTGATCGTGGTATTCGGAGCGGGCGGTGACCGCGATCAGGGCAAACGCCCGGAGATGGGCCGGGTCGCAGCAAACCAGGCGGACATTGGCATCGTCACCGACGACAACCCGCGCGGCGAAGATGCCAGTGCAATCCGCGCCATGATACTTGCCGGCGCGCCCGGTCAGCTCGAAGAAGTGGCCGACCGGCGTGCTGCCATCGCCGCTGCGATCGGGCGGGCAGGGCGCGACGATATCGTCCTGATTGCCGGCAAGGGCCATGAGCAAGGCCAGATAATCGGCAGCGGCGAAACCCTGCGTGTCTTGCCGTTTGATGATGTAACTGTTGCAAGGGAGTGCGCAGCCCCTCCCGGAAGGACGACATGATGAGTGCGCCTTTGAGAGTTCTCGAATGGCCGGTTGACGCTGAAGATGTCCTGCCGCTGGCATTGTGGGATGCGGCGCGCATAGCTGCTGCGACCGGCGGGGTTGCCAGCGCTGACTTCCAGGCCTCCGGGGTCGAGATCGACAGCCGTGATGTGATGCCGGGCGACCTGTTCTTTGCCTTGAAGGGCGAGGTCATGGACGGCCACCGCTTCATCGACGCCGCCTTTGCCAAGGGCGCAGTGGCGGCGGTGGTCGATCGCCCGATCAAAGGTCCGCACATCCTGGTCAACGATACCTCAACCGCACTTGAGCTATTGGCAAAAGTCGCTCGAAGCCGCACCGAGGCGCGGATTATCGGCGTGACCGGATCGGTCGGCAAGACCGGGGTCAAGGAGGCAATATTTGCCGCGCTGGAACGCTCGAGCCGGGGCGGGGCGCATCGCTCGGTCAAGAGCTACAACAACCATGTCGGCGTGCCGCTCAGCCTGGCGCGGATGCCTGCGCGCAGCAAGTTCGGCATATTCGAGATGGGGATGAACCATGCTGGCGAGATCGCCGGGCTGACCAGCCAGGTTCGCCCGGACGTCGCCGTGATCACTACGATCGCCCCTGCCCACATTGAGATGCTTGGCAGTTTAGAGGCAATCGCGGACGCCAAGGCGGAGATATTTCAGGGTCTCACATCCGCAGGCATCGCCATCATCCCGGCCGACAGTCCCCACCATGCCCAGCTGAAGAAAGCTGCCGAACGCTATGCGAGCGCGGTGGTTTCGTTTGGCCGGGCCCCCCACGCCGATGTTCGTCTGCTCGATGCAGTGGCGGCGCATGATGGCGGTTCGCTGGTCACGATTGACCTGGGTGATCGCCGGATGTGCTACACCGTCGCGGCGCCAGGTGAGCACTGGGTGATCAATTCGCTGGCGGTAATGGCTGCAGTCCGCGCGGTCGGCGGCGACCTTGGCGCGGCAGGATTGGCGCTGGCGGAAATGGAAGGCCTCAAGGGGCGCGGTGCGCGCTCGGAAATTTCGACATCAGACGGCGGCACTGCGCTGCTGATCGATGAAAGTTACAATGCCAACCCCACCTCGATGCGCGCTACGCTGGCGCAGCTTGGCGCTACACCGGCCAAACGGCGGATCGCCGTGCTGGGCGCAATGAAGGAACTGGGAGCCCACGGTCCAGCCTTTCACGCTGCGCTGGCCGAGCCGATCCGCGCCGCCGGCATCGACCGGCTGGTGCTGGTGGGCGACGAGATGCGCGCGCTGGCCGAGGAGTTGGGGAAATCGGATCCGGTTGCGCTTGGCAAGCCGCTGACCTTCGCGCATTGCGGTAATGCCATGGAAGCGCAACAAGCGCTGCTGGCGATTGGCCTGGAAAGCGGTGACGCGATCCTGGTCAAAGGGTCGAATTCGGTGGGACTGGGCGCGTTGGTCACGGCGCTCGCCGGCAAGGAGGGCTGATGCTCTATATCATTGCCGATTATTTCAACTTCTCTGGGGTAACGAACCTCATTCGCTACCAGACGTTCCGTGCCGGCGCGGCCTTGATGACTGCGCTGGTGATCGGCCTAATCATCGGGCCACGCTTCATCAGCATGCTTCGCGTCCGCCAGGGCAAAGGCCAGCCGATCCGCGAGGACGGTCCGCAAAGCCACCTCGCCAAACGCGGCACGCCGACGATGGGTGGGCTGATGATCCTGATCTCGCTGGTCATCTCGATGCTGCTGTGGATGGATCTGACCAACCCGTTCGTCTGGGCCTGCCTGGCGGTGACGGTGGGCTTTGGATTTATCGGCTTCCTTGATGATTACGACAAGGTCAGCAAGCGCAGCGCCAAGGGAATATCGGGCCGGGCGCGGTTACTGGCCGAATTCGCAGTCGCAGGCGTCGCCTCGTGGCTGATCGTCAGCCAGATCAGCACCAACCTCTATGTCCCGTTTCTGTCGGATCGCTACATCCCGCTGGGCCCGCTTTATTACGTCTTTGCCGCCTTCGTCATGGTTGGGGCGGGAAATGCTGTGAACCTGACCGACGGGCTTGATGGGCTTGCCACCATGCCAGTAGTCATCGCGGCAGGGGCCTTTGCGATCATTGCCTACCTTGCCGGGCGAGCCGACTTTGCCGCCTATCTGGGTATTCCGCATGTGCCTCGGGCTGGCGATCTGGCCATCCTGTGTGCCGGGATCATGGGAGCCTGCCTTGCCTTCCTGTGGTTCAACGCGCCGCCTGCAGCAGTGTTCATGGGCGATACCGGCAGCCTTGCGCTGGGCGGCGCTCTGGGTGCCATTGCAGTCGCCGCGCATCACGAAATCGTGCTGGCTATCGTCGGCGGCCTGTTCGTGCTTGAAGCGATGTCGGTCATCATCCAGGTCGCGGTTTACAAACGCACCGGCAAGCGCGTCTTCAAGATGGCTCCGATCCACCACCATTTCGAACAGCTTGGCTGGAAAGAATCGACCGTTGTGATCCGCTTCTGGATTGTCTCGATCATCCTTGCGTTGATCGGCCTTGCGACGTTGAAGGTGAGGTGATCGGAGCGCCATGATCACTGGCCCAACCTTTTCCGGCAAACGCTATGCCGTCCTCGGTCTGGCCCGATCGGGGCTGACGGCGGTCGATAGCTTGCTGGCAAGCGGAGCCAAAGTTACTGCCTGGGACAGCCGCGAAGAACCGCGTCAGCTGCTCGGCGCCAAATATCCCGGCAGGGTCGATCTGGCTGATCCGGTGTCGATCGATCTTGCGGGCTATGCCGGAGTGGTGGTCTCCCCCGGAGTGCCGCTGAACCGCCATCCGATTGCCGAAATTGCCGCCAAGGCCGGGGTCCCGGTGATCGGCGATATCGAATTGTTTGCCTTGGCCCGGCCTCGCCTTCCCGCGCACCGCGTGGTGGGAATTACCGGCACCAACGGCAAGTCAACCACTACTGCGCTGGTTCATCATCTGCTGCAAAGCGCGGCGTTACCAACCAAGATGGGCGGTAATATCGGGCTGCCGATCCTGGGGCAAAGGCCGCTTGATCCGGGCGGTGTCTATGTGCTGGAGCTTTCCAGCTATCAGCTGGACCTGACATTCAGCCTTGAATGCGAAGTTGCGGCGTTGTTGAATATCACTCCGGATCACCTTGATCGCTATGCCGATTTTGCAGGCTACGCCGCCTCGAAGGCGCGGCTTTTTGGGATGCAACGGGCTGATCAGCAGGCGATCTTCGGCATTACTGATGAGGAAACCCGCGCCGTCGCTGCGCATGAAGCCCAGCGGCGCGCACCAGAAAAAGTACTCAGCGTCGATGGGCTCGATCTCCTGGCGCTCCAGCCCAACTGGCCGACCCTGCAAGGCCCGCATAACCTGCAGAACGCCGCCGTGGCGGTCGGGATTGTTGAGGCGCTAGGGCTGACGCCAGCACAGTGGAAGCCCGCCATGGCGACTTTTCGCGGGCTCCCCCACCGGATGGAACGCGTTGCCGAAGCAGCCGGCGTGCTGTTCATCAATGACAGCAAGGCCACCAACCCGGCCTCGGCCGCCCCGGCGCTGGCGGCATTCCCGCCCAGAACTGACACATCCAGAACTGGCCCCCGGATCCACTGGATCCTGGGCGGCCTGCCCAAGGGTGACGATCTTGACGAATGCGCCCCGTACTTCGGCAATGTCGCGGCAGCCTATACGATCGGTGACGCCGGGCCGCTGTTTGCTGAGCTGCTCGCCCCGCATATGCCGGTTCGGCGCAGCGAAATGATGTGCGAGGCGATCCGCGAGGCGATCGCTGCCGCCCATCCCGGGGACGTCGTATTGCTTTCACCGGCCTGCGCCAGCTTTGACCAGTTTCGGGATTATGAAGCGCGCGGCGACAATTTCCGGCAGATCGTCGAAGCACTGACCTTGGTCGAGGGCGATGAAGCCGATGCAACGATAAAGCAGGGTGGAAACTGATGGCCAGCAATCCCCCTTTCGTGCCGCGCGGCGGTCAGATCAATTCCGCCAATCCCGGTGCGCGGCTGCGCCGCAGCCGTCGCAGCGAGTTGGCGATCTGGTGGCGCGAGGTCGATCGCGTGTTGTTGTTCATGATTCTGGCGCTGATGGCGATCGGCACCGCAGCCGTTGCGGCCGCTTCGCCTGCCAGCGCGCGCCGTCTTTCGACTTCGGCGATTCGGCTCGATGACATGCACTTCTTCTACCTCCACCTGCGCTGGCAATTTGTCGGCCTGATCACGATGCTGCTGGCTTCGCTGCTGCCCAAGGATATGGCGCGGCGCGCAGGGATCATGCTGGGTTTCGCCATGCTGATCGGGCTGCTGCTGGTTCCGGTGTTC
Organism: Novosphingobium sp.; assembly: GCA_031413595.1. GTDB lineage: Bacteria > Pseudomonadota > Alphaproteobacteria > Sphingomonadales > Sphingomonadaceae > Novosphingobium. The sequence goes on from JANOFJ010000150.1 coordinate 44,793, forward strand.
GGCTTCACGGTAAATGGCGCGCGGCGCTGGCTCAATCTGGGCATGTCGCTCCAACCCTCGGAATTCCTCAAACCTGCCTTTGCGATCGGGATGGCCTGGATCCTGTCATGGCGGGTCCGCGATCCCAATTTGCCAGTGGTCGAAGTAGCAACAGGAGTGATGGGTCTGGTCGCAGTAATGCTGATGGCGCAGCCGGACTTTGGTTCGGCGATCCTGTTTTGCGGTGTTTGGTTCGTACTGGTGCTGCTGTCCGGCATTTCGGTCAAGCGCGTTGCGCTGGCGGGCGCGGCCCTGCTCGGGGTGGTTGTCGGGGCATATCTGTTTTATGATAACGCCCGCAACCGGATTGACAGTTTCATCGGCGGCGGATCGGCTTTCGATCAAGTAGATCTCGCCGAAAAAACCCTGCTCGCCGGAGGATGGACCGGTAGCGGCTTGTGGCTGGGTACGCGCAAGCTCGCTTTGCCCGAGGCGCATACCGACTATATTTTCTCTGTCATCGGCGAGGAGTTCGGCCTTTTGATCTGCGCGGTGATTGTGGTGCTGTATCTGGCGATCATGGTCCGGGTGCTGTTGCGCCTGGTCGAGGAGGAAGATTTGTTCACCGTGCTGGCGGCGGCAGGACTTGCGGCCCAGCTGGGCGGGCAGGCCTTCATCAATATCCTCGTCAACCTGCAACTGTTTCCATCGAAAGGCATGACCCTGCCGCTGATCAGCTATGGCGGCTCGTCAACCATCGCGCTGTGCCTTGGGGTCGGCTTCCTGCTGGCCATTACCCGCAGAAATCCTTTCTTGCAGCGCGAGCCATTCAGTCTGCGCCAGGCAGGAGGCCTGAAATGAGTATTACCAGCAGGCACTTTGTGCTGGCCGCAGGCGGAACCGGCGGGCATTTGATCCCCGCCTTTGCCCTGGCGGTAGAGCTGGAGCGGCGCGGGCACCATGTTGCCTTGATCACGGATGAGCGCGGCGCCAAATTGCCGGGCAAGCCCGCATCGCTGGTGGCCCATGTGCTCCCGGCCGGACGGCTGACCCGCAATCCGCTCGGCTGGGCCAAGGGCATCGGCGCGATCCTTGAAGGGCGGCGCATGGCGCTGCGGCTGTTCGACAGTTTTGAGCCTTCCGCCGTGATCGGTTTTGGCGGTTATCCCGCATTTCCGGCGCTAATGGCCGCAGCCTCAGCCAGAATTCCGACCATCATCCACGAGCAGAATGCTGTGCTGGGCCGGGTCAACCGCTTCCTGGCAGGGCGGGTCAATGCAATTGCGACATCGTATAAGCAGGTCGATCGGCTTCCGAAAAAGCACGGCGAAAAGGTGCGTCTGGTCGGAAATCCGATCCGCGCCGAAGTGCTGGCGCTTCGTGACAAGCCGTTCCCGCCGTTTACCGCCGATGGCCTGCTTCGGGTGCTGGTAACTGGCGGCAGTCAGGGCGCACGGGTGCTGTCCGAGGTCGTCCCCGATGGGCTCGCCATGCTCCAGACGGCGCTGCGGACCCGGCTGCAGATTACCCAGCAGTGCCGGGCCGAGGATATCGAAGCGGTCCGCGCCCGCTATGCCGGACATAACATACCCGCCGAACTGGGCACCTATTTCGAGGACATGGCGACACGGCTCGCCGACGCCCATCTGTTCATCGGCCGCGCCGGAGCATCGACCATCGCCGAGCTTACCGCGGTCGGCCGCCCCGCCATCCTGATCCCGCTGCCGATCGCGACCGACGATCATCAGGCTGCCAATACCCGCGAAATGGTCGCGACCGGGGGCGCGCGAATGATCCGGCAAGAGAAGTTCTCCGCCTCTGAACTCGCCAAGCAGATCCAGGCGATGGCCCAGCGCCCCGAAACCCTCGCAACTGCGGCCCATGCTGCGTGGAATTGCGGCTATCCCAATGCGGTGAGCGATCTGGCAGATCTGGTCGAGAGCTTCGGTGGTTCGCCGCTGATGGATGTTATCCGGATGGTGCAAAGCGTTTCGGCCACTGGCCAGGAGCAGACCGCATGATGGGTGTTCCCACCGATATCGGGACGATCCACTTCGTCGGCATTGGCGGGATCGGCATGTCGGGGATTGCCGAGGTGATGAAGAACCTTGGCTACGATGTCCAAGGCTCGGACATCGCTGAAGGCTATGTGGTCGAAGGCCTGCGCCAGCGCGGGATCAGGGTGATGATCGGTCATGCTGCCGAAAACCTTGGCGATGCCGCTGTGGTCGTCACCTCAACCGCCGTGAAGCGCAACAACCCCGAGGTTGCCGCCGCGCTGGAGGGGCGCATTCCCGTGGTCCGCCGCGCTGAAATGCTGGCCGAGCTGATGCGGCTGAAGCGCACCGTTGCGGTGGCGGGCACCCACGGCAAGACCACCACCACCAGCATGGTTGCCGCGCTGCTTGATGCCGGCGGGATCGATCCGACCGTTATCAACGGCGGGATCATCAACAGCTATGGCTCCAACGCCAGGCTCGGCGCAAGCGACTGGATGGTGGTGGAAGCCGATGAGAGCGATGGCAGTTTCCTGCGACTGGATGGGACCATCGCGGTCGTCACCAACATCGACCCTGAACACCTCGATCATTACGGCAGCTTCGATGCGGTTAAAGAGGCCTTCGTCGAGTTCATCGAGAATGTGCCGTTCTATGGCGCAGCGGTGCTGTGCATCGATCATCCCGAGGTGCAGGCGGTGATCCCGAAAATTCGCGATCGCCGGGTGATCACTTACGGCTTTTCCGCCCAGGCCGATGTGCGGGGCGAGAACGTCACTCCAATCCCAGGCGGCAATCGCTTTGATGTGGCGATCCGCCAGCGCGACGGCAGTATTCGCCGGATCGATGGGATCGAGCTGCCGATGCCGGGCCGTCACAACGTCCAGAACTCGATCGCTGCGATTGCAGTGGCGGTGGAGATGGCTTGCAGTGACGATGTAATCCAGACCGGTTTTGCCAAGTTCACCGGCGTCAAACGGCGCTTTACCAAGGTGGGCGAGGTGGACGGGATCACCGTGATAGACGATTACGCCCACCACCCTGTAGAGATTCGCGCGGTGCTGTCAGCGGCCCGCGAAGGCGTTCAAGGCAGGGTTATCGCCGTGGTCCAGCCGCATCGCTTTACCCGCCTGCGCGATCACATGGAAGAGTTCCAGGCTGCCTTCAACGATGCCGATATCGTCTTTGCCACCCCGGTCTATGCCGCGGGCGAACAGCCGATCGAAGGCATCGATTCAGACGAGATGATCGCCGGAATGAAGGCGCGCGGGCATCGCTCGGCGCAGGTAATCGCCAGTCAGGATGCTCTTGCCGCAACGATAGCCGAAACTGCTCAGCCCGGTGACATGGTGGTCTGCCTTGGCGCTGGCGACATCACCAAATGGGCAGGCGGCCTGGCCGATGCGATACTCGTGCGGCGGAGGGGGGGGTGAACACACTGGCGCTCCCCAAGGTTCACGGCAAGCTCACCGCCGATGCTCCGCTGGCTCCGCTGGTCTGGTTCAAGTCCGGCGGCGCTGCCCAGTGGCTGTTCGAGCCGAAGGATCTGGCCGATCTGCAAGGCTTTTTGCGCGATCTGGACACCGCCACCCCGGTTATGGCGCTGGGGCTGGGTTCCAACATGATCGTCCGCGATGGCGGGGTTTCGGGCGTGGTAATCCGTCTCGGCAAGGCTTTTGCTAAATGCACTGCGCGGGATGAGGTGACGCTCGATTGCGGCGGCGGTGCCTCGGGCATTCTGGTTTCCTCCACCGCCCGCGATGCCGGGATCGCCGGTCTTGAATTCCTTCGCTCGATCCCCGGCACGGTCGGCGGGTTCATCCGCATGAACGGCGGTGCCTATGGCAGCGAGGTTGCCGATATTTTGATCGATTGCGATGTGGTGCTGCGTAATGGCGAATTGGTGACGCTGCCGGCCAGCGAAATGGGCTATACCTATCGCCACTCCGAATTACCGGTTGGTGCGATTGTCGTTGTAGCCCGGTTCAGGGGTCGTCTGGGCGATCCGGCGGCGATTCAGGCCGAGATGGACCGGATCAGCGCAGCCCGCGAAGCATCGCAGCCTCTTAGAAGCAAAACCGGTGGATCGACCTTCAAGAACCCGCCGGGCCACAAGGCCTGGGAACTGGTCGATGCGGCCGGGTGCCGAGGTCTGGTCAAAGGCGGCGCGCAAGTCAGTGAGAAACACTGCAATTTCCTGCTCAATCTGGGTGACGCAACCAGTGCAGACATCGAAGGGCTGGGCGAAGAAGTGCGGCGGCGGGTCAAGGGAAAATCAGGGGTCAAATTGGATTGGGAAATCCAGCGCGTCGGCATTCTTGCCGGAGCGCCAGTCGAAAAAGGCGCAGGAAAAAAGTGACGCTCCCCAAACTTCATGTCGCAGTCCTTATGGGCGGCTGGTCCTCGGAACGGCCGGTGTCGCTGATGAGCGGCAATGGCGTTGCCGATGCGCTTGAGGCGCGCGGACACCGTGTGACCCGGATCGACATGGACCGCAACGTCGCGGCCCGGTTGACCGAGACCGCGCCCGATGTGGTGTTCAATGCGCTCCACGGCACACCCGGCGAGGACGGCACGGTGCAGGGCATGATGGATCTGATGGGGCTGACCTACACCCACTCGGGCCTCGCCACTTCGGTCATCGCGATCGACAAGGAGCTGACCAAGCAAGCGCTGGTTCCGCATGGCATTCCAATGCCAGGCGGGCGGATTGTCGAGACTGCGGAGCTTTACGAGCGCGATCCGCTGGAGCGGCCCTATGTGCTCAAGCCGGTCAACGAAGGCTCTTCGGTTGGCGTCGCGATCGTGACGGCGGAAGGCAATTACGGCAACCCGATCAGCCCGGAGGCCAAGGGACCGTGGCAGCAATTCCCCTCGCTGCTGGCCGAGCCCTTTATCCGCGGCCACGAACTGACCACCGCAGTGATCGTCGACCGCGCGCTGATGGTTACCGAGCTCAAGCCCAAATCGGGCTTTTATGATTTCGACGCCAAATATACCGAGGGTATGACCGAGCATATCTGCCCCGCCCAAATCCCGGACGAGATTACCGAAGCCTGCAAGGATATCGCGCTAAGGGCACACCGGCTGCTGGGTTGCCGAGGAACCAGCCGCAGCGATTTCCGCTGGGATGACCAGCGCGGTGTCGCAGGGCTGTTCCTGCTTGAGGTAAATACCCAGCCAGGCATGACCCCGCTCAGCCTGGTCCCCGAACAGGCGCGCCACCTTGGCATGGATTATGGCGATCTGGTTGAGGCGATCATCGCGGACGCTCTGGCCCACAAGGAGGCCGCACCATGAGCCAGAAGATCAAACGCGGCGGCAAAAGCGTTCGCAAGGTTGCAGCTGCGCAGGGCAAGGCCCGGACAGTGCGGACCGCAAGGGCGCGGACCGGCTCGGCCTTTGACAGCGTCATGGCCTGGATGCCGTTCAGCGAGGAACAGCTCCACCGGGTGTTCCTCGCCGCGATTCTGGGCGGAGCAGTGGCGCTGGCATGGATAGTCGCAAGTTTTGCCGGAGTGCCCGCGATGGCCGGGCAGCAGCTTGCAGTCTTCGCATCCGATGCCGGGTTCGAGGTCAAGCGGGTTGAAGTTCGCGGGGTCAAGCATATCAACGAACTCAAGGTCTACGAGCGCGTCCTGGGCCAGCGCGATCGGGCCATGCCGCTGGTCGATATCGATGGATTGCGCAGTGAATTGATGCAGCTTTCCTGGGTTGAAGATGCGCGCGTTTCGCGCCAGCTCCCCGATACGCTGGTGATCGATGTGGTTGAGCGCAAGCCCCATGCAGTGCTCAGGAAGGCTGATCGGATGGTGCTGATCGATGCCACGGGACACGAGCTTGAAACAGTTACCGCGGCCCGGGCCAAAGGCAAGCTGGTCCTCTCCGGCCCCGGTGCGTCCAGGCAGGTGGTGGCACTCACCGATCTGTTGGGCGCGGCGCCAGCTCTGAAGCCGCAAGTGCGCGAGGCCGAATGGGTGGGCAATCGCCGCTGGAACCTGACTTTCAAGACCGGTCAGGTGCTTGCTCTGCCCGAAGGAGTGCGCCCTTCGAGCACCGCGCTGATGTCATTTGCCAGGCTGGACGGGATCAACCGCTTGCTGGGCGGGAAAGTTGCGGCCTTTGACATGCGCGCGTCCGATCGGATCTATTTCCGCGTCCCAGGCCGAACCGACCCGGTGGAACAACCCAAACCAAAGAGCAGCGAAACTGCGGCGCCCAACTCCAAGCAGGAGCAAAACTGATGGCCTCCCCGCGCATTACCCGCGTCATCGGCGCAGTAAACATCGGCTCTTTCCGGATTTCGGCGATGATTGCGGGGATTTCCGAAACCGGCGAGATGATCGTTTTGGGTTCCGGTCACCGCGCGGCGCAAGGGATTAAGCGCGGCTACGTCACCGATATGCAAGCGGCGACCTACGCGGTACGCGATGCGGTAGAACGCGCAGAGAAGATGGCCAACACTTCGGTCACCAGCGTGTGGATCGGCTGTTCGGGGGCGGGCCTCGCCAGTCAGATCGCGCAAGTTGAGGTTGATATCGGCGGCCGCCGGATCGAGGCAGACGATATTGAACATCTGCTTGTCGCAGGGCGCGATGTGATCCAGCCCGATGGACGAATGGTGCTGCATGCACAGCCCGCCCATTATACGCTGGACGGAGCCAATGGCGTTTCCGATCCCAAAGGGCTTCATGCCGAACGGTTGGGCGTTGATATTCATGTCATGCTGGCTGATGGCGCGCCGGTGCGCAACATCACCGAAGCGGTCCAGAACGCGCATCTTGAGGTTGAGGCGGTGGTCGGCTCACCCATCGCAGCAGGCTTTGCCTGCCTCTCTGCGGAAGAGCGCGAACTGGGCGTGGCGCTGGTGGAATTCGGCGGCGAAGTCACAAATGTCGCAGTCTACGCCAACGGCATGTTGCTCGGGCTCACGGCAATTCCGATGGGTTCGGGTGACATCACCGATGCGCTCGCCTCGGCATTTGGCATTCGCAGGTTCCAGGCCGAGCGGCTCAAATGCGTCCACGGTTCGGCGATTGCCAGCCCGACTGATCATCGCGAGATGATCCCGGTCAATGCTCCGGGCGAAGAGGGTTCGGGGCCAATAGCGCGCCACGGCGATGACAAGAATCGCATCCCTCGGGCCGAACTGATCTCGGTCATTACCACCCAGCTTGCGCTGTTGACCGAAGAGGTCGGTCGGGCGCTGAAGGCGATGGGCTTTGTCGGCCAGCGCGGCCAGCAAGTTGTGCTGACCGGCGGCGGAGCAGAACTGGCGGGCCTGGCCGACTATGCGCAAAGCGCACTTGGCAAGCCGGTTCGCATCGGGCGTCCGCCACAGCTCAAGGGCCTCCCTGATCCTCATGCAACTCCTGGATTTTCGACGCTGGCGGGGCTTGTCCTCTACGCCGCAGCGGATCCGGTCGATATCCGGGCGATCGGTCCGAGCTATCAGCCAACCATGCGCTATTCGGGCCTGGGCCTGATCACCAGAGTGTTTCGCGCGGCGAAGGAGTACTTCTGATCCGCAGTATTGCTACAGCGGGCTGTGGACAAAGGTTAGTTTGGCTTTGATTCGGCGATTCGAACGGTGCAAACACCGTGTTAACTGTAAATCTATCATTTGAGTGCCTGCCAGGAGAGCGCCATGAGCATCAATATCGGACCGCCTGCTGTGGAGGAACTCCGTCCGCGCATCACTGTGATTGGCGTCGGCGGGGCAGGCGGAAATGCGATTGCCAACATGATCGGCGCAGGGATTGAAGGAGTCGATTTTATCGTCTCCAACACCGATGCTCAGGCGCTGAACAACTCGGTTGCAGAAAACCGGATCCAGCTTGGTCCGGATATTACCCAGGGCCTCGGTGCCGGATCGCGCCCCGAAGTGGGCCGCGCGGCGGCAGAAGAAACCCTGCTTGAGCTCGAGCGAGCGCTGGAAGGCGTGCATATGTGCTTTATCGCAGCCGGCATGGGCGGCGGCACAGGCACTGGCGCAGCCCCGGTCATCGCCAAAGCGGCGCGTGACAAGGGTGTGCTGACCGTGGGTGTTGTCACCAAACCGTTCCTGTTCGAAGGCACACGCCGGATGCGTGCGGCCGAAGCCGGGATCGAGGAGTTGCAGAAGCACGTCGATACGCTGATCGTGATTCCCAACCAGAACCTATTCCTGGTGGCGAAGGCCGACACCACTTTCAAGGAAGCATTCAAGCTGGCGGATGAAGTGCTGCAACAAGGCGTCCGCTCGATCACCGATCTGATGGTCATGCCTGGCCTCAACAACCTCGATTTCGCAGACGTCCGGTCAGTGATGGGCGAAATGGGCAAGGCGATGATGGGCACGGGCGAGGGCAGCGGCGAAAACCGAGCACTCGAAGCGGCCGAACGCGCCATTGCCAACCCACTGCTGGACGGCGTTTCGATGCAGGGCGCCAAGGGGGTGATCATCTCGATCATCGGCGGCGACGATATGCGGCTGCTCGAAGTCGATGAAGCCGCCAATCACATCCGCGAACTGGTCGATCCCAACGCGAACATAATCTGGGGCTCGGCTTTCAATCCCGATCTGCAGGGCAAGATCCGTGTCTCGGTGGTCGCCACCGGGATCGAACAGACTGCGAGCATGGCCGAGGAGGCTGCAAGGCCGTTCAACATCGGCAATTCGCGAGGTCCTTCGCTACCCTCCTTTGCTCCCGCTGCCGAACCGGAGCCGCTGTTTGAGCGGGCTGCTACATCGGGCGAGCCTGATGCCGCCGCGGCGGCAGAACCAGTTGCTGCCGATGCTCTGGAATTGGACGAAGAGGCCGGGCAGTCAGAATATGCGGCGAGCGCCAGCACTGCGGGATACGATGCTCAAGACGAAGCCGATGTTGGCAGCTCGTCCAACGACCTGCTTGATCTTGAGGTTGAAGCCGAAGCCATATCAGACGACCAGAAATCCGGCGAAGATACCGGTGGCAGCGATGAATTGCTGCTTGATGCTTCGCGACTGGCTGAAGAAGACGAACCAGGCTCCGAGGCAATGTATGGTCGTCGCCGCGGACTGCTTGCCAGCTCGGATGAAGATGCTGCGCCGGCGGCGCGCAATCCTTCTGGCGCCGGTAGCACCCTGTTCGAGCGAATGGCCAACCTCTCACGTGGCGGCAAGACCGCCGCTGACGAGGAAGAAGAGGGCGAAGATGATGCAGACGAGGGTTCGTCGATCAGTATTCCTCGCTTCCTTGGCCGTCAGAACAACCAGTAGTAAGTCCGACCTGTGCGAATGGCCCTGCAAAGGGCTGTTCGACCCAGGTTAAGCTGGACCCGCTAGACCAGTGATGCGCAGAACGCGTCCGTTCCGCCGGGTGGGCGGCAGTATCGACAGGCCTTGATCATGTCCGCAGTCCGCTCTGCCATGTCCAATCGATTACGCATTGCGCTTGCAGGTGCGGCAGGGCTGGTCTTGGCAGCAACTGGGCAAGCCAAGGCGCAGGTCGACGATATTGATGAGGTTTCCAGCCCCGTAGTGCAGCAAATTCCGGCGCAGGGAAGCATGAAGCTGAACGCTGCGCTTGGCCGGCTAGGGCGCAATCCACGCGATGTCCCGGCACTTATCGATGCTGGGATAGCAGCGCTCGAAATGGGAGACGTCGATGCGGCGGTCGGCTTCTATCAGCGCGCCGATACGCTTTCCCCCGGCAATTCGCAGGTTAAGGCGGGGCTGGCCGGGGCCTATGTTCGCAACGGCGATCCCTTCCCAGCGATCCCCTTATTTGCTGAGGCCGCAGCGTCAGGACCGATCCAGCCGATGTTGCTGGCCGAGCGCGGCCTTGCCTATGATCTGGTTGGCGACAACGAAACGGCGCAGCGGTACTACCGTGAATCGCTGGCTTCGGGTCCCAACGATGAAGCAACCCGGCGACTGGCGTTGAGCCAGGCGATCAGCGGGGATCGCCGCGGGATGGAAACCACGCTCGCCCCATTGCTCCAGCGGCAAGACAAGGCTGCCTGGCGAATTCGTGCCTTTTCATTCGCCATCCTGGGTCTGGCGGATGAGGCAGAAGCGATTGCCCGCTCGGTTATGCCGGCAGACCTTGCTGCTGCTATCACCCCCTATCTGAGATATATGTCCCGATTGACCCCAGCGCAGCAGGCTGCTGCGGCCAATTCCGGTCAATTTCCGCGCGCTGCAGAGATTGGTCTCGATGATCCGCGCGTTGCCAATTATTCCAAACCGCGCCGCAATCTGGCCGCAACAGAGCGGTCGTTGGTTCCGTCCGGGCAACCGATGGGCCGAGATGGCAAGCAGCGGAATTCGTCGGCGAGTTCGCGGAGTGAACGCAAACAACAGGCCGAGGCTGCGTCGGTTCCTGTTCGGGCGGCCGCGCCGCCTGTACCCGCTCCCACCCGTGAGGTGACCAGGGATCCAGTTCAAATGGCGGCTAACACCGCCAAACCCGCTCTGATTCCAACGTCTGTCGCTGCGTCACCCGCGGTCAAGCCGCCAACTGCAAGGTCTCCCGCCGCAACCCCGCCCAGTTCGCCCGCTGCGGGGCGAACCCCTGCTGCAACGCCGCCTGCTCCGCCCGAGATCGCGCTTGATCGAGCAGCTTCCAAGCCAGCAGATGCAACGCCTGGCATCAGCGCCTTTGATCTGGCCCAGGTCAGTCCCGCACCGCCGCCCGCGTCCACGCCGTCCGCCGCCAAACTGCCGGTTGAGGCACCACCAGTCAGGTCGCGCAGTCTTGCAGATGTCTTTGCCGATCTTGGAACACCTAGCCGCGAGGCGGTGCCGGTGGCCGGTGCAGTCGACATGCGCCGGATTGCGCCAAGCCGGGCCGCAACCGATCCCAAAGACCTGCCGGTTTGCAAGCCCGGCGTGACTGGCAAGGCCGGGGTTGAAAAGGCTGGAGCGAATTGCAAGGCAGCCACGCCGCCGCCGCCCAGTCACCCCAGCCGGATCTGGGTGCAGCTGGCCGCGGGGCGCGACAAGCGGGCGCTTGGCTTTGATTGGCGCAAGTTGACCCGCGAAGAGGCCGCGGTGCTCCGGAACCGCAAGGGCTACACCAGCGCCTGGGGCCAGACCAATCGGTTGCTGACCGGACCATTCGAAAGTGAAGCGGCTGCAAATGCCTTCAATGCGCAATTGCGACGTGCCGGAATGAGCGGAAGCTTTGTCTGGACCAGTCCGGCAGGGCAAATTGTCGATGCACTGGCCGCAAAATGAAGCTGAACACAGCTTTTCCACACTTTGTGAACAGGCTTGTCGAGTTTTGCGCAACCGCGCGTTAACTCTCCATTGTCGGGAGCACGTCTGCCGACGCATTCAGACCCTTAAGTCGCAAGTAGAGGCGGAACGGGTTCGATGATGACAGGCAACCGCGAAATCGATCGGGATGACGACGCCGCGCCCGTCGACATGCTCGCCTCATTGTTCGAGGCGCGCGGCTGGCCGTGCGAATATGTGGGTGAGGACGAGGTTTCGGGAGAAATCCAGGGCAGTTGGGCGAACTATACCGTGCGCGGTATCTGGCGGCGCGAAGATCATGTCCTCCAGCTGCTGTGCCTGCCCGATATCCGCGTGCCTGATGATAAGCGCGCGGCGATGTTCGAAGTACTGGCGCTGGTGAACGAACAGCTGTGGGTCGGTCATTTCGATGTGTGGTCCAGCGGCGGGGTACTCCTCTACCGCCACGGGCTCATGCTGGGCGATGATGGCTTGCTGAGCCTGGCGCAGGCGCAAGCCGCAGTTGAAGCTGCTGTCGACGAGTGTGACCGGTTCTACCCGGCATTTCAGTTTATCCTTTGGGGTGACAAGACCCCGGCTGAGGCTCTGGCCAGTGCGCTGGTTGACGCAGCCGGGGAAGCCTGACGCAATGAATGTTTGGCCCACCTCGCTGCTGCTTGTCGGGTGTGGCAATATGGGCGGGGCGATGCTGGCCGGATGGCTGTCTGGCGGAATGGATCCGGCGCACTTCACGGTAGTCGATCCGCAGTTGAACGAGGTGCCAGCAGGGGTTTCCTTGTTGCGCGAGCTACCGCTTGGCCCATTTGATGCGGTGTTGCTGGGGATCAAGCCGCAACTGCTGGATCAGATCGCTTCGGACCTCGAACCGTTGATCGGGCCCGCAACAGTTTTGGTTTCCATTCTTGCGGGGGTTGAGCTGGAGAGCCTTGCCGTGCGTTTTCCGCGGGCAACCGGGCTGGTCCGGGTTGTCCCGAATCTGGCGGCAGCGATCGGTAAATCGCCAGTTGCGCTGATTTCGCGCGGGCTTGCTACGGCCAAAAAGGAATCCGTTGACGCGCTGATGACCCCGCTCGGCACGCCCGAATGGCTAAGTGACGAGACCCAGTTCGATCTTGTCACGGCACTGATTGGCTCTGGCCCTGCCTTTGTTTATCGCTTTATCGATGCGCTGGCACAGGGTGCAACCGCATTGGGACTGACGTCTGAACAGGCTGAAAGGTTGGCGGTGGCGATGGTCGAAGGGGCAGGGGCTTTGGCCGCCGCATCGCCGCATTCACCTGCAGACCTTGCCCGCCGGGTGGCAAGTCCCGGCGGTATGACGCAAGTCGGGCTGGACGTGCTTGATGCCGATTCTGCCTTCGCGTTGATGGTTAAGGCTGCGCTAAGCGGTGCGGCGGCCCGCAGCGCCGAAATGGCCCGCGCCGCGCGCTGATACAATTCGCGACAGGCGCTTGTTCGGTTTTACTTGAAACCTGCGCCCAGACATCCGATATTCGAAAAATCCGCCTCACTATGAAGTTGGGGCGAGAGAAGGAGTTAGACGCATCATGGCCAATTGGAATGACCCCCAACCCACCAAAACGGGTTTCGGCGCGGCTCCGAGCTTGAATGGCGAGGTAATCGGCTCGGCTGGCACGTATGATATGGGCCTGCGCCGCCACATGCTTTCGATTTACAACTATATGTCCTCGGGCGTGCTGCTTTCAGGCATCGTCGCGCTCCTGTTTGCCAGCTCGGGCATGGCCGCGCAGATCATTGGCGGACCGCTTTGGTTCGTCATAGCGCTGTCACCGATCGGCTTCGTGTTGGCCATGAGCTTTGGCCAGAATAAGTTTAGCACGCCTGCCCTCCAGATGATGTTCTGGGGTTTTGCGATTATGATGGGTCTCTCGCTCTCAACGATCTTCTTGCGCTACACCGGCGCGTCGATTGCGACTACATTCTTTGCCACGGCGGGCGCTTTTGCGGGACTTAGCCTGTTCGGCTACACCACCAAGAAGAACCTTACGGCGATGGGTTCGTTCATGATCATGGGAATGTTTGGCATCCTCATTGCGATGGTGATCAACATCTTCCTTCAGTCGAGCGGACTGTCGATGGCCATTTCGATCCTCGGGGTGTTGATTTTCGCTGGGCTGACCGCCTACGACACGCAGCGCCTCAAGAACCAGTATTACGAGGTTCAGGGCACTGATTTCGCCGGCAAGGCAATCGTGCTTGGCGCGCTGACGCTCTACCTCGATTTCATCAACATGTTCCAGTTCCTGCTCAGTTTCCTCGGCAATCGCGAGTAAGTCTTCGCCCCAGCAGGGCAACCATCGTGCCCGGCGTTCCTTCTGGCGCGCCGGGCATTTTATTTGCAGCGGATTAGGGTTAGTGCGCACGGCTTAATCGCCGGGACAGCTGCCGGCAGATATGGTGTGCGGCTTAAGCCATCGCAGAAAGTGGGACAGAATATGGGTGAGCAGTTCAGGCAAAGGTTACTCCTTGGCGGCGTTATCGCCATTTTGAGCGTGCTGGCTGCCTGCGCACCCAAGGCCCCGCCACCGCCGCCGCCCCCGCCACCGCCCAAACCCGTCGTTTATGTTCCGCCGCGCCCACGCCCCCCGATCGGCGCACCGGCCGGCGTGGCAGTGCCGCCGCTTGGTGCCAATGGTGTGCGCCAGACGGTCAACGCTAATCTCAGCCCGACCCAAGCTACGTGGAACTTCCGTTCGGCCTATAATGTGGCCGCACTTAATTGCCTGAAGCCGGAGCACGCGGATATTCTGGTAGGCTATCGCACGTTCCTCAAGTCGCATGCGCGCGGCCTGAAGGCGGCCAACCGCGGCGTGGATGACGATTACCGCAAGCGGTTTGGTGCAGCTTTCATCCGGCCTCGCGAAGCTTATATGACCCAGGTCTATAATTACTTCGCATATCCGCCGACCCTGGCCGCTTTCTGCGATGCTGCATTGGTGGCGAGCCGGGAATCAATCACCGTGAAGCGGGCCGATCTGCCGGCCTTTTCCGCACGCAGCCTGACTCAGCTCGAATTGGTGTTTGAGCAATTTTATCGCAGTTACGAACAGTACAAGACCGACGCCGCCCTGTGGGACGCCAAATATGCGCCCGCGCCGATGGCACCTGTGGCTCCGGCCAGTACTGCTCCTTCGGTCAAGTAATTTAACCCTTCCAAGCTTGGTCCCGCTTCGCTAAGGGGTCCGTTCCCGCGGGCGGCCAGCGGTTCAAGCTGGCGAAGCGCGCTCGCACTGGACTGGGGCCGTAGCTCAGATGGGAGAGCGCGTCGTTCGCAATGACGAGGTCAGGGGTTCGATCCCCCTCGGCTCCACCAGTAGCGGGACTTTTTTTCAATAAGTGGTATGCTGCGGTCGTGGGGCGACTTGGTTCCACGAACAGACAAGTATTCGATCATGCATTTTCTCGATCAGGCCAAGATTTTCATTCGTTCCGGCGCTGGCGGCCCCGGCGCCGTCGCGTTTCGGCGTGAAAAATACGTGGAGTACGGCGGCCCCGACGGCGGCGATGGCGGCAAGGGCGGCGATATAATCTTCGAGGCGGTGGCCGGACTAAATACGCTGATCGACTTTCGTTATACCCAGCATTTCAAGGCTCCGCGTGGTACCGGCGGTTCGGGCAAAAACCGCACTGGCGCAGGCGGTCCCGATCTTGTGATCAAGGTCCCGATCGGGACGCAGGTGCTCGACGACGACCGCGAGACTGTGCTGCTTGACCTCAAGGAGCCTGGCAAGCGGGTCACCCTGCTGCGCGGCGGCGATGGCGGGCGCGGCAATGCCAGCTATAAATCGAGCACCAACCGCGCCCCCCGCCAGCATGGGCCGGGCTGGCCGGGCGAGGAAATGTACGTCTGGCTGCGACTTAAACTGCTCGCCGATGCGGGGCTGGTCGGGCTGCCCAATGCGGGTAAATCAACCTTCATCAACGCGCTGAGCAACGCCAAGGCCAAGGTCGGTGACTATCCCTTCACGACGCTGCGCCCGCAACTTGGAGTGGTGCGCCACAAGAACCGCGAATTTGTGCTGGCCGATATTCCCGGCCTGATCGCGGGCGCTGCGGATGGCGCCGGGATCGGTGATCGGTTCCTCGGTCATATTGAGCGGTGCCGGGTGCTGATCCACCTGATCGACATCAATGGCGTCGATCCGGCCGAAGCGCTTGAGATCATCGAGGAAGAACTGGGCATTTACGGCGAAGGGCTGGACGAAAAGCCGCGCCTGATCGCGCTCAACAAGATCGACACTGTCGATGCCGAACTGGTCAAGGCCTTCACCAAAGAGCTCAAAGCGGCCGGGGCCAGCAAGGTTTTCCCGATCTCGGGCGCGACCGGCAAGGGCATGGACGCGCTGCTCAATGCCGTGATCGAACACCTTCCCGCCGCTACGACCACCGAAAGGCCAACCGGCCAGCAGGAAGTGGCCGACGAGAAACTGTGGTCGCCGCTCTGAAGTCGAATATTTGCAAGCCGCCAACTTTGCCCTAAGCCCCGGCGCAATGCTTATCGCCCGCCTCTCTGACCTGACCGACAAGGCTATCTGCCCGCGCCTTGTGGTCAAGGTTGGCTCGTCATTGCTGGTCGGCCCGCACGGCGTCCGCCGCGGCTGGCTGGAAGGGCTGGTGGCAGAGATTGCCGCCGCCCGCGCGCGCGGCCAGGATATCATTATCGTCTCCTCGGGTGCGATTGCCCTGGGCGCGGCTACGCTGGGTCTCGACAAGGGCGGTCGCGGCAGTCTGGCCGATGCGCAGGCCGCCGCCGCCGTCGGCCAGATTGCGCTTTCAGGGCTTTGGGCGGAACTGCTGGGGCAGCACGGGCTGACTGCCGCGCAGCTGCTGCTGACGCTCGATGATCTTGAGGATCGCCGCAGATATCTGAATGCCACTGCCACGCTCACCCGGCTGCTTGATGCCGGAGCGGTGCCGGTGATCAACGAGAACGACAGCGTGGCGACGCAGGAAATCCGCTTTGGCGACAATGACCGGCTCGCGGCCCGAGTGGCGCAGGCGGCGCGGGCCAGCGCGGTGCTGCTGCTGTCCGATGTCGATGGCCTGTATGACCGTAATCCCGCTGATCCCGCAGCGCAGCGCATTCCTGAGGTCCATGGGGTGACGTCAGAAATCCATGCGATGGCGACTGGCGGCTCGGCCTCGGGGATGGGTTCGGGGGGCATGACCTCCAAGCTCCAAGCCGCCGAGATTGCCGAACTGGCGGGCATCGCGCTGGTGATCGCCAACGGCACCCATGATGCGCCGATTGCAAGGGTGACCGGTCAGGGCATAGGAACGCTTTTCCTGCCCAGAACCGATCGGGGCCGAAAGGCCGGTGCGCGCAAGGCCTGGCTCGGCGGGCGGCTCAGGCTGAAAGGCGCGGTAACGATTGATGCCGGTGCGGCGCGCGCCTTGGCCAAGGCCAGCAGCCTGCTCGCCGCCGGGATCATCGGCGTGGAAGGCGAGTTCCAGCGCGGCGATGCCATCGCGATCCGCAATGATGCCGGCACCACCTTGGCGCATGGCCTTAGCGAATATGACGCGATCGAATGCGCCCGGCTGATGGGGCGGCAATCGTCCGAACAAGCCGAAATCCTCGGCTATGCCCCGCGTTCCGCCGTGGTCCACCGCGATCAGCTGGTCCTGCTGTGACCATCGCAGTTACCGGCGCGACCGGGTTTGTCGGGCAGGCATTGCTTGACCGAGTTGGGCTCGACCGCGCGAGCGGCGACATCCGTGCTCTCACCCGGCGCGAGCAGCCCGCCCGAAACGGAGTTGACTGGGTTGCGGGCGATCTTGCCAACAAGGCGGCGCTGAAGCGCCTCGTCACAGGGGCGGAGGCGGTGATCCATGTCGCAGGTGTGGTCAATGCGGCTGATGCGGCCGGGTTCGAGGCGGGCAATGTCATCGGCACGCTGAATGTGATTGAAGCCGCGGTGGCCGCAGGCGTCCCGCGCATCATCCATGTTTCCTCGCTCTCGGCGCGCGAGCCTGATCTGTCGGCCTATGGCGCGTCCAAGGCGCGGGCGGAGAAGCTGGTCATGGCCAGCGGCCTCGACTGGACCATCGTTCGCCCGCCCGCGATTTATGGCCCGCGCGATACCGAAATGTTTGAGCTGTTCCGCCTCGCCCGCTGGGGGCTGTTGCCGATGCCGCCCAGCGAGGGCCGCGCCTCGCTGATCCATGTCGATGATCTGGCCCGCCTGCTGCTGGCGCTGGTGCCGGGCGGGGAGGATGTCAGCCACCAGACATTCGAGCCCGATGACGGCAGACCCGGTGGCTGGAGCCATTACGAGCTGGCCCGCGCGATCGGCTGGGCGATGGGGCGGCGGCCCTGGGTCGTCCACCTCAGCCGCGCCTCGCTCGAACGTGCCGCCCGCGCCGACCGGATGCTGCGCGGCGCCAAAGCCAAGCTGACGCTCGACCGGGTGGGCTACATGGCGCATCCCGACTGGGTTGCCAGCAACGGCGCCTGTCCTCCCCCCGCCCTGTGGAAACCCCGCATCCCCACCCGCGAGGGGCTGAAGGCGACCGCAGGGTGGTACCGCGAGAACCGCTGGATTTAGGATGGGCTGACATTGCCTTGAGCCACTCGTCATTGCGAGCGCAGCGCGGCAATCCAGAGTTTCGCGCGGGACTCTGGTTTGCCGCGCTGCGC